>CAMDCH010000042.1:0-14768 GCA_945889655.1 bacterium HR33
CCGCGTCCTGCCGATCGGTGGAGTGAAGGAAAAGGTCCTTGGCGCTCTGCGGGCCGGGATCACCACAATCGTGCTGCCGAAGGAAAACGAAGCGGACCTGGAAGATCTCAACGAGCACGTGCGCAAGCAGCTCACGGTCCACGCCGTCAGCGACTTGAGCGAAGTGCTGGCGGTGGCGCTGCGTCCCGCAGTTTCAGGGTCGGAGCAGAACTCTACGGTGCGCCCCGGCTCGCCGGCGGAGCCGGGAACCCTGGTGGGCGCGCTCCGCTAGCTCACCAGGCCAGGGCTCGCACCAGGAGATCCGCAGTCGCGTCTCTCCACGAGCGGGCCCTGGCCGGGTCCGGCGCGTTCTCGAGCACCCGTTCGAGCGCCAGGTAACCCAACGCAAGGATCACCGCCTGCTGGGCCGCGCGATCGGGATCGATGTCGTCGCGGAAATACCCATGTCCCTGCCCTTCGACGACCACCCGCCGGATTTCACCTGTCATTTTCCTGAGTGTGCGCGCGTAGATCTCCTGCGCCGGCCCGGCGCGCGGGGTCTCGGTTACGATGAGCCGCGCGAGGTCCCCGCGGCGGGCAAGCGAGTCGAACAATCCGCTGAAGGTTTCCCGCAGGCCCTCGCTGGCGTGTCTCGTGGAAGGTTGCCCGACAGCGCTTTCGGTGGCTTCACCTGCAAGCGCGGACACGATCGCATCGTACAGGCCCTGCTTGGAACCGAAGTAGTAGAAGACCAGCTGCTTGTTGACGCCCGCGCGGCGGGCGATGCGCTCGATGCGCGCGCCCGCGTAGCCCTGCTCCGTGAATTCCTGACGGGCCGCGTTGACGATCAGCGCCCGGCTGTCGCGGCTCCGCGGCCGGCGCGCCCGCTCGATCATGGAGTGTCTCCCAGGAGAGCCGCCACGGCGCCGCGCGCGAGAGCACACAGCAACGGGTCCGACGTCCAGTAGCCGGACGTTTCCCCGGCGGAGAAACGCGCGAGCAGCACCGATGAACCGGCCAGGAGGATCAAGGCTTCGAGGCCCAGCAGCGCGCGCACGCGATCGAGCTGGATTGACGAAATGTCACTCCCCGGCGGTGCATCGCTGATGATCCACGTGTCCGTTGCGCCGCCGTCCACCGCGCGCTTGCGAAGCGCGGGAGTGAGCGCCGGCTGAAGACGGGCCGGGGTCAGTAACGTCACCGGCTCGCGCTCGCGGACCAGCACGCGGGTTGCCAGCTCCACCAGCGCGCGATCGCCGTTTACCGGGACGGTCATCGCCTGGCCCTCCACGTGCGCTCCCGCCAACTGGCGCTCCAGTCCGTCCAGTTTTCTTGCGCTCTGATCGACGATGGACGCGTAGAGATCCATGGGAGTCACCGCGCGGAATCGCGCTGGTTCTCCATCGATCTGGGCCGCGCCGCCCTTGGCCACGAGCCCCCTGAGGGCCTGGTAGACGTTGGCCCGGGCGATGAGGAGGTCGCGCGCAATGGCGTAGCCGCCGGCTGGGCCGCCAGCGACAAGGCGATTGTAAACAAGGTTTTCGGTCGAGGTAAAGCCGAAAGGGGTCAGGTCAACGCTGGTAGTAGCCACTACTACTACTATAAATCAGGTGTACTCGAGCGTCCACCCCGCCAGCTTGGCGATCAGTGCCAGCCTGAACGTCACATCTGCCTTTCGGCTTTCGGGCGACTTCCCATCGACTTCCATGGGGAAGGAAAAGTCGGCGTAGTGAGAGGCACCCTTTGGTATGATCCGCAGGTTCGGCGGATTCCAGACGCCGTTCGCGTCGCATTCGGAAAGAAGCCGCGCGAGCACGCGCGGGGCCGTGGACGAGCTCTGCAGCTGTCCCATGCGAACAAGCAATTCGATCCAGTGCAACGCGAGTGGAAGATCCTTGGTACGGCCCGCGGCATCGGCGGCCAGCGGATCACCCAACAGCTCGAACGTCGGCTTGAGCGCGCGCTTGCCCGCCTGGATCACCCACGCGCGCTTGGACGGAGGCTGCGCGAGGAACTGGCCGAGGCGTTCGACGAATCCTGCGCGCTCACGCTGGAGGCTCGGCATGTAGGCAAACATCGCCACCGAGAGCAGCGTGGGGGGATTTGCCTCGGGGTGGAGGATGGTGCGCGCGCCCTTCCGGATGAGCGGCTTTTCAGCGAGGTCGCTCCGCAGGAACGCCGATACGTCGGTCGCGATGCGATGTGCCGCTCCGCGCACCCGGGGGTCTTCGAGGTAGCCCGCCTGCGCCAGCGCGGCGCTGGCGCCCTGCCTCATGAGGCCCCTGGTCCAGAGCACCAGCTCAGGGTTTCCCCTGGCTGCCTTGGCAAATTCAAAGAGCAGCGACGGGTCTTCATCGCGCGAAAGCAGCCGGAAGAAGGTGCGCTCCGCCATGCGCATCGAGCGCTCTTCGAGGGGCACGCCGAGGTCCACCAGGAACCGGTACTCGGCGATCGTCCCGACGTCCTTGGCGGTCGGTGAGCGGAATACCCCGTTTCCCAGCATTCCGTCGCCCCAGGCCCCGCTTTTCTTCTGTTTTCTGGCTCCCATCAGGACCGGTTTGTAGGACAGAACTTCCTGCCGGAGGGTCATCCGGTCATTCTCGGTTGCCGACCCTTCCGGTAGTATGTCCCTTACGGTCCGCCAGCGGATTGAGGCGCAAGCATTTGCCCTGAGCCAACTTAGAGGAACTCGGTGGGATGTCGGCAGGTCCAGGGGGAGCTCCGGGCGCGGCTTGAAGGTTTGTCGGAAAAATCGGCGAGAACTTATCTATTCGTCAAAGATAAGGCCAGTGGCCGATAACCCTCTACCGGGGGGCCCGGCTGCACCGGACGCGGAGGATGGGGCTGTCCTGGTTCGGCAAAGACTCACTGGTCAGGATCACTGTTGCCTCGTCCACGAAGGTCACGCCCTCTCCCTGCGGCTCTGCGGCCCCCAACCAGCAGGGGAAGCCATCGGGAACCAAGTGCCCGTCGTCACGCCGGCGGAAGAAGTAGAGCTCCGAATAGGTCCGGACCACGACGCGCCGGCCGCTTGGAGAGATTGCAGCGCCGGTGACCATGCGGCCGAGAGTGCGAAGCGCCGGGCCAATCGCGAGCGTGTCGGCCGGCCGGGCGACCGCGGAGTCCTTGAGCAGATCAGCGCGCGGAATCTGGTAGCGAACGACCCGCCCGCTCCTCCCCTTGGTCACGAGCGACGCGTTGCCCGCCCCGTCCACGTAGATGGCTTCCACGTCATGCGGCCCGTCGGCATACGTGAAACGGACCTCGCGAGCCGGCACCGATTCGAGTGTGTCTCCCGGTGCCCGGGCGAGGGCCGGGTCAGGCTCCGGGATCACGAACAGCGAAGCGAACCTCCGCCTCTCGCTGTTGTCCCCCGTGTCGCCGATGTAGAGGCAGGCGCTGTTGCCTTCGGGGCACTGGGCGAGCGAGAGATCTTCCCAGTCGGTGGCGCGCGCGTTCGTGACCTTGACCACCGCAAGCACGTCGCCCGCCGAATTGATGGCGTAGATCATCGGCTTGTCGCCGGAATCGTTGTGGGTCCAGATAACTCCTGGATGGTGGCGGCTGAGCGCGACCCCGGAGCTCTCCTGCACGCGCCGGGACCGCAGCGTCCCCAGGCGCTCGAGCACACTGGGAATCGAATCCTGCGCGCGGAGCGGCGTGGCGGCGAAGCACGCAGCCAGGAGGATAACGCACACCGCGACGGGCGGGTTGGAGCGCATTGCAGTCAATGTAGTTCTACGCTTGCCCCAGTTGGAGTGAGCCGGCAACTTTCTCCGAGCACTATGATCCACAGTCTCGAGAACCGGTCTGTCGCCAGGCGACCTGACCGGGTGCGTTTTTCCGGCAGGATACTGTTTCTTGCGGATGACGCCGACCTGATCCGGCGCCAGCTGGCTGGTGAAGATCTCGCGTGGCCGCTCTCCGCGCCGCTCCGCGACAACATCTCCACCGACGAAATAACTCCCGCTTACATCTGCTACTACTATGACGAGACGCTCGGGGAGTTCCCCTATCTCGGCTTGCGGGCCGGGAAGGATTTCCCCATCACGCGCGGGGTGGTGCGGAAGGGCGGGTTCGCGTGCTCGGTGAGCGGGAAGCGGCGCGGGAAGGGATCGTCGCGCGAACAGTCTCCCTACGCCGAGATGTGCGCCGGAGTCCAGCTCGTCATCGCCGAGAGCATCGAGCGGATCTACAACGAGAACTGCCAGAACCTCGGCCTGCTCACGAGCACGGATTTCGGGCTGATCGAGCGCGTGCGCCGGGGCGAGGAGATCCCGCTCGCGGAGTTTACCGAGGGCGAGGGAGAGATCACGCGCGGCGTGATCGAGTACGGTGGCCTGTTCCAGTACAACGTCGCCCGGCTCCAGGGGAAGACGCGGGTCCCGCTTCCCTCAACCACCCCCCGGCCGATGACACTGGCCGAGAAGATCATCGCCCGCCACTGGGTGCGAGACCTCTCACGTGACGAGGTTGGTGTTCCCTTCGTCCGTCCCGGTGACGAGGGCTTTGTCCGTACGGACATCCGTTTCAGCCACGAATACGTGACGCCCATGTCGGCCATCTTCTGGCGCGACTACGTGGGCGAGCAGGAAAAAATCGAAGACCCGTCCTCGGTGTTCCTGTTCCGCGACCACCTGACCTTCCTCGCGCTGGCCATGACCGATGAGCGCAAGGCCGAAGGCCTGCTCGACGTGGCGCTGGAGCTCAAGAAAAAACAGGAAGAATTCGCTGCTCAACAGGGAGTTCGCCTCTATGGCGAGCTGGAGCGCCCGATGCTCGGCTTGCACGGCCTGCCCGCCGGGTCGGAAGCCATCTGCCACTCGAAGATTCTCGAGTCACATGCGCTGCCGGGACACCTGATCATCGGCAGCGATTCCCACACTCCGCATGCCGGCGCCATCGGGTGCATCGCGTTCGGCGTGGGGACCACGGCGATCTTCAACTCGTGGCTCACGCGTGACGTCCGGATCCAGGTGCCGGCCTCGGTCCTGATCCGGGTGACCGGCCGCAAGCCGGAAAACGTGACCGCCAAGGATTTCATGCTTCAGATCCTGCGGCACCCGTACGTGAAGAACGGTCACGCGATCGGCAAGATCGTGGAATACGCGGGACCGGCGGTGGAGGAGCTTTCGATTGACGAGCGCGCGACCATGACCAACATGGCGGCGGAGGTCGGGGCCTTCACCGGCCTGGTGCAGCCCGACGAGAAGGCGGTGGAGTTCCTCGTGCGGGAGCGCGGCATGAAGCCGGCGGAGGTCCGCGCACTGCTCGCGGGTCTCGCTCCGGACGAAGGAGCCGAATACGAGACGGTGATCGACATCGACGCCGGAGAGCTGTTGCCGATGGTGGCGCTTCCGGGGGATCCGGGCAACGGACTCTTCATCGGGGAGCTGGGCAGCCCCGTGAAGGTAGATATCGCGTACGCGGGCTCGTGCACCGCCGGGAAGAAGTCCGACATGGACATGTATGCGCGTGTATTCCGCGAAGCACTCGAGCGTGGAGAACGCGTGCATCCCGACGTGAAGTGCTTCATCCAGGTGGGTTCACAGGAGGTCAAGCGGTACTGCGAGGACCAGGGTTACCTGGAGATTTTCCGCGCGGTGGGCGCCGAATTCATCGAGCCCTCGTGCGGAGCCTGCATCAATGCGGGCCCGGGCGTTTCGTATGACCGGGAAACCGTGACCGTCAGCGCGATCAACCGGAACTTCCCTGGCCGGTCCGGGCCGGGCCAGCTCTACCTGGCCAGCCCGTACACCACCGCGGCGAGCGCGGTAGCCGGCCACATCGCGACCTGGGAACCAGGGCTGGTCCCCGCCGGCGACTAGTTCGTCTGCCCGCGCGTATCCGAAGTGCCGGGAGCCGTCTCCGCCGCGGGTGACCCGCGATCCGACCTGAACGCATCGGCGGGATAGACACCCCGGGCGTTCCACAACACCCAATCCTGGATGCCGACGTCCTCCGCCGCCTGGATCTGCGCGCGGATCTCAACCGCCGTGTAGCGCGGCCGGCCCAGCGTGAACGACTGCAGCCATGGGCGGATCTTCGCGGCGCCCGGAATCGACTTGTTGCGGCGAATGCCGTACTCGAGCGCCTTGCGGACGATTGCGTACGGCTCGTAGTTCGGACGCGCAAAGCCGTACGCCCCGCGCTGGTAATGTGACGGGTAGATCATGGGGAGCACGACGTCGGCCTGGGTCACGAGATCCTCCCAGTACTGGCCGATGCCCATGTCCGTGGTGGCGCTCGTGGTCAGGCCGAAGATGTCGATGGTGAAAGGCACGCCCAGCTTGTTCACCCGCTCCTTCAGCAGCCCGATCTGGCGCCGCACTCCGTCACGGTTGGTCTCGGTCCCCTTGCGTCCGTTGTAAATGGCACGGGAGAGGAGCGCCGGCGGCTCATCCGGGAATCGGACGTAGTCGAATTGCACCTCCGCGAATCCCATCAGCACGGCTTCAGCCGCCAGGTCGGCGGCATAGATCCAGACTGAATCCTGGAACGCGTCCACCCACGCGTTACCCTGGCGATCATGCCAGATGCCGCCACGGGTGTCGTGGATGGCCCACTCGGGCTTCTGCTTTGCGAGCAGGGGATCCTTGGCAACGACGATGCGGGCGACGGTGTGAATGCCCTTGGCGTTGAGCGTCGCGAGCCGTTCGCGCGCGTCGGGGGCGCGAATACGCGTGTTGGCGCCGATCTCGATAGCCGTCGGAACGGTGGAGCGGTACGTGAGGTAGCCGGTGTCGTCCTTCACGTCGAGCACCAGGGCATTCACTTCCGTGGTGTCGGCCAGGCGGACGAGATCCCAGAAGCGGGCGGATCCGAAAACCCAGGCGTTGCCGTAGAGTGCGCGCACCACGGTGGGCGGTTCGCCCAGCGGGGGCGGCGGCAGCGCGATGGCATCGGGCAGCGAGGGATTCAACGCCCCGAGATAGTTGGGGCGCCGCGGGTCGTGATCGATCAGCTTCTGCCAGTCTATCACCGGCGCGGCCGTCTCCTGGGCGACGGCCGCGGAATTCATCACGGCGGCGAGGACCAGCGCCGCGCGCATTGCGCTCATCACCTTCGGCATTACCCGCACACCATCACCTTCACGGAATCAGGTTCAACTCGACCCGCCGGTTGACCGCCCTGCCTGCCGGCGTCTTGTTCGTGCCGACCGGGCGGTCGGGCCCGTAACCCTTGGCGACCATGCGATTGGCCGCGACACCCTTGCTCGCAAGATACGCGCGCACCGCCTGTGCTCGCGTCTGTGACAATGCGACGTTCTTTGCGCGGACACCCACGGAATCGGTGTGTCCCGAGATCTCGATCCGCACCGTGGGATTCGCCACGAGCGAGCCGGCCACCTCGTCCAGCGCCAGGAACGACGACGGCGTCAGCGTGGACCGCCCCGACTGGAACGTGACCCCCTTCAGCACCAGGGCCTTCGCCTTGCCCTCGACGACCTCGAACAGGATCGGGCAGCCGACGGCGTCCACCCTGGTTCCGACCGTGGTGTTGGGGCAACGGTCGAACTGGTTCTCCACGCCGTCCTTGTCCGCATCCACGGGGCAGCCGGTCTCGTTCACCCTGGTCCCGGGCGCCGTGTTCGGGCAGCGGTCCAGAGTATCACCGACCCCGTCACCGTCGGCATCGGTCACAATGGCACAGCCGCGTGGGTCGACCGGCGTGTTGAGCGGCGTATCCGGGCACTGGTCGAGTCCGTCGAATACCAGGTCCTTGTCTGTATCCACCGGACAACCGGTCGCATCGACCACGGCGCCGGCGGGTGAGGCGTCGCACTTGTCGAGACCGTCGAGGACCTTGTCGCCGTCCGTATCCGAAGGGCAGCCCTTCGCGTCGGCGGTGGCGCCGGCGGGCGTGTCGGCGCAGGTCTCGATTCCGTCGAAGACCGTGTCGTTGTCCGCATCATGCGGGCAGCCGGTGCCGTCCACTGTCGCGCCGGCGGGTGTCGCGGCGCACGCGTCGAGGCCGTCGAGGACCTTGTCGGTATCGGTGTCGTGGGGGCAGCCATCGGCGTCCGCGGTGGCGCCGGTGGGTGTGGCCGCGCACCTGTCCCGCTTGTCCGCTACGCCGTCCTTGTCCGAGTCACGCATCGCGCCGCCGAACGCGTAGACCGAGAGGCCGATGTTGCCGGAGATGGTCAGCGGCTTGCCGGCGGCGGCTGGTGACTTCGTGCTGGGGAAGTACGACCCGCGCGCCTCGAGGCGAAGCGCGGTGCGGCCGCCGAGAGGCAGGCGCTCGCCGATGACGAGGTGCGGTCCGTTGTCGTCGAAAGAGACGGCGCCGCGATAGAAGAGCCGTTCGAAGCCGACGCCGAGATAAGGGCCAAACTTGGTGTTGGCCATGAGGGTGCCACCGATACGGGCGACGTTAACCGTCGAGAGCGTGACGAGCTGGCGGGTCACCGTGTAATCGCCGCTGGCCTCGAGCGAGAAGAGCGAAGTGAGATACCATGTCGCCCGTGCTCCGGCGCCGAACTTCTGATCGAGGCCAAGGTTCGTCCGATCGAACCGCGAGAATGTCGCGTAGGTGCCAACGCCGACCTGTCCGCCCTTGCCCACCTGGGCGTTAGCAGAGGGGGCAAGAATGCCGGCGAGGAGCGCCAGGCCAGAAAGGATTCGAACGGCTCGTTGGACGTGCAAAATGACCTCCCGCAGCGTACCAGTTTCAGCAGAGAACCCAATGTGGACAAACCGAGCCAAATCTGCAAGCTACAGGCAGTTAGATTGGCTGGGTGTAGGGCGGGCGCGACGTTTAACTTGCCAACAGTTGCCTTGGGAGGCCGTGATGCAGGTCGCTATCCAGTATTGCGTCGTCTGACACTATGAACCCCGGGCCGCCGGTCTGGCGGCCGAGATCCGTGATCGTTATCCGGAAGCCGTGGTGAAGCTCGTGAAGAGCGCCGGCGGCGCGTTCGAAGTGAGTGTCGATGGAGCGCTGGTTTTCTCGAAGCTACAACTCAACCGCCACGCCAAGCCCGGCGAGGTGCTTGGGCTTATCGCGCAAATCGTCTCCGGCACCTGATCCAGCCAGCTCGGCTCCCCGAGGGCTCGGGTTCAATCCCGTCGGGCCAAAGGGATCATCCCAGTAGCAGTTGATCAACCCGGTCGTCTGCTTGCAGTGTTGGTCGCACGCGATCGGCGTGTACCCCGGCAGACGGGTGGCGCCGGTGTTCTGGCGAACTTCCACGCAGTCTCCGACTCGTTCCGCACAACCGGTCGTCCCGGCAAACGCGAGCATTACGGCCGCGCCAATCCAGCCAAGAGCCCTGGATGCCGGTGACCATTTCTGGCCGGTAGTGTCCGAATTCCTGTACAGTCTCCTTGCGAACGTCATTTTGCTAACCCCCTGACCTGCAATCAGTTGCGTTGTGGCATCGAAGCGGCATGGTTCTTCCTTTTAGTGGGGTCACCACAGGAGGTGGACCATGAAACGCTCATTTGGGGCTCTGTTGTTCGCGGCATTGGTACTGGTTGCTTTCCCCGCTGTTTCCGCCGCACAGGTTCGAGTATACGCCGACGTGGGTGCCAGGCACTACCGCCCACCGGTTCGGTACGTCGTGCGGCACCCCACGGTCTACTGCGGCAATCATGTGCGCTACGGATGTTATCCCGCTCGCACGGTAATTGTTCGCCAGGCGCCCGTGCACCGGCAACGGGTGGTTGTGGTGGTGCCGAGGCATCACCGCGTCTACCGGCACCGGTAGCTGTGACTGTGCCGGGAGTGGGAAGGGTCCTTCTGTCGTGCTGGCTCATCGGCACGGCGGTGATCTCGGCTCCCCTCTCGGCACAGAATCAGTCGGTGGCTGTGACCGGCACGCTCGTCGATTCTGCGTCTGGGCAGCCCATTGCGCATGCGACCGTGTACCTGGTGGACGGTGCAAAGACCGAAACGGACAACGATGGACGTTTCGTGCTTCGCAAGCTCAGCGCGCAGCCGACCATCATCCTTTTCCGGCGAATTGGGTTTGCTCCGTGGGCCCGGCGTTTGTCGCTGGCGAATCATGCCGGGTCGAGTATGAGCCTTGGGACGATTCGCCTGGCCCAGCTCGCGACGCAGCTCGATTCCATCAGTATCCAGGCATCGCTGCTCGAGAGTAACCCGCGCATGAATGATTTCTTCCGGCGGCGGCGGAACGGACGGGGCCACTACGTGACCCGACAGGATGTACTGAAAAAGAACCCTTACATGACGGAAGAACTCTTCCCATACGTCGGGGGACGCTCACGAATAGGCTGTCACACGCTCATCCTTGATGGAATGGTGATGTCGCGTCCCCGGCGTGGAGACCCTGTGTCGCTCGATCCATTCGACGTCAACCTTATTCCGCCATCCTGGATCGGGGGAATTGAGATTTATCAGGGGTCAATCAACACTCCGTTGGAGATCGAAGGTGGAGTGCAAAACCCCTGCGGCGTCATCCTCATCTGGACGGTTCCCGACGACCGGTAAATCGCTCCCGTAGGGAAGTTTGCGTCTGGGCGGGTGTATCTTCCGATTGATGGATCCCACCAAGCCGTACCGCGATCACTATCTCCCTCCAGATCCCGACGCATTCCGGCGAGCTGACCACGCCACCGGCCGCATCATCGTCATCGCCCCGACACGCGCAGCGTGCGAGACCATCGAGCTCGCGCTGCAATTGCGGATCGACACGCTGCTCGAGCGCGAACATGGTGACGAGATCCGCGACCTGGCCCGCCGGGGCCTGGGATTCGGCATCATGGCCGGCACCGGGACGGGCAAGACACTCAGCATCCGTCCGATCGCCGAGGAGATACTCAAGGCACCGCTGAAGGTGGGTGTCGTCAACCGTGAGCGCGAGGCGACGCCGGAGACGCCCAGCTGGAACGTGGTGATCGTCACTACCGGCATCGCGCGCCGCTGGTTCCAGGACGAGCTGATCTCCCCGCACGACACGCTCATCGTGGACGAAATCCACCAGACCTCGGCCGAGCTGGAGCTGTGCCTGGGGCTCGGCAAGCGCGTCGGCTCCCGCTTCATCTGGCTCTCGGCAACGGTGGATCCGGCCTTCTACGCCCGGTATCTCAATTCGGCACAGGTGCTCGAGACGTACGCGTTCGATCCGGAGAAGGCCGCCCGGGTGGAGACGCGCATGCAGCAACCGCTGGAGTTTCTCAGCGAACGGTTTATCAAGCGCGCGATCCACGAGAAGCGCGGCATCGCGGTCTTCGTGCCCACGCGCGCGGAAGTCGAGAAGCTCGCGGCAGAGCTCGGCCAAACCTGGAAGGCGCTCAACACCGCGTTCTACCACGGCGGCGAGCCAATCCGGGTGATTCGTCCTTTTCTCGAGGGCCAGGCCGCCAAGCCCTTCCTGCTGGCGATGACGGCGGCAGGGCAATCGGCTCTGAACATCCACGGCCTCGACACCGTGGTTATCTACGACGCCCGGTACGGCAACCTGGTGCAGGGCGGCCGCAACGTCCTCACGCGGCTCTACCTGGGCGCGAACGAGATCCTGCAGATGGCGGGGCGGGTACACGGCCGCGTCGCGGGCGGGGAGGTCTACATCCTCACCGACCGGCAGGTGGAATTCTCCTCGCTGCGTCCCACGCCTCCGGAGTTCCAGCTGGCGGGTGACACGGAGCGTGTGGCCCTCACCGCCGCGGCGATCGGGGTGGATCTCTCCGAACTGGACCTGCCGGTTCCGCTGGACCGCCGTGCGTACCGCGAGACGATGAAGCGGCTGGAAGGCCGTGGGCTCATCGCGAAGGGGCGGCTGACCAAGTACGGCAAGGACGTGGAAGCGATGCCGGTGGACCGGGCCTGGGGCGAAGTCCTGGTCCATGCCGACAAAGCGCTGGTTCCCTTCGTGGCGGTGTGCGCCAACATCGATTCCCTGCACCGCATGACGCGCGACGAGCGCGACCTGCAAGGTCTCATTCTCCAGGGGAGTGATCACCTGACGGCGTACAACGTGTTCGCCGAGGCGGTGGAACAGTTCGGCTACCTGGGCGAGGTGTACGGTCTGCCCCGGCATCTCTTTTCCGACGAGCTGGCGGAGTGGGCCGAGAATCGCGGCGTCCTGGTCAAGGCGATCGAGGACATCGCGCTGGGCACGGCGTCCGTCTACCGGACGCTGGAGCTCCCGCTGCCGGCCAAGCTGCCGCGGGCGGGCGCCAACCAGGTACGGGCCTTCCGCGAGCTGATTGCCCGGATCGGGCCGTTTGACCTGGTCATCGACGAGCACACCGCGGACGGACGCCCGGCGCGGGTGTCCCGGGGCTCGTTTTGCAGTGGGTGGGGGGCCGTCGCCGGATCCCTGCGGTATTTCGCCGATGCGCGGGGCGTCGCACGCGCCGCCATCGAGGGCACCAACGTTTCGCTGGAGCTGATCCGGAAGTTTGCGCAGCAGGGCGCCGCAACCGTGGAGTTCCGCGATGACCGCAAGTTCGCCGGCCTCGCGGTGGCTCACCGGCTGGAGTATTTCGGATTCGAGCTGGACCGCTCGCGGTCTCCGCTCGAGGGCTCCTTCCCCGCTGAGCTTGCAGAAGCCGCCAGGGATGCGCTGGCCCAGGCGGTGATCGAGGGCAGGACCCCGCACCCCGACCAGAGGAAAATCGCACGCGCCACGGCCCGCCTCGACGAATACTGGCGCCGCTCCGCTGGCACGCTCACTTCCGCTTCTCCCGAGGAGCGTTGGCGCCTGCTCCGCGCGCAAATGGAGGGGGTGAACAACTGGTCGGATTTCGTCTCGGTTCCCCTCTCGCTGGACGCCGAGTCGCTCGTACTGGCGTCGGAGCGCGACAAGCTGGACGCGCTTCCCAACTCGGTCCCGCTGGCAGGTGACCGGGTAACGCTGAGCTACGACCTGGAGAACGGAGTGGGAGTGGCTCGCCTTCACATTCGGGAGGGCCAGGCGCGTCGCCTGAAGCCGCGGGAGCTGCCTGAAATCGACCGGCCGCTCCAGTTCGTGATTTCCCGCGGGCAGAACACCTACAAGGCGGACTCGCTGGACGATCTCCAGCGCACGCTGAATGCGATGCCCAGGGAGCAGAAGCACGGAAGGCGGAAGGAGCGCTTCGGCCGAGGCCGGAAGCGCCGCTAGTCTTCGGCTGGACGGGTGAGCGCGAGGATGCTCACCCAAAGGGCCGCATGTGCCCCCTCTACGTGACTCTCCGGAACGCCGCTCGCCAACTGCATCCCGAACCCCTGTACCGCCGCCCCTACCAGATGTCCGAGTTCCGTGACGGCGATTGTGGGAGACAATCCAATGCTGGCGAGGACGGCGTCGACGGATTTGCCCAAAGTCCTGCTGAATGAGTCAATTGCAGTATTGACTGTCCGGACAGTCACTTTGTCAGAAGACGCGGAGAGGCTGGTCCAGGCGCGCCAGAAGCCCGAGTCGGCCTCCTGCTTGATGAGTTCCCAAGCCTGGCTGATGGCGGCGTCGGGATCCTGGGTGTCGAGGGCTTCCTTCCAGAGGGATTCGCGGTCCGCGAGCAGCCGCTCGGCGGCGAGCGCAACCAGCTGGTCCTTGGTGTTGAAGTGGTAGTTCAGAAGTCCCTTGGCGCAGCCAACTTCCCCCGCCACGCTTTCCAGGGTGATCCCACCAGCACCATGTCGGTGAAGGTGTTTCACCACCGCATCGAGAATACGTACTTGAACATTGCCAGCTTGTCGGGCCACAGGTACCCTGACTGATTGGACAGTCAAATATCCCACACTCCCCAATCCAGCGCTAGCCTGAAACCATTTTGCGCCTCAGGGCATCTAACGTCCTGAAACCCAACCTTCACACTCAGCGTACGGGTACGACGATGGTTTACTCAGACGCGTTGTCGCCACTTGCCCGATCGGTGCTGGACGTCTTCAGCGAACCCACGCTGGTGTTCGACACCGGCGGGAGGCTGCTGTACGCCAACCATGCCGCCCGGACGACACTGCACGGGACCGCGGACCTGAGTAATGGCGGCTCGAGCGCGCCCCAGCTGCTCCCCCGCCTGGCGCCGCATAGCCCGAGCGTCCGTCCCGTGTGGGTGGGTGACCACAAGGTGGGCGAAGTGGTGGTGTTGTCAGGTGAAAATGGATCGGATACGCTCGCCGAGCGCGAGCGCCGGGCCATCCTGTCGACGCTGGACTCCACCGGGTGGAAGTTCGCCGCGGCCGCGCGCATGCTGGGGATTTCGCGCACGACCCTGTGGCGACGGCTCCGACGCTACGGGCTCCGGCGCAATGACCGGGCTCGATGGTCGGCGCAGTCCTAGCGGCACTCCTCGCCGTCCAGGTTCAAGACACTTCTACATATAAAGACGGGTCGACCGCGCGCCTCATTGCCGAGGCGCGCGCCCGGCATCGTTTCCAGGACACGCTGGTTCACGACTACTCGGCGATGATCCGCACCCGGGTGGACGCAGGTCTCGGCCGCAGCCGGTTTGCCCGGATACTCCCGTTCATCGCGATGGAGACCGCGGCGGCCATCACGTGGGCCCGTCCCAACGATCTCAAGATCAAGGTCCTCGGCGCCCGCAGCGCATCCACGATCAGGGGCGCCAAGGTCGAGGGCACGTTCAGCGATCCCTGGTTCGTGCCCCGTGGGCTGGGGGACAGCATCCGGTTCATTGACCAGGAAATCACTGAAAACCCCGCGCTGCACCCTCTCGCGCCCGGCGGACCCGACTATTACCGCTACGCCATCTTCGATTCTGTCTCGCTGGAGCTGCCGGGCCACCGGGTGAGCGCGATTGGCGTCCGGGTGGAACCCAAGCGCCTGGGGCCAGCCCTCATCGCCGGCAACATGTGGCTCGACGCCGAAACGCACG
>CAMDCH010000043.1:0-14233 GCA_945889655.1 bacterium HR33
GGCCCGTGAGGCACTGGCGATCGTCCGGGCCCGGTTCGGTTCCCGCTCCAGCGTCTTTTCATAGGCCCCGAGCGCTTCCGAAGGCTGGTTGTGCACCATGAGGATGTCGCCCTGGAGTTCGCGCGCGGGGATGAGTGGGCCCGGGGTGACGGGGTGCTTCTGGATGGTCTCTTCCTTGTCCGCACCTTCCTTTGCCAGCCGGAGCGCGTCGGCGTGCCGGCCTTCCAGGTGGGCCAGCCACGCGGCCGCCGCGAGGCGCTGCGCGTCCACCGCCGTGGGCCAGTACGGATCCTTCGCCGCGATGAGGTCCGCGACCATTTTCTCCAGCGCGGCAACTTCCGTTTTCGCGGTGGCGGTGTCCCCGGAGCGGGCGGCACCGATCGCCCGGGCGAAATGTGTTACCGCCTCGGCGGAGGGCGGCGCCGCCGTCACCTTGAGCGCCGCGGCCGTCTTCCAGTCATCGCGCTCGAGCGAATAGCGCGCGGGCATCGCCAGCGCGTTGTACGAGCCGAGTGCACCTACGAAGTACTCGCCCTGCGTGTTGCCGCCGATTTCCTCGATCACCTTGAGGGCATCGGCGTCCTTCCCCTGCTGCAAGTAGGCATACACCATGTAGTCCAGCGCGTGGGACTTGGCGCCGGGCGTGGGCTCGAGGTCTGCCGAGCGACGGTTGGACGTGATGGACTCGTCCCAGTAGCCCAGGCGCGTGAAGGTGTGCGAGGGCATGTGGATCGCGTGGGGCGCCGCCGGGGCGATGCCCGCGTACTGGCGCGCCGCGGTCAGCGCATTCTTGGCCAGCGGCGGCGAGTCGAACGAGTGGATGATGTAGTGCGGCAGGCCGGGATGGTTCGGTTGTTCCTTGTACAGCGTGTTGAGGATGGCGGCCGCCTTCTGCTGCTGCGCGAACGTCAGGTCGGTCGGCGCCGCGTTCGCCGTCATGTAGAGCGCGTGAAAGATCTGCCCTTCGGTATCAGCCGGGAACTTCGTGACGATGCCCTGGAGCGCCTGCTCGTAGGCGACCATCCGCGGCTTGTTCGGCACCGTCGCGTAGTCCTTGAAGAGCGCCACGGCCGCGTCGACGTACGCCCGGTCACGCTCGCTCTTCGCGCCCATCTGCACCGCCTTCTGCGCTGCTTCCCAGCCGGCCGCCTGCGACGCGCCGGTGCTGCCCCCGGCCATGGGGTTGCCGAACTGGGACATCGCGACACCCCAGTAGGCGATCCCGCAGGCGGGATCCGCCTTGCCCACCTCTTCGAATTCCTTGCGCGCTTCGGGGAACCAGAACGAATGCAGCATCGCGACGGCGCGGTGCATCTTCGCCTGCGCGTCGGCGTTACAGGTCACGGGAAAAACGACGGTCCCCAGGTCGCCGTGCCCATGCTCCTGGGCGGAGGCGGCGGCGGGAACGAAGGACGCGAGTACGAGTGCCACTTTGCGGATACGCATCGGAGGCTCCGGGAAACTGGACAAAGTCGGATTCTGGTAAACTAACCTGGGACTATAGAACTGCCGTACTGCTTCTTCGCTGAACGCCCCGAGCTCACCCTGAAACGCAAACTCGCATCGACATCCCTTCCAGACGGTTAGACGGTTAGTCGGTTAGACAAAGAAAAAGGCCCCCAGTCTTTGGGAGCCGTGGATTCGCACCGATGCAATCTAGATGCGCGCTATCGCCGACTCCCGTGGCGGAAGCCAAAAAAAGGAAAATCGGGTAAACCGGCACGCCTGCATGGCCTCAATGGCGCCGGTTCGGGCGAAGGACGTCAACACCTCTACCGGGCACTAGAACGCCGCGATGCCCTGGGGCCGCGCCGTCCGGGGCACGCCGAAGGCGCCGAGGTTGATCGGCGCGAAGGGCTCGGTCACCCCTATGCCGGTCAGGGCGTGGAGAGCGTTGGCGCTGCCTTCGCTGTCAGCATCGGTGATCCGCTGCTCGATCACATAGAGGCACTGGCCGTCCGGCGTCAGGGATTGCTGGCCCGCCAGGCCACCGCTGGTGGCGCCGGGCGCGAGTCGCAGGTCCCGGAAGATGATCTCGACGGGATTGAGAGGGTCGCTCAGGTCGTAGACCGAGATGGTCGAATCGAGCCGGTTCACGACGTACAGGAAGCGTCCATCCGGGCTCACCTGGAGCCACATGGGCATTTGGCCGGAGCCCCCGACCACGGTCCCGAAGGTCAACCGTCCCGTGCCTCGATTCCAGGTGTAGACACCCACCTGGAAGCGGAAGGGAAACGCGACGTAAAGGATCGGCTCGACCGGGTGATCCTGCAGGGCAAAGGCGCCATTGGTGGTGCCGGAGATGTGCGCCGAGCCGCTGAGCAAGCCCAGCGGATCGGGGAAATTCTGGTCCGGCCCGGGAATACGTATGGCGGGGATCGGGTTCAGCCGCCCGTGGGGTCCGATGGCGAACGAGCGCAGCGTATTGCCTCCACCGGCGCCGGGAGCAGCGGGGAAACCGTCGGTGGGGAAGAAGTCCAGCGGGAAATCCACCAGCAGCTCGGTCGAGAACGCGAACTTCCCGTCATTGGAAATCAGCACCTGTGTCGGCGAACTCCCCCGCGGCACCTTGATCGTGAAATCCGGGATCGCATGCAGCTTGCCGTGGGGATTGACGCGGAAGGTGGTGTAGTTGGGGCGCGGGAAATCCGCGGGATCCTCCCCGGGGACTTCGTTCTTGTGCGTCACATAGAGGAACTTGTCCTGGAATGCCAGGCCTGCCGGCTGACGCCCGTGGGACCGAACCGGTGAACCTTCCACGGGCACGAGCGTCCCATCTGCCAGGATCGAAAACGCGGCGACCGTGTTACTCCCCGCGTTCACCGCGAACAGAAACCTTCCGTCGGGTGAGACGATGAGGCTCTGGTCCGACTCGAGCGTGCCGAGACGGAAGTTGGGGTTGCCTACCCCGGTGCCACCCATCGAAAAGCGGCCGAGAAGCGTCAGGCTGCAACTCACATCCCGCCTGAATGCCAGCACGGCATTCTGGCCGAGCGTCGGATCATTGGTGGTGAGGTACACCACGTTCGACGGCAGTTCGGTGGACACATCCCCCGCGCGGCGGAAGTCGGGTGAGGAGATCGCCGAGTCCAGGGCTCCATCACCACAGGCAAGCACGAGGAGGACGACCACGGTCGTGAAATGGCGACGGGCGGGGAACATGCGTCTCCTGACAAGCGGTTCCAGCGAGAGGGCAGAGCCGACGGCGCTGCTGGCGGTACTTACGCCGGAACCCGGACAGGGACAAGTGTTGCAAGCACGCCTACCTCCAAAGGATTAGAAGCCGTCTAATAGCAACCGATCCCCCAGTGGCGCAAAAAAAAAGGAACGCTGACCTCACCGAAGTCAGCGTTCCTTTTCTGCGTAACCTGTGCCTTCTGCGGCCATGGGCCTGGGTAGAGTTGAACTATCCGATGCCACTGAATCCGCAGAGTGCGCTGAAAGTGCCGCAGAAATGTGTACTTGGTGGCGTTTTTCCGGTCATGCCAACCCGCCGCCGTCCGCCTAGTCTGGTGCGTGACATTTCCTGCCCCAAGCTACCCCCATGCCGAGCTCACGCATCGAATCATCGGTTGCTTCTACGATGTCTACCACGAGCTCGGGGCCGGCCTTCGAGAGGTCGTTTACCAGCGCGCAATGGCCATCGCATTACGGGACAAGGGATACAAGGTTGATCGCGAATCGCACGCCGGCATCGTGTTTCGCGGTCGCCCAGTAGGACGTTTCCGGCCGGACATGATCGTAGACCAGCGTGTGCTGGTGGAGCTCAAAGCACTTCCCACGATCGAGGCCAGCCACTACACGCAGGTAATCAATGCGCTGCGAGCGAAGCGACTGAACGTCGGACTACTCCTCAACTTCGGCCCCAAGCCACAAGTCAAACGACTGATAACAACCGATCCCCCAGAGACGTAAAAAAAGAACGCTGACCTACCGAAGTCAGCGTTCCCTTTCTGCGTAATCTGTGCCTTCTGCGGCCATGGGCCTGGGTAGAGTTGAACTACCGACCTCACGCTTATCAGGCGTGCGCTCTAACCACCTGAGCTACAGGCCCTTCTCTAGCAACTACTCGTCGGAGTCGTCATACGACTCTTCCTTGCCGTAGCCCTCTTCCTCTTCGTCGTCATCGTCCTTGTCCTCGTCATCGTCGTCATCATCATCGTCATCGTCCTCGTCCTCGTCGTCTTCCTCAAAGTCCTCGTCCTCTTCCGACTCCTCGGCCGCCTCGTCGCCGGTCTCCTCTTCATCGTCCGCGCGGCGGCGCGCGACGGCAGGCGCAATCGTCGACGTTTCCCAGGACCACATGGTGCCCCCCGCAAGGAATGAAGTGGTTCGACCGCTCATGACAATGCCCGCGACGCACGCGCCGCCTTCTTCCGCTCGATGGCTTCCAGCGCGCGCTTGCGCAGCCGAATCGCCGCCGGCGTCACTTCAATGAGTTCATCCTCTTCGATGTACTCCAGCGCCAGCTCGAGCGTGATGTCCCTCGGCGTCTCCAGCCGGATCATCACGTCCGACGCGGTGGTGCGCATGTTGGAGAGCTTCTTCTCGCGCGTGACGTTGACGTCCATGTCGTCCACCCGCGAGTTCTCGCCCACGATCATGCCCTCGTACACCGGGTCACCCGGGGTCACGAACATGCTGGCCCGTTCCTGGAGGTTGAAGATCGCGAACGCCACCGCGACCCCCTGCCGGTCCGCCACCACCACCCCGCGCTTGCGGCCCGCCAGCGGTCCCGCCCACGGCCCGTAGTCCAGGAACCGGTGGTGCAGGATCCCTTCCCCGCGCGTATCCGTGAGGAACTCGCTGCGGTAGCCGAAGAGGCCGCGTGCCGGAATACGGAAATTGGCGCGCACGGTTCCATGCCCCGTGTTCTTCATGTCGATCAGTTCGGCCCGGCGCGGCCCCAGCTTCTCCATGACGGTGCCCAGCATGCCCTCCGGGATGTCCACCAGCAGTTCCTCGTACGGCTCGAGCCGCTCGCCGTTGGCACCTTCCTTCAGGATGACGCGCGGCCGGCTGACCTGGAACTCGAACCCCTCGCGCCGCATGGTCTCCATCAGGATGGAGAGATGCAGCTCCCCGCGGCCCGACACCGTCAGCACGTCCGGCGTATCCGTGTCTTCCACCCTCATCGCGACGTTCTTCTCCAGCTCCTTATAGAGCCGCTCGCGCACCTGGCGCGACGTCACGTACTTGCCCTCGCGCCCCGCGAGCGGCGAGTTGTTCACCGAGAAATCCACCGAGATCGTGGGCTCCTCGACCGCGATGCCCAGCAACCGGTCCGGGTGCTCGATGTCCGTCAGCGTCTTCCCGATTTCCACGCCCTCGAGACCCGCCAGCGCGATGATGTCACCCGCGAAGGCCTCCTCGATCTCCACCTTCGCGAGACCGTCGAAGCCGAAGAGCTTCTGCACGCGGGCCTGCTCGATCACCTCTGAGGAGACCGGTCCGGGCTCCCCCAGCGGCAGCAACGCCACCTGCTGGCCCACCTTCACCTTGCCCCGCTCGATCCGGCCCACGGCCAGGCGGCCGATGAACGACGAGTACTCGAGCGTCGAGATGAGCATCTGTAAGGGGCCGTCCACGTCGCCCAGCGGCTCCGGCACCTGGCTGATGATGGTGTCGAACAGGGGACTCAGGTCCCCGATGAACGCGCCATCCGGCCCGCGCTTCGCGTCTTCCAGCTGGTGGTACGCCACGCCGTGACGGCCGCTCGCGTACAGGAACGGCGCGCTCAGCTGCGAATGACTCGCCTCGAGGTCCATGAACAGCTCGAGGACCTCGTCATGGACGATTCTCGCGCGCGCGTCCGGGCGGTCGATCTTGTTGATCACCACCACGGGCGTCAGACCCAGCTGCAACGCCTTCCGCGTCACAAAACGCGTCTGCGGCAGCGGACCTTCCGCGGCGTCCACCAGGATCAGCACCCCATCCACCATGCGCAGGATGCGCTCGACCTCACCACCGAAATCGGCGTGCCCGGGCGTGTCTACGATATTGATCTTCGTATCGTGCCAGCGTACCGAAGTGTTCTTCGCAAGGATCGTAATTCCGCGCTCACGCTCGAGCGGGTTCGAATCCATGACGCAGTCTTCCACCTGCTGATTGGCGCGGAAAACACCAGCTTGACGGAGCAACTTATCGACGAGGGTGGTCTTCCCGTGATCGACGTGCGCGATAATGGCGATATTTCGAATCGACAATTTCTAAAACCTTCCAAATCAACGAGTTACAAGCGGAAACAGGCTCCCAGTTTGGCCAACATAGACAGGGCTATGGAAAAAGACAAGCGGGGGGAGACTGACATGAGCAATCCTACTCTCCCTACTTGGGAGTCTCGTCCGCGTTCTCCAGGCGAGCCCGCACCGCATCGGCGTGACCGTGGAGGCCTTCCGCCTCCGCCAGCGTGATGATCGCCCGCGCATCCAGCTCCAGTCGTTGGCGCGAATACTCCACCACGGTCACGCGTTTCACGAAGTCGTACACCCCTAACGGTGAAGCAAACCTCGCGGTTCCCGACGTAGGCAACACGTGGCTGGGTCCCGCGATGTAATCCCCCACCGGTTCGGGCGTCGAGTGCCCTACGAAGACCGCGCCTGCGTGCCGGACCAGGTCCACCCAGGTGCGTGCGTCCCGCACCAGCAGCTCCAGGTGTTCCGGGGCCCGCCGATTCGCCACTTCGACGGCGGTCTTCACGTCCGGCACGAGCACCGCGAGCCCGTTCCGTTCGAGCGACTTCCGCGCGATGGCACCGCGCGGGGCCCGGCCGAGGCGCTGCTCGAGCTCCTCTTCGACGCGATCGATGAGCGGTTCGTGCGTCGTCACCAGCCACGCGGTGGCGTCCTCGTCGTGCTCGGCCTGCGCCAGGAGATCCGCGGCCACGTTACGCGGGTCTGCACTATCGTCGGCGATGACCACGACCTCGGTAGGCCCGGCGATCATGTCGATCCCCACGGTGCCCACCAACTGGCGCTTGGCCTCGGCCACCCAGCGGCTCCCCGGTCCCACGATCTTGTCTACCCGCGGAATGGTGGTCGTTCCGAACGCCAGCGCGCCGATGGCCTGCGCACCGCCCACCTGGAAGAGCCGGTCCACCCGGGCGACCGCGCACGCCGCGAGCACGGCGTCGGTAATCCCGGCGGGCGGCGTCACGGCCACGATCTCCAGCACCCCGGCGACGCGCGCGGGGATCACGTTCATGAGCACGGTTGAGGGGTACGCGGCCTGGCCTCCCGGCACATAGACGCCTACGCGCTCCAGCGGCAGGAGGCGCTCGCCGACGAAGACGCCGTCGCCCGGCTGCTGGCGGTACTGGACGAACGGGTCCGGTGCGAGGATCAGCGTGCGCCCGTAGTACTCGCGGACCCGCTTCGCCGCGGTCTCGATCGCTTCACGGACCGCGGGGTCGATTCGCGCCAGCGCCTCATCCCAGCGGGAGCGCGGGACTTCCCACTCCGCCGGCTCCAGCGGCGAGCGGTCGAACTCCTGCTGAAAGCGCTGCACCGCGCGGTCACCCTCCGCGCGCACCGCGTCGAGAATCCGCGTGACCTGCTCACGTGTTCGCGTGTCCGTGGCGGTCGCGCTGCGGACGAGCTTGGTCAAGGGCTCGAACGGTGGAACGAACAGACGTTTCAACTGCATCCCACTACCTTATCCGCCATGGAAGAGATGTCCGTCACGTCGCTGGTCCTTCGTGGAGTGCTGGTGATCGCCCTGGTCGCGGCGAACGCGTTCTTCGTCGCGGCGGAGTTCGCGCTGGTCGCGGCGAGGCGGACACGCATCGACGCGATGGTGCGGCGGGGTGACCGGAAGGCTAAGACTGCTCAGGCCGCCCTGCAAGACCTTTACCGCCAGCTTTCCGCCGCGCAACTCGGCATCACGCTCGCGTCGATTCTTCTTGGGTACGTGGCGGAGGATACCGTGGCCAGCCTGATGCACCGGCTGTTCGCCCACCTGCCCCCCGCCCTCGCGTTCCTGAGCCGCGCGAGCATCGCGTCGCTGGTTGCGGTTTCCATCGTGACGTTCCTGCACGTGGTCTTCGGGGAGCAGGCGCCGAAGTCGTGGGCCATCAGCTATCCCGAGGCCACCAGCCGCTGGATCGCCCGGCCGCTGATCCTGTTCTCGTGGATCACGCGGCCCCTCACCAACCTGCTGAATTCGTCGTCCGCATTACTGGTGCGGCTGCTCGGGCTCGAGATCAGCGGTGACGCCGAGGACCGGATCCACTCGCCGGAAGAAATCGTGATGCTGGCCCGCCAGAGCCAGCGCTCCGGCGCGCTGGCCAAGACCGACGTGCGGCTCATCGAGGGCGTCTTCGAGTTCACGGAAAAGGCTGCGAAGGACGTCATGACCCCGCGAACCGACGTCGTCGCGCTGCCGGCCAGCATGACCGTGAGCGAGGCCGCGGACCGGATCGCCGTCGCCGGCCGCTCCCGCTACCCGGTGTACGGCGAGTCGCTGGACGAAATCACCGGGATGGTGCACGCGAAGCAGATCCTGGCCGTGATCAAGGCCGATCCCGATCGCACCATCGGTACCATCGTGCGCGAGCCGCTCTTTGTGCCCGGCACCGCGGAGGTCGAAGACGTGCTGGCCGACATGAAACGCCGCAAGGTGCACCTGGCGATCGTGCTCGATGAGTACGGCGGCACCGCGGGCATCGTGACGATGGAAGACCTGCTGGAGGAGATCGTCGGCAAGATCTACGACGAGTACGACCGCGGCGAGCCCCGGCCCGGAGACGGGGTCAGCATGCCGGGCGGCATGGACCTGAACGACGCCAACGAGAAATACGGATTCGAGATCGTGGACGAGGACCACCAGACCCTCGGCGGCTGGGTCTTCGGCACACTCGGCCGGCTCCCGAAGAAGGGAGACCGGGTCAAGGTCAAAGGCGGCGCGCTGGAGGTGCTGGAGATGCAGGGGAAACGGATCGGGCGGCTAAGGCTGGTGAAAGAAGACGGGCAGACGGTCAGACGGGCAGACGGGCAGAACGACGCCAAACCCTAGCTTCCTACTTCACGGCGCACCTGTTGCCTCCCACCTCCAGGTCAGCCGTTTCCGGCGGGAACTCTCCTGCCTCGTTCGCCGCGACAATCTTCAGATGGTTCGCGGGGGGCTGGGGGAGATGGGCCAGGACGGCATCCACGAATTCCCCTTCCTTCATTGAGAGTACGCTCGCGTCGCGGATCACGTCCGCCAGCTTCGCCGTCACGGGTTTGTGGTCGAACTCGACCGGGCTGGCGTGGTGGCCGGGCAGCACCAGGGTGTCGCCCGGGAGCTTCATGATCCGGTGGACCGACGCGTAGAGAAGCCTCGCCCGTTCGCGCGTTTCGTCATCCACCCTGGCAGCGAGATCCGGCCGGCCGACGGTCGAGAGAAACAGCGTGTCGCCGGTGAAGAGCACCTTGCAGTCCAGCAGCAGCGACACGCTCTCGAACGTATGGCCGGGTGTGGCAGACACCTCGAGTCCCGCGCTTCCGATCTTCAGCGTCTCCCCATCCTTGAGCGGGGTGAACGGGGAGCGAACCCGCTTCTGCTCCGGCAGGGACACCGCCGTTCCGGCGGCCTGTGCGAGCGGCCGGGCGCGCGAGACATGATCCGCATGGACGTGCGTGTCGATCACGTGGGCGATTTTCCATCCGCGCCGTGACGCGATGTCGAGATAGACTTTCGGATCAACCGACGCGTCGATGACGGCGGCCTGGCCCCGCGATCCGACGACGTAGGACAGGCATCCCTTCCCCGTCCGCCGCACCTGGATGACCTCCGCGTGGGCGCCGTTCGCCGGGACATCGGCCAGGTTCCACTGCGGGCTCCATGCCTTCATGCCGCCGTACAGTGACGCCGCCGGGATCCCGTGCTCGCGGGCCAGGTTCGCGGCCAGCAGGCTCGTGTTCCCCCGCCCGCAGACGAAGAGCACCTGCCGATCCCTGGGCAGGTTCACCCCATCGAGCGCCTTCGGATCGTTGGCCCAGAGCTGGTCGTGGATGTCGAGCCCGATCGCGCCAGGGATCGTCCATTCGCGGTCCTGGGCACGGCGCACATCGTACACCGCGACCTGCTCGCCCTTTTCGAGTTTTTCGCGGAGCTCGGGTGCGGTGAGGTCGGAGGATTCTGTCATCAGAATCGGTGTCCGGTGTCAGGTGCCCGGTGTCCGGTTGGATTGGTTCCCGGGCACCGGACACCGGTCACCGGGCACCGTTCTTACGAGAAGCGAGTCTAACAGCGAGCGAGACCGACTCCCTCATGGACGAAGGGTCTGCGATGCCCTTACCTGCAATGTCGAACGCCGTGCCGTGGTCGGGAGAGGTCCGGATGAACGGAAGGCCCAGGGTCACGTTCACGGCCTTTCCGAAAGAGGCCACCTTGATCGCGGTCATGCCGACGTCGTGGTACGGCGCGAGCACCGCGTCGAACTCACCACGCATGGCGCGCACGAACACCGTGTCGGCGGGGAACGGCCCCGCGGCGCCGAGCGTCCTGGCGGCCGGCGCGAGCACGGTGTCGTCCTCGTTGCCGAACAGGCCCTGTTCGCCCGCGTGCGGGTTGACGGCACACACCGCCAGCCGCGGCGCGGCGATGCCCCACCATTCGGAGAGCGCCCGCGCGGTCACGCGTCCCGTCGCGACGACGCGATCGGTGGTGAGTGCGGCCGGTACGGCCTTGAGGGGAATGTGGGTGGTCACGAGCACGACCCGGAGCTTCTCGGACGCGAGCATCATGGCCACGTCCACGTCGCCGGCGAGATGCGCCAGCCATTCGGTGTGACCGGGATACTTGTAGCCGGCAAGGTTGAGGGCGTGTTTTTCGGCGGGGGCGGTCACGATCGCATCCACCTCGCCGGCGAGGGCCATCTGAACGGCGCGCTCGACTGACGCTCCGACGATGCGGCCTGCCTCTTCGGGGGGAAGCGGGAAGCGGGAAGCGGGAAGCGGGGAACCGCCCCCGTCCACGACGACGTAGTCCGCCCCTGGTGGTGGGTCCTTCAGGACCTTCTCGACGATTTCCGGTCCGATGCCACGCGGATCACCGAGCGTGATGGCGATACGGGGGCGTTTCACGCTTCCCCCTTCCCGCTTCCCGCTTCCCCTATGCTAGAGGCGAATATCGACGTACGTCCGCTTCTTCAGCTCGTTGAGATACAGGTCCATGGCGTTCTTCTCACCAAGGCTGGACTTGATCTGGTCGCGGACTTCCTCGTAGGTGATGTCGCCGGCGGCGCGGTCTTCGATGTACTGGACGACGACGAACTTGGTGCCGCCCTGGGGTGACGGAACACCGAACGGACCGATGACGTCCCCCGGCTTGGCGCCCTCGATGGCCTTGGCGTATTCCGCGGGGAGACCTTCGCGAGTCATGCCGTCGGCGATGGGATCCTCGCTCGGATCGTGATACAGGCGCGCGAGCGAGTCGAACGGCGCACCCGCACGCAGCGCCTTCACGATCTCTTCTGCGCGGTCCTCGGCCCGGGCGCGATTCTCGTCCGTCATGGCCGGCATGAAGAGGATGTGCCGGACCTGGATTTCCGCCGCGTCGATCCGCTCGACCTGGATGATGTGCCAGCCGAAGCTGGTCCGCACCGGGTCCGAGATCTGGCCGGGGCGCAGCACGAATGCCACCGCCTCGAACTGCCGCGCGAGCCCGCCGCCGCGCCGCACCCATCCCAGCTCGCCGCCCAGCTCCCGCGTGCTCTCGTCATCGGTATGGCGCTTGGCGAGCGTGGTGAAATCACCACCCTTGCGCAGCAGGGTCACCACCGAGTCGGCCCGGCGCTTGGACTCCGCCACGGCCGAGGCGTCGGGCTCCGGCTGCGCAACGATCTGCTTGAAAGAAACCGTGGCCGGCCGCTTGGGCAGCAGGCTCTTGTTCTTCTGGTAGTACGCCCGTCCTTCGGGGTCGGTCGCGGGGAGGGGCTTGATGATCCCCTTCTGCCGCAACTTGGCCACGAATTGCTTGCTCAGCGTTTCCTTCCGCTTCTGGTCGGCCACCCACTGGCGGTACTCGTCCAGCGTGTTCCAGCCGGCCTCCCGCAGCCCGCGGTTGAAGTCCACGTCCGAGGTGAACTGTGCCCGCACATTCTTCACGGCCGTTTCCACCGCCTCCTGCACGTCGGTCTGAAGGAGTGTGATGGAGGTGTCGCGCTGGGCGGCCTGCACCATCAGCTCCTCGTTGACCAGCGTCTCGAGGATCTCGCGCAGCGTGGCCACTAGCTCGGCCGAATCCTTCGGCACCGCAATGCCCTGCGCCTTCCGGATGTTCACCTCTTCCTGGAGGCGCGACAACAGGATCGGCCGCGCGCCCACCACCGCGACAATGCGGTCCGTGACGTGGAAGTCGCGCTCCTGCGCGGCGAGCACGGCGGGCGCGGTGAGGACCAGCAGGCCGGATGCGGCCAGGGAAGCAAGGGTTCTACCGTTTGGCATTGGCTCCTCCAGAATCCACTACAGGCGCCGGCGGCGATGCCGGTGCCAGGCTGTCAACGAGTCCCCGAAGCTGGCTGCTGCGCTCGAACACGCGATCCACTCCCGCGGATGATACTCGCCAGGGATAGCGCTGGCGTAGTTGCGCCGCGAGGAACGGGGGGACCCCGGCGAAATCCACCTTGTTCGCCGCGATCCCCTCGAGATAATGGTCCACGTAGAGCGCGGCGAAGCGGCGGCGATCCGTCGGCGTTGCCTTGGCCAACGCGGTGTCGGTGAGCCCCAGGGCCTTGCGGGTCATGGCGAGGTCCCGCCGCAACAGGTCCCGGAATTCCTCGATGTCCGCCGGGGTCAGCACCACGCCGGCGCTGTCGGCCTCGACCATGAGCGCGTGGTTGCGCATCAATGACCGGACGAAGAGCACGATCTGCTCATCCGTCGCACGCGATACCCGTTCCTGGGCTGCCGGTTCCAGCGCACTGATCCACCGGACTAGGTCCGACACGCTGAAGGAGCCGCCGTCGAAAGTACCGAGCGTCGCCGTGGACGTCGTGGCCTTGAATGGATCCGCCAGGGCGGCGCGAACCATGGGGGGCGCCTGCGGCTTGACCCGCACGTGCCGGCGCTCACCCAGGCCACCCAGGTAGGCCGAGTCCTGCCGTTCCGTCACCCGGTTTCCCATCTCCCGGGCATACGTGCTGCGCAACTCGCGCAGGACCGGCCGCCGGACCACGTGGAACCCGTCACCGGTTTCCACCACGTCGGACACCTGGCCGGGCTCGAGCGCCCACGCGGCGTTTTCGAACGCCGGAGGCGTTTCGCCCCGCACCACGACACCGATCAGCCCGCCATTGGCCTTGGCCACCAGGTCTTCGTTCACGCGGTTCGCCACGGCCCAGGTTCCACCGCGGGCGAGCTCGCTGCGCACCTGGCGGGCCTTCGCGCGCTGCTTCTCCCGTTCAGGGGGCGCGCTGTTGGCCTGCGTCCGGAAGACCACGTGCTGGAAGAGGCGGTACTCCCCCGCAGCGTAGATGCTATCGACCTTGGTGGTGTCGAAAGCCTCGTGTTTCGCCATCAGGAGCTCGTGGAAGAGATCCGCCCGCCGCTGCTGCACTTCGGGCCAGAGCGTCTGCACCACGGTGGCCGAGTCGAGGAGCGAGTCCCCCTCGGCGTTGCGCTGCGCGAACAGCGAGTAGTCCACCCAGAGCCGGGCCACGCGCTCGATCACGTCCCGCTTCACGACCAGGGCCTTGCCCTGCGCGAAGATCTCCGCGAGGCGGTCGACCGTCAGCTCCGACGATCCGGCGCTCGCGACGACGGTAACGTTCGTGGTGAACGCATCACGGCATGACGCGGTGCCGAGGGCCAGCAGCACCCCGCACCACGCCCCCCGCACTCCGCACCTCGTCACTTCTCTTCTCCCAGCACCGTCGTCATTGCCTTGATCAGCCCCTGTGCCATGGGAATGCCGCCGAGTCGAGTCAGCCGGAGCGAGACCGGCATCGCCCGGCGCACCTCGGCAGCGAACTGCACCTGGTCGAGCGCCGCGTTCAGCCGCGCGAGTCGCGGGACTGCGCCCGCGCGGAAATTGAGGCGGGCTTCGTCGCCCTTGATCGCGATCGTTTCGAGGCCCAGCCGGGCGCCGATGACGCGCAGCTCGCAGATGTTGAGCAGGCGCTCGGCGGCCTCGGGCGGTGGTCCGAAACGGTCCCGCAACTCCGCCCGCAGGGTCGCAATTTCGCTGGGGCCCGCGACCCGCGCCAGCCGACGATAGAAGTCGAGCTTCGCGTCTTCGTCGGGGATGTATT
>CAMDCH010000044.1:0-13645 GCA_945889655.1 bacterium HR33
CTGCAGATGCCAGATCCAGCGCGCCAGCCGAGACCCTCGCGCTCCGAACAGTCCGTCGCGGCGCCCGCCTACACCACTCGGCACCTGCGGCCGGCTAGCCCAGCACCTTGAGCCAGCGACTCTGATCGAGGCTGTAGCCTGGGAAGATCGCTGACAGGTCTGCTGCCCCGAGGTGGCGCGTAAGTACTTCGCCGAACAGGTCTCGGAAGTCTGTCGTGACTGCGAGGTCGCGGCCTTCGTAGCGTTTCGCTGGATCAAGCGTCGGCCAGTTGCCGTAGACCTTGCCGCCGCGCACGCCGCTGCCCATGACCATCATCGCGGTCGCGTGCCCGTGATCCGTGCCCACGTTGCCGTTCTCAGCCACCGTGCGCCCGAATTCGGACATGGTGAGGACCACCACATCCGACATCCGATCTCCGAGATCCTGGTGGAAGGCAGCGAGTGCGCCGCCGAAATCGGCGAGCCTGAGAGCGAGTTGCCCCTGGCTGGCGCCCTGGTTCACGTGCGTGTCCCAGCCGCCCACATCGGCAAAGGCGATCTCGGTTCCCAGGTCCGCCTTGATGAGCTGCGCGATCTGTCGCAGCGCTTCGCCCAGGGGTCCCCGAGGGTACCGCGCGCCGTTGGCCGGCTCGTACTGCGCAGGGTTCGCGGTCTTCAGCATCTTCACCGCCTCGAACCCTTCTGCGGACGATGTCGCGACGACACCGGTGGCCGAGCCCTGGTAGAGCTCCTCGAAGGCGGCCGTGAGCCGGTCGCGCGTTTCTGCTCGCCCGCGCAGGCCGAACGACTCCAGGTTCTCGATCGCGAGCGCCGGTGCTGCGCCGCGCAACGCGCGTGGCAGCTGCGGACCGATGGCGACTCCGCGGAACGGCGTCTCGGCGTGATCCTGCGCGTGCAGGATCGCCCGGTTCATCCAGCCGTCGCTGGTCGACTTGAGGCCGGGCGTACCGGTCTCCATGTAGTCCTGCGCGTCGAAATGGCTCCTCGTTGCGTCCGGTGACCCGATCGCATGCACGACCGCGAGCGAGCCGTTCTTGTAAAGCGGGGCCAGCGGTGAGAGGGAGGGGTGCAGCCCGAAATGGCCATCGAGGTCGACCGCGCCTCCCGTGGCACCGGGGCGGGGAATCGCGATGCGGGGCCGTTCCCGGTAGTAGAACGCGTCGCCGTGCGGCACGATCATGTTGAGCCCGTCCACCGCGCCGCGCTGGAAGATGCAGACCAGCGTCTTCTTCCGGGCCGCGCCGCCGGGACGGTTCACCGCATACGCCGCGCGAGTGAGGAAGATCGGATCCAGCCCCAGGCTGACGAGGGCCAGGGTGCCGGTCTTCACGAAAATGCGTCGATTGATATTGCTGTCGCAGTTCATGACGAGCTCCGCATAAGCGGGATTAGGGATCGGGGACCAGGGGTTGGGTTCCTCCAGCCCCTAATCCCCAGTCCCTGATCCCTATTGCTTCTGAAATTCCGGCCCACCCAGCGCCAGCCCGACGATCATCGCCCGCTTCGTGGCAGCGTCGGGAAGGTCGGCCACCTGGTTCCGCATTGTCTTGAGCGTGTTCTCGGACGCGGTGCCGCTGAGGAGCTTGGCATTCACGGTCGCAATCATCTGGTCCACATTGGTTCCCGCGGGGACGATGCCATCCACGTCGGCCGTAACGCCGGGAAGTTTGCCGGCCGCCAGGCCGAGCGCGACGTTCATCCGCTGGAGCAGGGCGCCGGAGTTCACCCACGATTCCTGCGTCTCGGGATATCCCGTCGGCGGCTGCTGGCCGAAGAGCGGCTGGCCGAGCCGCGCCACGATCGCCGCGGCAGCGGGTGTCTGATCGATCTGGGCGCCGACCGCCCGCAACGCGCTGGCTACGAACTCCAGCGGCGTCTTGAGCTTGGACGCGCGGTTCGCCGGATCCCAGAACTCTTTCGACGTGATGATGGCCTGCACTACCTCCCGTATGTCGCCGTCGGTGCGCTCCCACGCGTGTACGCCCGCGTCGATGCACCCATCGGAAACATCATCGCTGACGAAGCGCGCGCAGAGCTTGGCGCTCAGGTGGCGCATCGTCGCGGGGTTCCGGGCCAGCATCTTCAGCGCCTCGACCCCTTCGTCCATGCCCTTCCCGGCGGGGAAGCGGCGGCCGAGGACGGTCTTCGCGCCGCGATCGTGAGCCCAGTCGTTGAAGACGAACTTCGGGTCCTGCCGGGTCTGCAAAATGCCCCAGCCCGTAAGGATCCGCGCCAGGTTCTCCACGTCTTGCTGGGTATAGCCGCCGTCCACGCCGAGGGTGTGAAGCTCCATCACCTCGCGGGCGTAGTTCTCGTTGATGCCCTTGGGCATCCGGGACTCGAGCTGGGTCATCATCGAGTCCATGCGTTGCGGGTTCACGCCTTGGCGAGCGCGCGGCCTTACCACGCCCCCCCGCGCGCGAATCGCTTCGAGGCGCTCGAGCTGCGGAGGCTTGGACCCCGGCGCCACCGACTGCGCGTTGTCGAGATAGAACAGCATGGCCGGACTCTGCGCGGTGGCAAGGAGAAGGTCTTCGAACTTGCCGAACACGCGCGGCCGGATCGTCTCCTCGATATAGCCCGGGAGCAGGAACCGGTCGGCGCCTTTGCCGATGAAGATGTTGAAATGGTTGGTCCAGAAATCGACCATCACCTCGTTGAGCTGGCGCTCGGACGTGACGTGACGCACCAGCGTGAGGTTCATGTACTCGCCAATCAGGCGCCGGACCGCATTGTCGGGCTGGCCGGCTGCCTGTCCCCGCCGCATTTCCGGATCCATCATCCTCGCGCTGTCGCCGCCCGCCGCCCGCTGCTGTTGCTGTCTCTGTTGCTGTGCCTCGCGGACGCCTGCGGCCAGCTCGCGGGTGGAGGTCTTCAGGATTTCGTAGGACTTGAGCCGCTGATCGAGGGTCCGGTCTGGTATCGCCTCGGGTTTGAGCTGCTGGGCGATGAACTGGTCCACACCCATGGCCACGACGCGATCCACGTCGCCGGGCCGAGGGCCCCATGTGAGGCGGTTGAGCACGTGGAGTGCGCGGGCACGCTCATCTGGGGCCCTCGTCGCGGCAATGGCCCCGATCGCAATCAGCAATACGCCAGCAAGTTTCTTCATCAGGTACCTCGGAGAACCGTCTAACCGTCTAACCGTCTAACCGTCCGACGTCCCTCACCCCTACCCCGTTAACTTGAGTGCCATGGCCGGCCCTCCCTTGATGCCTCACCGCTTACCTCGATTCGGCACAAGTCCCCAGAACCCCGAAAAGAAGCCGACTTGGGCCGAGCGGCTCCAGGCCCTGAAGTATGTAGGCCCGCTGCTCCGGATGGTGTACGAGACCCACCGCGGGTACACCACCGCCATCATCCTGCTGCGGCTGGTTCGCGCGTTCGTGCCGGTCGCCATCCTCTGGGTCGGCAAGCTCATCATCGATGCGGTGATCGCGGACATCCAGGCCTCTGCACAGGGCGTGCCGGTCGACTGGCAACTCCTCGGTGGACTGGTGGCGCTCGAGCTCCTCATCGCGGTGACCGGTGAAGGTCTCGCCCGGCTCTCGGCGCTCATCGAAAGCCTGCTCGGCGACCTGTTCTCCAATCGTATCTCCGTCCGGCTCCTCCAGCATGCCGCGACCCTCGACCTCTCCCAGTTCGAGGACCCCGATACCTACGATCACCTGGAACGCGCCCGGCGACAAACGGTCGGGCGCATCGGCATGCTGTCGCTCGTCCTGTCCATGGTGCAGAGCCTGATCACGCTCGTATCGCTCTCCGCCGCGCTCATACTCTATGTCCCCTGGCTGCTGGTGTTGCTGGCAGTCTCGGTGATTCCGTCGTTCCTGGGCGAGACCCATTTCGCGTCGCTGGGCTATTCACTCCTCTTCCGCTGGACGCCGGAGCGCCGGCAGCTCGACTACCTGCGCTGGGTGGGAGCTACCGATACCACCGTGAAGGAGGTCAAGCTCTTCGGCCTCGCCCCCTTCCTCACGGGACGGTACGCCAACCTTGCCGAGAAGTTCTACCAGGAGAACAAGCAGCTCTCGACTCGCCGGGCCACCGTGTCCACGCTGCTCGCGCTGATCGGCTCGGTGGGCTACTACGCAGCCTACGGGATCATCATCTATCTCACGGTGATCGGCCACCGTTCCGCGGCCGGAGTCTTCACCATCGGCGTTCTCACATTTCTCGCCGGGTCATTCCGCCAGAGCCGTGACCTGATCCAGGGACTGCTGATGTCCCTCTCGCAGGTATACGAGCAGGCGCTGTATCTGAGCGATCTTTTCGTGTTCTTCGAGCTCCAGCCGAAAATCATGTCCAGGCCCGGCGCGATCCCGGTCCCTCGGCCGATCCGCCAGGGATTTGTCTTCGAGAACGTCGGTTTCAAGTATCCGCAGTCCGGTCTCTACGCGGTCCGGAACCTGAGCTTCACCCTCCGACCGGACGAGTCGGTGGCGCTGGTCGGTGAGAACGGCGCCGGCAAGACCACGCTGGTAAAGCTCCTGGCTCGGCTCTACGACCCCGACGAGGGCCGGATCATGCTGGATGGCGTGGACCTCCGGGAATACGACGTGGACAGCCTCCGCGCCAACATCGGCGTCATCTTCCAGGACTTTGTCCGCTACGACATGGTCATGCGGGAGAACATCGGCGTCGGGCAGATCGCCAAGATCGAGGAGCGCCCGCTGATCGAGCGCGCCGCCGAGCGGAGCCTGGCGGACACGGTCGCCAAGCGCCTCAAGAACGGCATGGACCAGCAGCTCGGCCGGCGGTTCGACGGCGGGGTCGAGCTCTCCGGCGGCGAATGGCAGAAGGTGGCCCTCGGCCGAGCCTACATGCGGGATGCCCAGGTCATCATCCTGGACGAGCCCACCGCGGCGCTGGATGCCCGGGCAGAGTACGAAGTCTTTCTTCGCTTTACGGAGCTGAGCAGGGACCGGATTGCGGTACTGATTTCGCACCGTTTCTCCACCGTCCGCATGGCCAACCGTATCCTGGTGCTCCAGAAGGGCCTGCTCATCGAGGAGGGCACTCACGAGGAGCTCCTGGTCAAGGGAGGCCAGTACGCCGAGCTCTTTAACCTACAGGCGGCGGGGTATCGCTAGCGATGCCCCAGAGCACGAGGCGTTCTCCCATCATACATCGGCTGAGAAGTGGCCTTTGGTGGGGCCTCTCTTTTGCGACCGTCTATTCCGTCTGGGTGCTGGGCATCTGGCTGGTGCGCGGCAATGCCACGTTCGAGCGACTTGGGATCACTCTCCTGCAGGTAGTAGCCGCCTACTTCATCTCCGGCGCAGTAGGTGGGCTCACCGTCGGATTGCTCATGCCGTTAGGCCAAACGCCGTTGGGTGCTGCCATTCTCGGCTTCATTGTCGCGGTCCAGGTCTTCGCTGCCGTCGCGATCTCAATGGAGGGTTGGCCAATCAACTGGCTCCTCGTTCTCGGGCCGTCGATTGCGATCGGTCCGGGAGCAGGGATCGGCATGCTGTGGGTCAACCAGTGGTATCCGTAGCCCGCATGCAATAACGATGGCCGTTATTAACGGGTAGCGTTATTATTCAAGGTGATCCAGGGATTCCGGGACCGGGATACGCAGGACGTGTTCGAACGCCGCCCGGTTCGTCGCTGGCCCGGGCCGCTGCAGCGTATCGCGCTCCGGAAGTTGCTCATCCTGGACGCCGCTGAGAATCTTGGTGATCTCCGTGTTCCGCCCGGCAACCGGCTCGAGAAGCTGACCGGGAACCGGGCAGGCCAATACAGTATCCGCGTCAACGACCAGTGGCGCATCTGCTTCCACTGGCGGGACGGGGATGCGCACGAGGTGGAAATTGTCGACTACCACTAGAGGCAAGGCCGTCCGGAAGCGGGCTCCCATTCACCCCGGTGAGATTCTGGCCGAGGAGTTCCTGGGGCCGCTGGAGGTCACCCAGTACCGGCTGGCCAAGGACATTGCCGTTCCCCCGCGTCGCGTGAATGAGATCGTTCATGGAATGCGCGGGATCACGGCGGATACCGCCCTGCGCCTGGCCCGGTACTTCGGTACCACCGAGCGCTTCTGGCTGAACCTCCAGGCTAGGTACGACCTGGAAACAGAGAAGGATCGGCTCGGGACGCGCCTGGACCGGGAGGTCGTAAAACGGGTGGGTTGAGCCTTAACAAAACCCCCGGGGGCGGCGTCTATTGCGCCGAGAAGCCCCGGATGTATGTTCGGTTCGACAGGGAGACCCCAAATGCGCCTTAGCGTCCTGAAGTTCGTGCCGCTGCTTGCCTTCGCCGCCTGCGACCGCCAGGCGACCGGCCCCGTTGCCCCATTGAACGAGGTCGATATTGCCACGTCGATCAGCGCCCAGGCCCAGGCGGCCATGGGTGGCCCCGCCGGCGCTCCGACCTCCATCCTGCGGACATTGGTCCAGGAGATTCGCAACGGCGACAACGAGCGGGCCAAGACCCAGCTCGACCGAGCCGTGGCGATGAGCCGAGCAGCGGCTGCAACCAAGGACAAGGCGATGGCCCAAGAGGCCCACGCGCTCGTCGTCCAGGTGGTAGCCGGGGTCTTCCCGAACGCCTCCGTGCGCATCTCCGGCGTCACGAAGACCGGCCTCGAGCGGGCACGCAACGCGCTCGGCCGCCGGGATGCTCCCCGCATCAACAACATCCTCGACCAGGTGGGCGGGCTGCTGCGGCAGTCGGCCGCCGCGCATGAAGCCGGCCGCGAAGCCGGGGCGCTCGAGTTTGCGATCCAGGCCGCTGAAATGCTGAGCCGGCTGGTCGAGCACGTGCGGGGTGGAGCGGGGGCCCCGGGCGGTACCGGAACGCCCGGCCGCTAGGAAGTCTTTCCGCAGCGCAGCGCGCCGCTGAAGCGGCGGCTCGGCTAGCAGTCGCTAAAGCGACGAGGGTCATCACCGGCAGTGGGTGATGACCCTCTCGTTTTTTCGTCGATCTCAGTCTACGGTTTGAAGTAGAGCCCGATCACCGCCAGCGCGATGGGAATCCAGGCGGCGAAATGCCACCGCATCGCCACGACCAAGTCCCGTGCGGAATCAGATCGAAGCTGCTCAATCTTGAGATCGGTTGCTGCGTGGCGCCGTTCGAAACGCAACTCCATCTCTGCGAAGCGCTGCTCCATCTTCGCCTCGAACTTCCCAAACTGGGCGTCGAAGAGATCTCGCAGCTCGAGGCGGTAGCTGGATTCGATGGTGTTCAAACAGTTCACCAGTTCGTCCGTTAGAGCGTCACCGAACTTCTCGTAGAAACTCTGAGACAACTTTGCAACCGGCATGGGCCACCTCGATTAATGAGGCACCCAAGCTGAATCTACGCTCGGCAACGAGATAGGCAAAAAAGTGGTCAGCCGAGGGTCGAAGACCCGCAGCACACCACCGCACTTCTGCGTAGTCGGAGCCCTGCTTGTGGCCGGCGGTACCGCGGGCCACCTTGTGAATATCCCCAGCAGGAGGTGGCCCACATGAGGGTCTACGACAGCGCCCGGATCAGAAACGTGGCTGTACTGGGCCACGGGGCGAGCGGCAAAACCACCCTGGTTGATGCTCTCGCGTTCGTGGCCGGATCGAGCAAACGACATGGTTCCGTGAAAGACGGAACCGCCCTTACCGATTACACCCCAGACGAAATCGAACGGAAGTACTCCATCAGCCTCGCGCTGGCCTACGCCGAGTGGATGGACGTCAAGATCAACCTCATCGACACCCCCGGATACCTCGACTTTGCCGGCGATGCCATCGCGGGCGACTACGCGGCCGACGCCGCGTTGATCGTCGTTTCCGCCACCGGCGGCGTCGAGGTCGGTACCGAGCAGGTGTTCGAATACGCCGAAGCGCGTGGTCTCCCCCGGATGTTCTTTGTGTCCCTGATGGACAAGGAGCATGCCGATTTCGACCGCGCCTTCAACGACATCCGCGAACACCTGACGCCCAAGGTGATTCCCATCGAGATCCCCGTCGGTGACGGGTCCGAGTTCCACGGCATCATCAATCTCTTCTCGAAGAAGGCGCACCTCTACAAGCCCGGCACGCGAAGCGGTGAGTACCAGGAAGTGGACGTTCCCGCCGAGTACCAGGCGCGGTACGAGGAGTATCACGACAAGCTGCTGGAGGCGATCGCCGCGACCGACGACACGCTGCTCGAGCGCTACCTGGAAGGGCAGGAGATCACGCGCGAAGAGGCGGTGGCCGCCCTGAAGACCGGCATGTCCCGGGGCGAGCTCTTCCCACTGCTCTGCGGCTCGGCCGAGCTGTCCTTCGGGATGCAGGCGCTGCTGTCGAAACTGGTGGAGCTTGTGCCGTCGCCAGTCGAGCGACCGGACGTAGAGGGGAGAACGTGGGGCGGTGACCTGGCCCCGATCACGCTGCATGCCACGGATGACGAGCCCTTCTCGGCCCACGTCTTCAAGACCGTGTCCGAGCCCCACGTCGGTGACGTGAGCTTCTTCCACGTCCTCTCGGGATCGGTGCAGAACGGCGCCGATGTCTTCAACGCTCCGCGGGACACGATGGAGAAGCTCAACCACCTTTCGGTGGCGCAAGGGAAGGACCGGGTGGAGGTATCCGTCCTGCACGCCGGTGACATCGGGTGTGTTGCCAAGCTGCGCAACACGCACACCAACGACACGCTATCCTCGCGCACCCGCCCGCTGGTGGTTCCGAAGATTCCGTTTCCCGACCCCGTGATCACGATGTCGGTGGAGGTGAAGCAGCGCGGCGAGGAAGACAAGCTGTCCACCGGGCTCCAGAAGCTCCACGAAGAAGACCCGACCTTTCACCACGAGTACAACGCCGAGCTGGGCCAGACGCTGATCAAGGGCCGCGGCGAGCGGCACCTGGAGATCGTGGTGAACCGGCTCGCGCGGAAGTACGGGGTTCACGCCACGTTGGGCAAACCCAGGGTGGCTTACCGTGAGACGCTCAGGGGCAAGGCCGAAGGGCAGGGGAAGCACAAGAAGCAGAGCGGTGGTCGCGGCCAGTATGGCGACTGCTGGATACGGCTGAGCGGCCAGCCCCGCGGCTCAGGCTTCGTCTTCGACGACCAGGTCGTGGGGGGCGTGATCCCGCGCCAGTACATCCCTGCCGTCGAGCGGGGTGTAGTCGAGGCTGCCGCCCGCGGTTGCATCGCCGGCTACCCGATGGTGGACTACAAGCTCGAGCTCTACGACGGCAGCTACCATGACGTGGACTCGAACGAAATGTCGTTCAAGATGGCCGGCATCCTGGCCTTCAGGAACGTCGCACCGAACGCGCGGCCGGTTCTTCTCGAGCCGATCGAGGAAGTCGAGGCCTGGACGCCCGAGGAGTACCTCGGCGCGGTGATGGGGGACCTCTCCTCCCGCCGCGGTCATATCCTGGGCAGCGAACGGGACGGGCGCCTTACGAAGGTGAAGGCCTACGTTCCGGAGTCAGAACTGAACCGCTACGCCACCCAGCTGCATTCGCTGACCCACGGGCGTGGCACCTACCGTCAAAAGTTCCACGCGTACCAGGAAGCGCCGCCTGACGTAACCTCGAAGGTAGTTGAGGCGCATCGGAGGGAGATCGATGTTGCCGAGAAGCACTAGGCCGTGATTGCGCTGATGCACGCTGATCAAAGTGATTCGCTCCGGAGCGGTGGTCAGCCCCGGAGCGAATCAGCATCGGTTAGCTGACTGCGCTGCTTCTTCACTAAGTCAGGAATCAGTCAGGAATGATAATCCTGAACGGCTCTGACGTGAACACAGCGCGGCGTTCTCCCGCGAACCCGATCAGACGCAGACGGAAGAGTCCCTGGACTTGATCGCTCGGAGGCATGCCTTCACGGTCATCAGTTACGAGAGGAAGTGACAGCATACGCGTGAAGGATGCGCCCGGAAGCAGCACCAGGTCATCTTCACAGTCGATACTTACCGCATTCTTCCCATACAATGCACCTGCCCCAGTTTCGTCGTTGAACATCCGTGCAAGTGGTGGCAGGAACATCCCGCCACAGAGAAAGCGCACGGAAATGTCACTGGTGTTCTCGATGCGCACACCGATCTCCAGGTCGTACCAGCGGGTTGTCTGGAAGGACTGGATGACCGGTGAGTAGGTTGACCGGTCAGTGAGCAAATTGCCTGACAGCTCGGTACGATCGTCACTGCAGGCAAGAAGCATCGTCGTCGCGAGCACGGTGCTCCAAGCAGCGCGGGCGTCAAACGAGCGGCGATGTCTCATATGATCTAACGTATATCGCATTGTTCCCGCCAATCAAGAGTGGGGTCGCGACAAGCACGGCCTGTCTCTACCCAATTTCTCATGACTAGTACGTAGAGAAGTTTCCATACTCCGCCTTCAGAAAACCCATTGCACTGAAAGTAAACGTGTTGAGGTTCCCCTCCTCCGACTCGACGCAGTCCTCCAGTACTTCCGCAGAAGGACAGTTGCTACCCCAAAGAATGCCGACGGCTTCGACCTGATAAGCTTCGTTCTCAATGGTGCTGATTACTGGACCACCGCTATCCCCCGGTCCCGCTACCCATTGGTTGTCGTTTGTGCCTTCGGCAACGGACTGGCATTGCAGTTGGATCTGAATGCCGGCAGTATCAAGCCTCCCAGCCGGCTCCACGGTTACACACGTTCCGCTGCTCCCCCAACCTTGAATCTGCGCTGCTGTTGCTCCTGTCGTAACGCCCCACTTCGCGACGATCTGCCCACTATAGGTCCAGACCCCTTCGCTCACGATATACTTGAAACAGCCTCCGCACGTGTAGTACGCCAACGTTCCATCGTTCCAGCCGTTGCTAGGATAAGGTAGATAGCCAAAAGCTGGATAGCCGGGACTTTCATAGTGACCTACCATGGCATCTGTGTATCGGCACGCCCTGCTGGGAGGACAATAGTTGCCATAGTAGTTCCCATAGAAGAAATGCTCGTCCCAAACCTCAACACCGATGTAGTGAGACGAGTCATTGTGATCCTTCTGCCAGAAGGCGGTTCCCTCGGTAACCCCCTGCAATTTCGAGCAGTGCGCGGCAGTCATGAAGTAGGGTTCTTCGCCGTTGCCAGGCATGTGGACGTTGTACCCGAGGGTGCAGAAGCCGAATCCTGAAGTCTTCTCATGATCGATCCAGGTACCCCCTAAAGCGCCGCGCTTATACTGAGTCACCGAGTCCCACGAGACGACCGGCGGCTTGGTCCGTGATACGTCGACTGCATTCTGAGGAATTCCGAGGCCCGCAACAACGCTGCTGACTTGCTCGGTCGCGAGGGGATTCATTGAGCCTATATAGATCCTATTCCTCACCTCATCTATATCGGTCGCAACTACGCCATTGACTTGCCAGATCACGGCTGTAGTTGATCGTACCACTCTTTCAGAGTAGAAAAATCATAGGTCGCCGAGAGGTAACGGAGATCACTTGCCGTTGCCTGCCGACGACCTTCCCGTCCGGCCCTATTCCAGACCCGGCGCTGCAGCAAGTAAGGAGCAAGTCGCTCGCCGGCAGTAGACGAATCGGCAACGCTAACGAGTCGAACGACTAATCTGCCATCTTCTCCGTAGTAGAAACCCGCGAAGCCCGGGATAGCTTCCGCTAGATCGGCGAATTCATCGTCCATCGTGCGGATTTTCCCAGGAGCTGGCTTGCTGAAACTGACGTCTTGCATCTGAGGCTGAGGACTTTCGGGACCGGTAGGGCGGGAATCCTCGCGACAGTTCATCAAGAACATGGAATAGCCCAGTACCCCTACTGCGAGATCACGTCGACTGAGCCTCATGTTGCCTCCGTCATGTGGGACGACCCCCAAGGAGCACCGGGCTCCTTACTCCATGGGCGGCTACTCAAGAGAAGGTGCGCCCCCCCTGCGGTTTCGCTAGGTGCAGAAGGTCCTACACGATAGAGTGGCAGAATGCGTGGAGCCCGGTGATGAAGAAGTGCCACTAGGCGAGATTCGCAAGCGAGCTCTGATCGCAGGATAGGTCACCGTGACAAAATCGCTCCGATTCGAAGTTTCTGAATCGGAGCGATTCGTGCTAATTGGGTGCGCCGTGAAGTTCGCGCTACTTCTTTGCTTTTACCTTCTTCTTGCCGTTCTTGGGTGCTTCGAAATCAGCCATGAATCCGTACTCAGGTTCGTGGACTCCGGCTCCGACCAGCGCTTCTTCAGGCGAGGGCTGCTTCCAGGTGTAGCGCTTGCCGCGGTAGTTGCGCAGCACCACCTCTTCATCGGTGATGGCTTCGACATACTCGGGCAGCAGCGGGATCTTGCCGCCGCCTCCGGGAGCGTCGATCACGAAGTGCGGGACTGCGAGCCCTGACGTCCAGCCGCGGAGCCCCTTGATGATCTCCAGGCCCTTCTCCACGGTCGTGCGGAAGTGCTCGGTACCGGCCACCTGGTCGCACATGTAGATGTAGTAGGGCCGCACGCGCGCAGCGAGCAGCTTCTGCATCAGCTTCTTCATCACCTTCACGTCGTCGTTCACGCCCTTGAGCAGCACCGTCTGGCAGCCGAGCGGGATGCCGGCATCCGCCAGCATGCCCAGGCCCTTCACCGCCGCGGGTGTCAGCTCGTCCGGGTGATTGAAGTGCGTGTTGATGTAGAACGGGTGGTACTTCTTGAGTATTGCGCACAGCTCCGGCGTGATGCGCTCGGGCAGGTGGCACGGGATCCGGCTGCCGATCCGGATCACTTCGAGATGCGGGATCTGCCGCAGCCGGCCGATGATCGCGTCGAGGCGCCGGTCGGAAAGGAGCAGCGGGTCGCCACCGGACATGATCACGTCGCGGATCTTGGTGTGCCGCTCGAGATACTGGAACGCGCTCTCGAACTGCGACATCGGGATCTTTTCCGGGTCGCCCACCTTCCGGCGGCGGGTGCAGAACCGACAGTACGCCGCGCAGACCGGGCTCACCAGGAAAAGCGCCCGGTCGGGATAGCGATGGGTGATGTTGGGAACGGGGCTGTCGGCGTCCTCGTTGAGGCTGTCGACCATCCCGTCATTGACCTCGAGCTCCTGCAAATCCGGCACGTACTGCCGCCAGATATGGTCCCCGGGCTCCTTGATCAGCGCCGCCATGGCGGGCGAGATCCGGAACTCGAAGTTGTCCACCGCCTGCTGGAGGCGCTCGAGATCGGGGAACTGATCGGCCCCGAACCGGTCCACCAGGTCTTGCAGTGAACGCATGCTCTTCTCATGCAGGAGTTTCTGCCAGTCACTCATTCGCTATCTCCCTTGGGAGCCGAGTCGCTTGGTGTACACCACCAGGTCGTCGTTCCGGGCGTAGAAATCCGCGATCCGGGCGGCGACGGTGTATCCCATGCCCTCGTAGAACGCGCGGGTCGGGTCGTAGTCGGCCCTGGAAGACGTCTCGGCGACAACCAGTCGCCCGCCTTCCTCCGCGATGCGTTGCTCGGTGAGCTCCGTGAGCTTCCTGCCGACACCCTGTCGGTGAGCAGCTGGATCCACCGCGATCCAGTAAAGGTCCCAGGTGGCCTCGGTGCCCGGCGTGTGGCCGAAGCAGGAGAAGCCCACCATGTAATCGTCTTCGAACGCGCCGACAGCCGTGTAGTCCACGCCCGGCGCCGTCACGGCGCCCTCGAACACTTCGAGCGCGATGTCCACTTCTTCCGTGCGAAACAGGCCCGTGTCCACCACGATCTGCCGGACTCGCTCCAGGTGTTCCGGCCCGGGT
>CAMDCH010000045.1:0-13337 GCA_945889655.1 bacterium HR33
TGCGGACGTGACCATCACGCACGGTCACGTCGATCGATGCCGCTTCGAAGGCGGCCCGAAGCTCGGCGGCGGGCTTCGCACTGTAGAAGCTCACGACCGTGGAGCGGTTGCCGGGCGGCGTGAACAACTTGAATCCCTGGGACTGAAGACCCTGCTGGAGGCGCGTCGCGAGCCCGAGGAGGTGCTCCTCGATGCGCGGCACGCCGATCTTCTCCAGGTATACCAGGGTCGCACCGAGCTGGTGAACCTCGGCGAAGGGCAGCGTGGCGTAGTCGTAACGCCGAGCCGAGGGCTTGATCTCGAAATGAAAGTCAGGCAGGTCCCTGGCGACGCCGAACGTCCCGAACCGGTCCGGCTGGATGCGGTCGAGCACCGATCGCCTCACATAGAACGGCGCGATGCCGAAGCCGGCGAGCAGGCCCTTGTACGTGCCGGCGCAGAGGAAGTCCACGTCCGTCGCGCGCACATCCAGTGCCAGCGTGCCCAGTCCCTGGATGGCATCCGTGTGAAGCAAGGCGCCGTGGGCATGGGCTATGTCGGCCAGGGCGCGCAGGTCGTGGCGGAAGCCGTTCATGTGCGACACCCACGACACCGACACGAGCCTCGTGCGGGCGTCCACCCGCGCCGCGATGTCTTCCGGGCGAACGGCGCCATCGCGGTGCTTCACGATCCGCAGCTCGATGCCCCGCCGCTTCTCAATCTCGCGGTGCACGACGAACGCTCCGTCGTAACAGAGCTCGTCCATGACGACGTTGTCGCCCGCGCTCATCGGGACGGAGTTCGCGACGACGTTCTCCCCTTCGGTGGTCGCGAACAGGAACCCGATCTCGTCGGCGGTCGCGTTCACCAGGCGGGCGAACTGGCCGCGTACCTCGCCGGTCTTCGTGAGCAGTGCGCCCACGTTCATCGGCCGGGCCTTGCTCTCGAGGAACGCCTGGCCCGCCGCGATCGCCTGCCGGGGACTCGGCGTGATGTAGGCACCGTTCAGGAACGTCCGGGAGTTCACCAGCGGGAAGTCGGCACGGACGCCAAGCGGGTCGTCTTCCGTGGCCTTGGTGACACGTTGCCGGGCGAGCGCGGCGGAGGGCTTGAGGGCAGCATGGGCGGCGAAGGAAGCCGCAGCGGCGACGAATTCACGACGGTCGATGGACATGCGAATAAGCTGGGCGCCGCGGCTCGCCTCAGCAAGGCCGACAGAGTACCTTGGCGCCCGTGAACACCACCCGCACTGTCGCCCTCTGCTTCTGCGTCGCGCTTTTCGAAGGCATGGACATCATCGCCACCGGCCTCACGGGGCCGCAGCTGCGCGAGGTGTTCGCGCTCAGCCCCGAGCGGTTTGGCCAGCTTGGCAGCGCCAGCACGTTTGGGCTGTTTCTTGGCGCGGTGGCGGGAGGATGGATAGCAGACCGCATCGGCCGGAAGCGGGTGCTCATCGCCTCGATGCTGGTCTTCGGGGCCATGACGCTGGCCATTACGGGTGCGACCAGCACCACGATGCTCTTCACGCTGCGCTTCCTGACCGGGCTCGGCCTGGGCGGCGCGATGCCGAACCTGATCGCGCTATGCGCCGAGTCCGGCCCCGCACGTCTCCGCACCACGCTCGTCACGCTCATGTTTTCCGGTGTGCCCATCGGGGGAGCGATCGGCGGCGCGGTCATGCTCTGGGGCGGTGGCAACGTGGACTGGCGAATCCTGTTCCAGTATGGCGGGGCGGGACCGCTCGTGCTCGCGGCGGTGCTCGCCTTCCTGCTGCCCGAGTCGACGCTCTTCCAGGCGGCGCGGGCAGAACGCGGACCGGGAATCTTCACGACATTGTTCGGCGGAGGTCGCGCGCTGTCGACTGTCTACCTGGCGCTCGCGTTCTTCTGCACGCTGATAGCGATCTACCTGCTCATCAACTGGCTGCCGATCCTCCTCGTGGGTAAGGGACTCACCCGTCCCCAGGCAGCGATGACGATGATCCTCTTCAATCTCGCGAGCGGGGTGGGCGCCATCATCCTCGGGCGGCTCATGGACGTCGCTTCAGGGAAAGCGGTCATGGTAGCCACGTACGCCGGCGTGATCGCCTCGCTCCTGGGGCTCATGTACGCCTTTCGCCTCGACGCACCGACGGTGCAGCTCCTCGGCGTCACGGGTGCAGCAGCGGGATTCTTCGTGGTCGGTGCACAGCTCGTTCTCTACGGCATGGCGCCGCGCTACTACCCCACGCCCATTCGCGCTACCGGTGTGGGATCGTGCGTGGCGGCTGGACGGGTGGGATCGGTCGTTGGGCCGCTGGTCGCCGGCCAGATGCTGGGCGCTGGGGCGACCGCGGGCGCAGTGGTCACGTCGCTCATTCCGTTCGTAGTGGTGGCCGGCATTTCGGCACTCCTGCTGGTGCCTCGGCCGACTGTAGCGGACTGAGCATCGTCACGTAAGAGGGTCGGTTCACCCGACAGTTAGCCGAGTCGCGGCTTTATGCCGCGAAAGACGGCGTCCCAACCGCAGAACTTGGCTTTGGCCTCCAGTCCGACGCGTTGCCAACAGCGCGACGCCACGGCGCCCGTTTTATCGCGGCATAACGCCGCGACTCGGCTACCTGTCGCTTAAAGCGACCTGTTCTTGAGTGCTTCGAGAAGTGACGGGATGAATCCTCCGAACGCCCCATTGCTCATGACCAGGATCACGTCTCCCGCCTTAGCCCCACCTCCGACCGACTTTACCAGCTCAGCGACATCACCCGAAGTCGTGCCATCGATTCCCCGCCCTTTCAACCTCGCGATGATCGCTGGCACGTCGAGCTGCTGGTCCGCCGGCACCTGGTCATGCGCCTCGGGCAGCCGGATCGTGACTACCTGCGCCAGATCGAACGCCGCCGCATACTCGGCCTGGTGAATATTCCGCCGGCTGGTGTTCGACCTCGGCTCGAAGACCGCCCAGAGCCGCCGCTCCGGATACCGTTGCTTGATGCCCTGGATTGTTTCTCGCACGGCAGTGGGATGGTGGGCGAAGTCATCAATCACCAGCACCCCACCGATCTCACCCCTCGGCTCCTGGCGCCGCTTCACTCCCTTGAACCCGGCAAAGGCACGCGCGATTACTTCATGTGAGACACCGAGCTGCCGCGCCGCCGAGTAAACGCCAGTCGCATTCTCGACGTTGTGGAAGCCCGACATCGGCAACAGCAGCTCGACCGGCTTCTCCCTCGCACCTCGCACCTCGAACCTCGCACCTTCAGCCCCGAACCTGATGTCCTCGGCGCGCCACTCCGCTGGTCCGACCCCATACGTCCCTACCGCCGCCCCGCTGTTCTCCCGCGCCAACTTTACCGCAGCTGGATAGGAAGCACTCACACCCAGCCATCCATCTTTCGGCAGGGTCTGGCAGAACTTTGCGAACGACGATTCGTAGTGGGCCATGTCGCGGTAGATGTCCGCGTGGTCGAACTCGATGCTGGTGAGCAGCGCCGTGCGCGCGCGGTAATGCAGGAACTTGGGCCCCTTGTCGAAGTACGCGGTGTCGTATTCGTCACCTTCGACAACCACGTAACTACCCTTCCCCAGCCGGTAATTGCCTCCGTAGTTGCCGGTCACGCCGCCGACGAGCACAGTCGGGTCCAGCCCCGCCTCGACCAGCACGTGCGCCAGGAGCGCGGCGCTGGTGGTCTTGCCGTGGGTGCCGACGATGACGACGCAGTGCTTCCCTGCCGCGATCAGCGATCCGAACGCGGCCGGAAAGCTCATCTGGGGAATGCCCCGCTCGCGCACCGCGGTAGCCTCGGCGTTCACCCGCCGGATCGCGTTGCCGATGATGACCAGGTCGGGCTTGGCGCGGTTGAGATTCTCCGCCGCGTACGGCGTGAAGGCCTCGATCCCCCACTCGCGCAGCATGTCGCTCATGGGCGGGTAGACATTCTCGTCGCTGCCGGTCACGACGTAGCCCGCGGCCTTCAGCATGCCCGCAAACGCCCCCATGCCAGTCCCTGCGACCCCGACTAGATGGATGCGTCGAACCGAACCGGGCGCGATCTCCGTGAGAGTGTTTCCGTCCGCTTCCCGCTTCCCGCTTCCCGCCTCCCGCTCCATCATCCCCAGAAGAAGTACGCCACGACGATCGCGGCGATGATCCCGGCGAAGTCGGCGATGAGACCACCCGCGACCGCATGGCGAGTCTTCCTGATCCCCACCGAGCCGAAGTAGAGCGCGAGGATGTAGAAGGTGGTGTCGCTCGTGCCCTGGAACGTGGACGCCAGCCGGCCCACGAACGAATCCGCCCCATAGGTCTTCATCGTGTCCACCATGAGGCCGCGCGCGCCGCTGCCGGAGAGCGGTTTCATCAAGGCGGTGGGCAGCGCCGGGATGAAATCGGTTGGCAGGCCGAGCGCCGCGAACACGCTGCCGATGCCTCCGACTACCAGGTCGAGCGCCCCGGACGCCCTGAACACGCCGATCGCCACCAGGATCGCGACCAGGTACGGGATGATCCGGATAGCGACACCGAATCCCTCCTTGGCCCCCTCGATGAACGCCTCGAACACGTTGATCCGCCGGTACGCCGCCAGCAGGATGAAGCTCGAGATCACGCCGAACAGTGTGACATTCGCCACGACATTGGACACCAGTTGTACCTGCTCCTGCGGCATCCCGGAGAACGTGTAGATGATGGCGCCTATCAGTGCCGTTCCAATCCCGATGTACGCCAGCATCACCGGCTCGAGCAGGTTGATGCGCTGGATCAGCGCCACCGCGATCAGGCCGATGAGCGAGTTGAAGTAGGTGGCGATCAGGATGGGGAGGAACACGTCGGTCGGGTTGACCGCGCCGAGCTGTGCGCGGTACACCATGATGCTGATGGGAATGAGGGTCAGCCCGGACGTGTTCAGGACCAGGAACATGATCTGGGCGTTGGTCGCGGTGTCCTTCTGCGGGTTCAGCTCCTGAAGCTCCTGCATGGCCTTGAGGCCCAGCGGGGTCGCCGCGTTATCGAGGCCGAGCATGTTGGCGGCCACGTTCATCAGGATGGAGCCGTGGGCGGGGTGGTCGCCGGGGACCTCGGGAAAGAGCCGGCGGAAGAAGGGCCTCGTGATCTTCGCGAGGACATGCATCGCGCCGCCCAGCTCGCCCACCTTCATGATGCCGAGCCATAGCGTGAGGGCCCCGGTGAGGCCGATGGCGATGTCGAACGCCGTCTTCGACATGTCGAACGTGCTGGTGACGAGGCTGGTGAAGATTGCGGCGTCGCCCATGAAGACCAGGCGGAACGTGGCAATCAGCAGCGCCACGAGGAAGAATCCGACCCAGATGTAGTTGAGGACCATGTCTCTCCTCAGGCGGTGTTGGTGAGCAGCTCGACCAGCACGGGCACATGCTCCCGCATCAGCACCTCGGTGGCGGCCAGCGGGAATTCATACGTGATCACCGGAAGCGCGCGATCCGCCCCCCACGACCCGAACGAACCTGGCGTGGGGTACCCGACGTCCGGCACCAGTGGCATTCCGGTTCGCTCGGCAAGACGCCGCGCGAGCGGACTCGCGGCCGCATCGTCAATGCAGGCGAGCGGCGCGTGGAGCGCGACCACCTGTGCCGGCTTCAGCTCCTCGATCAGTGCGATCAGCGCCTTCGTTTCCGGCTCAGACCCCGGCTCGCTGCCCGGGCTCAGCAGGATATCGCTCGCATCTTCGTTGGTCGAGCGGTGGGTCACCGGATCGGGCCGCCAGTTGCGGGCGGGGAAGTTGCGATTCAGGTCTACGCCGCGTGCGTTGGCGCGCGTGCCGCGCACGAGGCCGTCGGGATTGGCGGCGAGTACGACCGCACAATCCGCCGGCGGTACGGTCAGCAGGCGCAGCGCGCGGGAGAGAGCGTAGACACACTCCGGTTCTTCCCCGTGCATGCCCGCGAAGAGCAGCAGCCGGCACTTCACGTTCGGCCGCCAGGCCTCGAGCGGCAGCCCCAGGTGCGACCGGCCATACTGCGTCGGCTGGCTGAGAAATGTGCCCCAGTCGGGGCGCGGCCGGAGCGTCACGCCGCCGCCTGCCTGACGTTGGTGACAAACCGACGATGGATCTCCGGCAGGTTCGCGATCACCTCGTCCTTGAGGGCGATGTCGGCCTGCTGGACGGTGGCACGAAGGAGATCCTCCGTAAGCATTCCGAGGTAGCTCGCCGCGACCGGCGCGAAGCTCAGGTGCCAGCGCTCCGGCGCCACGCCGTCGCGGTCCACGTCATACGGCCGGTAGAAGCCGAACGCCGTGCCCGCGGTGATGCGGCGGTCGAGCCATTCGTGCAGCGGCGCGAACATCCCACCGGCATCCACTTCCGCGGGGATCAGCTCGATTTCGTAGCCCTCGGGCTTGGCCGCACGATCGTAGATATCGAGGTCGGTGCCCCAGTGATGACGCGACGCGCCGGGAAGCGCGGACCAGCGGAGGATCGCAAACGCCAAGTCGCGCGGCGAAAGACGGGAAATGTCCAGCGGACGGGCCTGGCTGTCGAGCACCGCGAGCTGGCCGGCGGCCTTCCTATTCCATATCGAAAGCTGCCGGTCAAAGCTCCGAAATCCGCTGAATACGGTCAGATCAAATCCTTCGACTGATGCGGCCTGCTGAAGCCGCTGCAGTGGCTCGACAGCGTCGCGATGTACCGGCGCGCCGAGGGCCTCGGCGTCCCCTGCGGAACACAGGTGAGCCTCGGACTGGCCAACGAGACTGCTTGGGGTGACCTGATCGGTGGGAGACGGCATCCGTGCGCGAAGGTAGGGGTGGCATTGCGGTGCGTCAACGCGAGCCTGGAGCCTGATTCGGGGTTGCCGCCGCGCCCTGCGACTAGTATCGTGGCGAATCGACCCTTTGTCCCTTCAAAGTGGAGGAAAAAGTGGCGGTCAGGTTACGGAACAAGGTGATGAGTGTCGCACTGGCGGCAGTAGTGGCAACCGCGCTCCCAACCACCCTTCCCGCGATGACTTCGCGGCTTGGCGGAGGGATTGCGATTTGCCAGAGTGGAACTACGCTGCGCGTGGGACTGATCGAAGCACTCCTGAGACTCATATTCACCGGGGCCCGGTTGGGCGAATGCCCGCCCCCGCCCCCGCCCCCTCCACCGCCGCCTCCTCCACCGCCGCCCCCGCCTCCACCGCCCCCTCCGCCGGGGGGTTGAAGCGCGGACGCTTATCTCTAGCCGATACAACGGGCGGTGCGATTGCACCCGCCCGTTGTTTCTTTGCGGCGCCGCAGAACGAACGCCCCGTCGAGTGACGGGGCGTTCTCATTTTCAGGCTCCCCGGGAACCGGGCTCGAACCCCGATGGTTGGGGAGCAGGGCACCCACATGAAGGCTCATTTCAGACGAGGTATGTAATGAAGGTTCTGGTAACCGGCGGCACCGGCACGGTCGGGTCCGCGGTCGTCAAAGCGCTCTCAGGCAAAGCTGATATCAGCGTCCTCACCCGCGATGCCGAAAAGGCGAAGAAGCTGCCGCAGGGGGTGAAGGGCGTCGTCGGCAACCTGCTCGACGTCGGGTCCATCCGGTCGGTGTTCAAGGGTTTCGATGCGGTATTCCTGGTCACGGTTGTCAGCCCCGAGGAGTCCACCGAAGGCTTGCTCGCGGTCAATGGCATCCGCGACGCGGGTGTGAAGCGCGTCGTCTACATGTCCGTCCAGGACGCGGACCTAGCCGTCCACCTGCCCCATTTCGGCTCGAAAGTGCCGATCGAGATGGCGATCAAGGCCAGCGGCCTGGCCCACACCATCCTGCGCCCGAACAACTTCTACCAGAATGACACCTGGTTCCAGCAGGCCATCATGAACTACGGCGTCTATCCGCAGCCACTCGGCGCCACCGGCGTTTCACGGGTGGACGTGCGCGACATCGCCGATGCGGCCGTGGCCGCTCTCACGACCTCAAAGGCCGACAGCAAGACCGTCAATCTCGTAGGACCGGAAGCGCTGACCGGTGAGGGAACGGCCGCCATCTGGAGCAAGGCACTGGGGAAACCCGTGAAATACGCGGGTGAAGACATGGATGCATGGGAGAAGCAGAACCTGGGATACGGTCTTCCACCCGTGCTCGCCTACGATTTCCGCCTGATGTACGAGTGGTTCCAGAAGAAGGGGCTGAAGGCCGGCAAGAATGACGTCCACGATCTCACTGCCCTGATCGGACACGCGCCCCGGACGTATGCCGACTACGTGGCCGAAACCGCCAAGGCGTGGGGCGCCGTCAGTTGACCCCCACCTGGCCCCTCACGGACGCGATCAGCTTCTCGGAGTCATAGCCGACGCCGTCCTTGAACACGAGGCCGACCTTTTCGATGTCCGAGATGCTGGTCAGCAGGTTGCCGTTGATCAGCACCAGGTCCGCGTTCTTTCCAGGTGCGATCGAACCCAGGCTATCGGCCTGGCCAAGGAAGACGGCGCCGTTGTAGCTCATGATCTTCACGGCCTCGACCGGCGTGAAGCCCGCCTCTACCATCACTTGCATGTTTCGCTGGTCACCGAAACCGAAGAGCGAACACCCGCTGCCCGTGGGATCGAGACCCGCCATGAGGTGCCCGCCCGCCTTCACGAACGCCCGCTCGAACTCCTGGTCCTTCTTGAACAGGCGGAGCTCGCGCGGATCGTTGTCGACGATCCCCCGCGCCCGGCTCGCGACGAAGTTCTCGCGGGTGACCGGAGAGAGTGATTCCAGGAAAGCACGGTGCAGCGGCCGATCCGGCAGGCCGCACTCGTGCACGGCATAGGTGGATGTGAGCGCCACGTTGTGCGAGACCATGTCGCGGATGGTGGCCTGCACCGCCTCGCCGTTGATGTCGAGGTCGGCCAGGGACAGGCGATTGCCGCTGGGACACACGTCCGGCTTCTTGTCCGGATACCACTCGGTGTTCACCTGGTAGCCATGCTCGATGTTATCGATGCCGAGCGCGACCGCCTCGCGGTAACCGATAGAACAGAAATGCCCCGTGATCTTCAGGCCGCGCTTGTGCGATTCGTCGATCGCGGCCTTGAGCTCGGCTCGCGTGATCTGGGTGTAGACCTTGAACCCGACGACGCCCTCGTCTGCCCAGTAGTTGACCAGTCGCTTGGCGTCTTCCACGCCGTTGACGCGCCCGCGCACGGCGTCGAGGTACGCGCCGGTCGCATTGATCCGCGGGCCCGGGGAAGCGCCGCGCCGAACCTCTTCCCGGAGATTGAGGTCGTTGTACGGCTCGTAGGTCCCGGCCGTCCGGATGCTGGTCACGCCGGCAGCGAGATAGAGCCTGGGAGCGCTGTACGGGTGATGGTTCCGCACACGCCCAGCGCCGCCGGCGGGATAGAAGAGGTGGTCATGCATCCCGAACAGGCCGGGAATGACGGTCTTCCCGCGACCATCGATCACCTCGGCTCCAGCCGGGACCTGCGCGGACGCCGCCGGACCCACCGAGCGGATCTTCCCCCGCTCGATCACCAGCGTCTGGTCCTGGGCCGCGGGCGCGCCCGTTCCATCGATCACCAGCACGTGGGTGAGCGCGACGACCGGCGCCCGCACCGCCACGTACTCCTGGGTCGCTGGAGCAAGTTGCTCGAAGGACTGGGCCAGGGCCGGCGAGGCGGAAACGACTGCGACGGGAATGAGGAAGGACAGGCTTCGACGCATGAGACCTCCTGATGGAAACGTTCAGCCGCCCGTGGTCTTCAGTTTCAGCTCGAACAGCGCCGGCCAGAGCTTGCCCGTCACCAGCAGGTTGCCGGTGGCGGGATCGTACGCGATGCCGTTGAGCACGTCGGTGGTCGTCTTGCGGTCCGCGTCAGGCAACAGGCCGTGGCAATCGATCCACTGCTTCACCTCGCCAGTATTCGGATCGATCCTGACCAGCCAGTCACCGGTGTAGATGTTGGCGAAGATCTCGCCGTTCACCCACTCCAGCTCGTTGAGCTGCTTCAAGGCCGTGCCCTTGTCCCGCACCACGACGTGCTTCTGCGTCTTGAACGTTTTGGGATCGAGCCAGCGGAGTGTGTCGGTCCCGTCGCTCATAATGAGCGAGGTCCCGTCGGTGGTGATGCCCCACCCCTCGCCGGTGTACGTGAACGAATCCACCCGCGCGAACGTGGCGGCGTCGTACACGTAGCCGACGTGATTTTTCCACGTGAGCTGGTAGAGCTTCCCGCCTAGCAGGGCCAGGCCTTCGCCGAACTGGTCCGGCTTGAGTGCGATCGCCTGCTGGACGACACCGGTGGACCGGTGAACTCGGCGCAGCGTGGACTGGCCGAGGAGGCCGGTGCTCTCGTAGAAGACGCTGTCCTGGAGGACGAGGCCCTGGGTGTAGGCGGCGACGTCGTGCGGGAAGCGGTTCACGACCGTGAAGTCGGGGAACGCGGCCTTCTCCACACAGCCGGGGGCCAGCAGGCAGAACAGCAATGCCATCAATCGGTCAAATCTGCGGATCATATTGCACAGTTGTCCGGTCAGCCTCCAATCCGGCGGAGGCGATGAAAGGTCGGATGCGACCATCGGGTGATGGTGGTCGTCAGTCGGACTGAATGACGAAATCCAAAGGTGCTCGGTCAGGTTCACGGGAAGTTATCACAAGTTCATCGCCGTCGCGGTCGGCTTCATCGCACTGGCCGGGTAGCGGCGGAAACAGGTGTCGTCATGCTTATTTACCTGGGATCACGCCTGGGCTGACGTTCTGCCGAACGGGAGAGCATATGACGCACAGTCACGCAGGCCACCATGACGATGGTCCCCCGAAGGCGACTGTCCCAGCGGCGCATAGCCCCCAGGAACACGCGGCAGGTGGACACGCCAAGCATGAGGGACACAGCCCCTCCATGTTTCGCGACCTCTTCTGGTGGAGTGCCGCGCTAACCGTTCCTACCGTCGTATGGAGCGACGTCCCACAACAGCTCCTTGGCTACCGCGCCCCAACTTTCCCGGGGTCGCAGTACATCCCCGCTGTATTCGGCACCGCGGTCTTCTTGTACGGCGGGCGCGTTTTCCTCGTGGGTGCGGCTCGCGAGCTACGAGCCCGACTGCCTGGGATGATGACACTGATCTCCCTCGCGCTCGTCGTTGCCTTCGGGTTCAGCGTCGCGGTCACATTGGGCTTCCAAGGCATGTCGCTCTGGTGGGAGCTCGCGACGCTGGTCACGATCATGCTCCTGGGCCACTGGATGGAGATGCGCTCCATTCAGCAGGCGAAGGGCGCGTTGAAGGAGCTTGCCAGGCTGCTGCCCCGTACCGCGACCCGGCTTGTCGCGGGCGGCACCGAGGAGGAAGTCCCGCTCGACCAGCTCCGCGTGGGGGATACTGTCCTCATCCGGCCGGGTAAGAGCGTGCCGGCAGATGGCGTCGTCAGGGAAGGACGCAGCGCCGTGGATGAATCCATGATCACGGGCGAATCCCGGCCGGTGGACAAGAATGAAGGTGCCACGGTCATCGCCGGGACCGTGAACGGCAACGGATCGTTGCGCATCGAGGTCTCCAAGGTGGGAGACCAGACCGCGCTCGCCGGGATCATGCGACTGGTGGAGCAGGCCCAGTCGTCGCGCAGCCGCGCGCAGGCGCTCGCCGACCGGGCAGCCTTCTGGCTCACGATGATCGCCCTCGGGTCGGCGGTTATCACGCTCATTGCGTGGATCATCGTGGGCGCCGAGCCGGCGTTCATCGCCGAACGGGTGGTGACGGTCCTCGTTATTGCGTGTCCTCATGCATTGGGGCTGGCCATTCCGCTCGTGGTCGCGATCTCAACTACGATCGGCGCCCGCAACGGCCTGCTGGTACGCGACCGGCGTGGATTGGAAGAGGCGCGCGAACTGACGATCGTCGTCTTCGACAAAACCGGTACGCTCACCCTCGGCCAGCAGCGGGTCGTCGAGGTCGTGCCGGTTGGCCCTGCCACGGCTGACGAGGTCCTTCGGCTCGCGGCCGCCATCGAGGGAGACTCAGAGCACCCGGTCGCCCGGGCGGTGATCACGAGCGTTCGTGAACGCCAACTCACGATTCCCGCAGCCAGGGATTTCCAGTACACGCCGGGCGAGGGCGTAGAGGGTTCCGTTGACGGCCGGAGGCTCCGCGCCGGCGGGCCCAACCTGCTGCGATCCGCGCACATCCAGCCACCGGCCGAGGTCGCACAGGCCGCTGAACGGCTGGGGGCGAACGGACAGAGCGCCATCTACCTCGTCGAGGGCGATCGTGTCCTGGCTGTGTTTGGCATCGCCGACGCCGTCAGGCCCGAATCCCGGGAAGCGGTGGAGCAACTCCATCAAATGGGCATCCGCGTGGCCATGCTGACTGGTGATGCGCAATCCGTCGCCCAGTCGGTGGCGTCGCAGCTGCAGATCGACACCGTCCTCGCCGAAGTCCTCCCGGCGCAGAAGGCCGACACGATTCGCCAGCTTCAACGCGATGGCAACAAGGTGGCGATGGTCGGGGACGGCGTGAACGATGCGCCGGCCCTGTTGAGCGCTGACGTGGGCATCGCGATTGGTGCGGGGACGGATGTGGCGGTCGAGGCGGGGGATGTCGTGCTCGTCCGAAATGACCCGCGCGATGTGCCACGGATCATCCGCCTGAGTCGTGCCACCTATCGGAAGATGATACAGAACCTGTGGTGGGCGGCGGGCTACAATATCGTGGCGATCCCCCTGGCCGCAGGCGTGCTGGCCGGCCAGGGGATCGTCCTGCACCCGGCGCTGGGTGCCGTGCTCATGTCGCTGAGCACGATCATCGTGGCGTTAAACGCGCAGCTGCTGAGACGGGAACACCTGTGAAAAGGCCGGTACCGTGCCTCATGGTCACATTCCCCCCATTTCCATCTTGGGCGGCCGAATGTTGGCAATGAGGGCGAACCCGCCCGCGGTGCGCGTGCCATAGTCAGCCTGGAGGCCCGCGGGCATGATGCTCAGCGACACGCTTGCTCCGATGGCAGGTGTGAAGCCAAGCAGGCGCCCAAACGAACGACTGTAGCCGAGCGCAACTTTGCCGAGCGTAAAGGTCTGGTCCCGCAAGGCCGGACTTACCCGCGACAGGTCGAGGTCATGGACGGTCTTGCCATTGACTTCGGCACGCGCGAAAAGCGCGTTCCTGTCGCCCGCGGTGACGTTGCCTTCCGCGATGAGCGCGTGCGTGGTCTTCCCCTCCTCGGTGTTTGCACCCCAGGCGACGGTGCTCGCCCATACAGCAGGTCCGTTAGTCTGAGTATACGTCACGGATGCGGTCGACCTCGTCAGGCTCACGGGCCGTCCGGTTTCAGTGTCGATTTCCGCGTCGTTGAGGCGTCCAACGGACATCTGAAACGCCCAATTCCGGTTAGGAAGGACCCAGAGCCGCCCGGAGTACGAGCTCAGAGCCTTCACGTCGAGCCCGAAGCGTGCCTCGTCTGGTTCGCG
>CAMDCH010000046.1:0-13086 GCA_945889655.1 bacterium HR33
GACCGAGGAGCTGGCACGCCGGCTTGAGCGCCTCTCGCGCGAGCAGTCGCTGCCAGACATGGCCCAGACCGCGCGCCAGCTCCAGCAGGCGGCGGAAGCCATGCGGCGGAGTGCGGCCACGGGCCAGGCCGGCAAGAGTGGTGAGGCCAGCGCGGCGCTCGATCGCCTGGAAGAGGCGCGCCGGCTCCTGGAGAAGAACCAGACCGACCGCATGGACCGCGATGCATCCGATGTGCAGCGCCAGGCGGACAAGATTTCCGAAGAGCAGAAGAAGATCAACGCGGCGGTCCAGGGCCTGAAGCCCATGGGGCAGAACAACCCGCAGGACATGGTGCGGCTGCTCCAGCAGAAGGACCAGCTTGCGGAGGACGTGGCCCAGCTCGAGCGGCAGCTCGACCAGATGGCCGGCGAGGCGGGCGAGGGGCAGCGCGACGCGGGACGGAAGCTCGGCGATGCCGCCGAAAAAATCCGCGACGAAAAGATCAAGGAGACGATCCGTTACTCGAAATCCGTGGTCGCCGGACGCGATCCGGCGTACGCGCGCGCGTTTGAGAACCAGCTCAGCGAGAAGATCGAGGACCTGCGCCAGCGCGTGACCGAGGCCAGCGATGCGGTGAACCAGAACCAGGCCAAGGCCAACGAGATGGAGCGCTCGCTGAACCGTGCCCGGGACCTTGCCCGCGGCATGGAGGCGATGGACGAGCGTATCCGGCAGCAGCAGCAGAACGGCCAGCAGGGACAACAGGGGCAACAAGGTCAGCAGGGACAAGAAGGTCAGCAAGGACAGCAGGGGCAACAGGGACAGGGTGGCCAACAGGGGCAGGAAGGTCAGCAGGGCCAGGGCGGAGGGCAGCCGGGGCGCGAGGGTGGCAACGGTGGCTCCAACGTTGGCGGCTACGATGACGGCTCAGGCCGCGGCTACGCCCGGGGCCGCTTCACGCCGGAACAGATCCGCCAGATGCAGAACGAGTTCCGCGAGCGGCGCCGCGACGCCGAGGGCCTGCGGCAGGAGCTCCAGCGCCAGGGGCAGAACACGGGTGAGCTGCGCGGGCTGATTGACCAGATGCGGATGCTCGAGGACGCGAAGCAGTACCAGAACTTCCTCGATTTCGAGAAGCTCCGCATCGCGGTCGTCGAAGGCACCAAGCAGTTCGAGTATCAGCTGCGGCGGAAGCTCGATGCCGGTGACAAGGAGCAGGTGTTCCTCTCCGGCTCCGATGATGTGCCGAGCGGATATAGGGAGATGGTGGAGGAGTATTACCGGAGCCTGTCGCGGACGGGTGGCACTGAGAAGAAATAGACCTTAGACCATTCGCTTCGCTCAGGGCAAGCGGGGGCTCGAAAGGGCTCCCGTTCTTGTTATCCGCCTAGCCGCTCATCCGCCCACCTTGTCCAGGCCCATCTTCTTGAGGAGAGCCTGGAATCGGGGCACGCTCCGCAACGGATCCCAGGACTGCCCCTCTCTCAAGTTTCTCAGCTGAAGATTGTTCGAGGTATCGGCCCAGGCGCGTTCCAGCCAGTCGAGCGCGACTTCCGGTTCACCGAGGCACACGTGGATACGGGCGATGCTGGTCGGCGCCGTCACCTCAGCACGTTTTGCCAGCGCCTCGGACCTTCGCCCGGTCATCGCGTATACACACGCGATCGCCGCATTAATGCCGTCCTTGTTGCCGGGTAGCGTCGACGCAGTCTGATATTGCGACAGGGCGTCATCGTAGCGCCGGGAAAAGAAATAGGCATCCCCGAGTGCCGAGATTGCCGGTCGAAGGTCCGGCTGAAGTGCGACAGCCTGCCGGAGGTAGTTAATGGCCTGGTCATATTGATGGTTGCGAGTGTAGGCAGCGCCCAGGAATTGGACATGATTGGCCGACAACGGATCGTTCTTCACCGCCAGGCGCGATTCGGCAATCGCTTCCTCGTGCCGCCCGACATAACCCAGCATCACTCCGTACCACGCGTGGACCAGTGCGTACCCCGGATTCAGGTCGATGGCCCGTCGGTATTCCCGTTCGGCCTCGGCAGGATCCCAGTCGACATTCATCGCCACGCGCCCCAGCGAGGTGTGGGCTTCCGCGAGCGACGCGTCCAGCGCCAGCGCCTTGAGGGCCGCTTGCTTGGCCGCCTTGTAGGTCTTGTTCCGAGACAGGTAAGCGAGATTTGCCGCCACTGCCTGCGCGTCGGCCAACCCGCTCCAGGCCAGCGCAAACCCGGAGTCTTTTTCGATCGCGCCTTGAAACAGTCCAATAGCCTTGAGCACATCGTCCTTGGTTCGCCGATTGAAGTAGTACCGCCCGTTGGAGTAGTCCTCATAGGCGGCCAGGTTCCCCGTCGGGTCGTGACGAGTCGCCTGAGTACCAACCAGTTTCACCTGGAGCGACGCGACGACCGCCTTCGTGATCTGGTCCTGTACCGCGAAAATGTCCTTGGCATCCCGCAGCTCGCGCACATACTGGTCCGACCATACCATGAAGCCGTCAGTCGCATTGACCAGCTGGGCAGTGACGCGGAGCGAGTCGCCGGCCCGGCGTACACTCCCGCTCACTACATGAGTGACGTGAAGCAGGCGGCTGACATCACTCACAGGGACCGACTTCCCCTTGAACGCAAACGATGAGGTCCGCCCTTTCACTTGGATGTCGCGGACCCGGCTGAGCTCATCGATGAGATCGTCAGTCATTCCATCGGAGAAGTACTCGTCAGCGGACTCGGTGCCCAGATGGACGAATGGCAGTACAGCAATGGATGGGGTTGAATCCACTGGCCACCGCCGGAACGCAAAGCCCACCGCGGCACCCACCAGTACCAACGCGACAACCCTCACCGCATACAGCGGAGCACGGGGACGCGGGCGCGACCGGGCCGGGAGATCAGAGCTCAGCGCCGCCACCAGCTGCTCTGCGGTGTAACGGTCGGCGGACTGTTTTGCCAAGCAGCGGTTTACGACCTCCTCGATCCCGCCAGGAACGGCTCCGCGAGCCGCACGCAACGACGGAACCGAGTCCATCGAATGCCTGGCCAGGACTTCCTGCGCCGTCGCTCCAGTGAAGGGCGGATGCCCCGCCAGCATTTCGTACAGCACGCACCCGAGGCTGTAGATATCGCTGCGCGCGTCCAGGTCCTGGCGGCCAGTCCCCTGCTCCGGGCTCATGTAGGCGGGGGTCCCAACAGCGAGCCCGGCTTCCGTGACGCTGTCTCCTCCGGCTACTGTCAACGCCCGCGCGATCCCAAAATCGGCCAGCATCGGTTTCCCGCCGTGACCCAACAGGATGTTCTCGGGCTTGATGTCTCGATGGATCACGTCCTGGGAATGGGCATAGTCCAGCGCCCCAGCGATTTCGCGCGCGATTGCGATGGCAGCCTCCATCGGCAGTACGCGTTCCCGCAGGAGGCGTCCCCGAAGCGATTCTCCCGCGACGTAGGGCATGACGTAGTACGGCATCCCCTGCACTTCGCCAGAATCGTACAGCCCGAGGATATGGGGATGAGTGAGCTTTGCGGCGATCTGGATTTCCCGCAGAAACCGCTCGGCTCGGACCGCGAGGGACAGCTCAGGGAGCAGCACCTTGATAGCGACCTTGCGGTCGTGCTTCAGGTCGTGGGCGAGATAAACGATGGCATTGCCACCGCGGCCGAGCTCGCGCTCGATCATGTAGCGGTCAGCCAGCATGTTGCGAAGGGTTTCCAGTGTTTCAGCCACAACTACGCTCGCGTCGACGTTCCCCTAAGATGGCAGTCCGCCGCGCTGCAGCAAGGCCTCATGAGTTCAAGCCACGTTTCCGCAGGAGGGCCTGGAAACGCTTGTCGTTGCGGATGGGCCCCCAGTACTTCCTCGTCGTGATGACGGTGGAGCCGGCCCCGCCGGAGGCTTCACCCTGCGTAAGGGCTTCGATCGCCCGATCCTTCTCGCCAAGCCCGATCTGCACCAGCGCAATCATTCCCCAAACGGCGCCCGTCTTGGCCGTCTCGTTCAGCTCTCCCAGGATGGCGCGCGCCTTTGCGGTGTCGCCGGCCAGCGCATATGCCCGCCCACCCCGCCCCCGCCAGACGAGCGAATTGCCCTGCGGCAGCTTTCGCCCTTCTTCGAAAACGTCGATCGCTTCCTTGAACCTGCCGAGCGCGACTAGCTCATCGCCCACATTCCAGCGGAGTCCCGGCGCGGTTGAGTTGAGCCGCACCGCCTCCCGGTAGTTCTTCAAAGCTTCCTCGTGGTCGCCGAGGTCGGACAGCTCGGCGGCCAGATCACCGTACGGATTGGCCCACTGCGGCGCCAGCTCGATGGCCTTCCTGGTATAGGGCATCGCCTCCCGGGGCTGGCCGGAACCATATAGCGTCATGCCGGCATAACGGTTGAACGGCCCGTTCAAAGGGTCCAGCTCGACTGCCAGCTTCGTTTCCCGAATGGCGACGTCGAAGCGCTCCCGCCAGTCACGCCCCAACATCAACCCGTACGCGCTGTGCGCCGGGGCGTAGCGGGGGTTAAGGTCGAAGGCCTTTAAATACTCCCCTTCCGCTCCCGCAAAATCATTCTTCCCGCCGAACTGATGCCACGACTTGGCCAGGGCAACATGCGCCTCGGCCAGGTGATCACCGAACTCCACAGCCTTGAGCGCTGCCGCTTCGGCCTTCGGTACCGCGTCGGCCCGCGGCATGAACACTTCTTCACCAGCCTGGACATACGCTTCCGCCAGTCCACTCCAGGCGAGCGCATAGGTCGAGTCCGCCAAGAGCGCCCGCTGGAAATACTCGATTGACTTAAGCACCGGGTCCCGAGTCCGCTTCCACCACTCCACCCGGCCGAGCTTGTAGAGCGAGTCAGCCTCGAGGCTGCGGGTAGAGGTTTGAGCCAGTGCGAGCGTATCCGCCCCCGTCAGGGAGACCTGGAGCTGGGCCGCCACTGCCTGGGCGATACTGTCCTGGGGCGCATAAACATCAGCCGCACTCCGAAGTTCCGACGCGTAGGTCTCGCCCCAGAGTCCCCGCCCGCTCGACGCGTCGATCAACTGCACGCTCACCCGCATCTGCGATCCCGCCCGGCGCACCTTGCAATCGAGCAGGTTAGCCACGTCCAGGCCCTCCCCCACAGCCACGAGGTCATCCTGCCCTTTGAAGCGCATCGAAGAGGCATAGCCCGGGACCTGCAGACCCGAAACCCTCAGCAGCTTGTTGATCAGGTCTTCCGTCATGCCGTCGCTGAAGTATTCGGCGGCCGGATCGGTGCTCAGGTTCTCGCAGGGTAGCACCGCGACCGAATTGGGCGCAGCACCGGATTGCAGGACCCCCCAAACGATGACGGCCAGCAGGACAACGACGCTCGCTGCGGCGAGCACGCGACCGCGTCGGACGGGGGGAGTCGAGGGGGAATCATCCAGCGCCGAAGCAAAATCGTGGACGCTCGCGAAGCGGTCGGCGGGATGCTTCGCCAGCGCCTTGGTGATGGTGGCCTGCAATTGGTCGGATACGGCGGGACGCACGGCGCGCACGGTTGGAACAGGATCGAGGGTGTGCCGGCCGAGGACCTCTTGCGCGGTGGCGCCGGTATACGGGGGCCGACCGACCAGCATTTCGTACAACACGCACCCCAGGGCATAGATGTCGCTGCGAGCATCCACTGCCTGGCTTCCGGAACCTTGCTCGGGACTCATGTACGCGGGTGTACCAACCGCGATGCCGCTTTCGGTCACCTGCTGATCGCTCGCCGCATCCAGCGCCCGCGCGATCCCGAAATCCGCCACGATGGCCCCACCCGGCGACAGCAGGATGTTTTCCGGCTTGATGTCCCGGTGGACAATTCCCTGCCGGTGAGCGTAGCCCAGCGCGCCCGCGACCTCGCGGGTGATCCGCAGGGCGTCCTCGACCGACAGGTGTCTCTCCCGCGTGATGCGCGCACGCAAGGATTCCCCTTCGACGTACGGCATCACGTAGTAGAGCATCCCCCCGATTTCGCCCGAGTCGTGGAGGCCCAGGATGTGTGGATGGGTCAGCCTGGCTGAGATCTGGACTTCGCGAAGGAACCGCTCGGCCCGGACAGCCAGGGCCAGCTCGGGCAGAAGTACCTTGATGGCGACCTTGCGACCGTGCTTTACATCGTCAGCGAGATAGACGACCGCGTTGCCGCCACGACCGAGCTCACGCTCGATCGTGTAACGGCCCGCCAAGGCGGTGCGAAGCTGGTCTAGCACGTCTCCCATTCTGTTCTCGAGGGGACACTATCTGCTTGGCGCAGGGGGTAACTTTCTCTGAAACTCGGTGAAGCGCTGATCAGACCTCAGGGGGTCATACACATTCGCGCGAGCCCTGTTGAACAGGAACCCCGCTTGCCTTGCACGCTCCAGCGCCGCGAAAGCGCTATCCTTCTCCCCCAACCCCGCGTAGACGACGGCGAGCCGCTCCCAAAAAAAGAGCGTGTTCGCTGGTGCCCTCTTCAGCCGTACGATGATTTTCTTCGCCTCAGCGGCATTCCCCAGCAGTCCATGCATCTGACCCGCCCGGCTCAATGCAAGATTCTGGGCCCCGCCCAGTGAATCCACCACCAGGAACTCCCGCAACGCCTCTTCCTGCTTTCCATCCGCCAGATAGGCGTTCGCGAGTGCCAGTCGCGAGGGTAGAATGTTGGGCTCCAACTGAACTGCCACCTTCGCGTGTTCAAGCGCCTCCGCGGGCCGGCCCTGTCGGGCGTAGATCCCGGAGAGTTGCGAGTGAAGCCCCACAAAACCGGGCTCCAGCTCGATTGCTGTCAGATAAACGTTGATGGCTTCTTCGTCATGCCCATTACCCGCAAGAATCAGTGCCAGGTTCTGGTTGGCAGATGCGGAGAGAGGATCAAGCCGCCGGCCCTCTGTTGCCTGTGCGATGGCTGAGTCCGGTCGTCGCTTCGGCAGATCCCGGCCGAGGAGGAGCGAGAACCACGAGTGCGCCTGGGCGTAACGCGGGTTGAGCTCGAGCGCGCGGCGGTATTCCCGTTCGGCCGTCTCAAAATCCTGGGGGTACATCCCAACCCCCTGGATTCCAGCGGGGGACGTGTGCTGCAACCTGGCAAGGGAGGTATGCGCCTCCGCCAGCAACGAATCCAGTGCCAATGCCCTGCGTGTCGCCGCATTGGCCTTGGGCCAGGCTTCGTTTTCCGGCAGGTATTGCCAGCGGTTCGCCATATGGTAAGCGTCGGCCAAGCCGCTGTACGCGTACGCGTAGGCGCTGTCCGCGGCTATCGCCTGGCTGAAGTAGTCGATCGCCCTGAAGACCGGTTCCCGTGCCCGCTGACCCAGGTTCGCACGACCGCTGAGATATAGCTCGTATGCGCGAAGACTCTGCGTCCCCCGCTGGAGCTGTGCGGAATCCCTGGTGGCAAGACGTACCCGCAGGGAAGTGACAATTCCCGCCATGACCTGGTTCTGGAGCCACGCGAGATCATCCACGCCACGGACTTCCCGTTGGTAGGACTCCGACCACACCTGCCGTTCATCGGCAGCTCTTACGACGTTCGCAGTCAATCGTATTCTGCCGTCGCCGACTCGCCGCACGTATCCGGTCGCGACATATGCCACGTTCAGTCGTCGCGCCAGCTCGCGAAGGTCCACATTCTTGCCCTTGAAGGCGAACGAGGATGCCGGGGCGGGCACCTCGAGCTGTGGCACATGGTTCAGGCGATTGATGACCTCTATGGTCATCCCATCAGCGAAGGACTGATCTTCCTCATTCGAACTGAGGCTAACGAATGGCAGCACCACCACCGAATGTTCGGGCGGGCCCTTGAGTGTCCCTCCCCAGCGATGCCAGGCGAATCCACCGGCAGACGTCAAGATCGCCAAACCGGCCGCAAGTATGACCAGGCGGCGGCGGTTGACCGGCATCGGGACACGCACGTCCAACGCGTCCAGGAATTGCGACGCCGTCGCGAAACGCGCGGCGGGAACCTTAGACAGAGACCGCGTGACGGCTTCGCTCATCGCCTGGGGAACGTCGGGCCGCGCCGACCCGAGACTCGGCACGGGATCGAGCGAATGCCGGGCGAGCACCTCTTGCGCGGTCGAACCAGTGAACGGTGGATGCCCGGCCAGCATTTCGTAGACCACACAGCCCAGCGAGTAAAGGTCGCTCCGGGCATCCAGCTCGCCGCTCGCTGCACCCTGCTCCGGGCTCATGTACGCGGGAGTCCCGACCGCAATTCCGATCTCGGTGACTTGCCCGGTCGCCGCGGTGAGCGCCCGCGCGATCCCGAAGTCCGCGACGATGGCCCCGCCCTCGGACAGCATGATATTCTCGGGCTTTACGTCCCGATGGATCACCCCGCGACTGTGCGCGTATCCGAGCGCCTCGGCCACATCCCGGGTGATCCGGCGGACGTCGTCAACTGGCAACTGTTTTTCCCGCACCAGCCGCTCGCGCAACGACTCCCCATCGACATAGGGCATGACGTAGTACAGCGTCCCGTTCGCTTCGCCGGAATCGTGGAGGGGGAGAATGTGGGGGTGGGTGAGCCTGGCCGCGATCTGGATCTCGCGCAGAAACCGCTCGGCGCGCACCGCCAGGCTCAGCTCCGGGAGAAGGACCTTGAGCGCCACCTTGCGGTCATGCTTGATATCGTGCGCGAGATAGACGACCGCATTTCCGCCGCGGCCAACCTCATGGTCGATGGCATACCGGCCCGCGAGAGCGTCGCGCAGCTGCTCGACTGAATCGGCCACGTTAGGGGGGTGAAGTCGGGACCAAGATGCAGCCGACCGGTCGGACCTGCAAGATGGCGCCCAGCTCAGGACGTCGTTCTCGTTCCGTTCACGGCGCTGCAGCGCGGGGTGTTACCGCGCTCGCCTCGATCCCCACACTCAGCATCGTTGAATGGCACCTTGTCGATGATGAGGTCACCCGGTCCCCGGGGGCCCTTAAAATCGCCGAGCCGGCCGAAGCGCCGAAGATCCACCCAGCGATGGCCGTATTCGAAGAGCAGTGAATAACGGCGGTTGTACAGCAGCTCGTCCTCGAACGCCTGAGTCGAAGCGAAGCCGGTGAGCGCCGGAAGGCCGCCCGACACGGTGCGCACCGTGTTGATGTCGGCCAGGGCACCCGGAACATCACCCGTCCGATACCGCGCCTCCGCGCGGATCAGGAGCAGCTCCTCGTTCTTGATGATGGGAATGGGTGAGACATTTGTCGGATAGATCGTCCAGCGGTAATTGGACGTGATATTCCCGCGATTGCGATACACCCCGCCGGCGATCTGTACCATCTTGCTGCTCACACGGAGATCGACCTGCCCGCTCGTACGGAGTTGCGCCTGGCGTGGGAGCAGTGTGTCCGCGACGTAACGCGTCCCGGCCGCGTCGAAAAGCGGGTTGAAGACATCAGGAGCCGCGCCGTATGCGTTCTTGGGACCCAGATCCATGGCCCCGGTGCCGGTCAAGAACGAGAGTGGCAGCGCCGCCAGCGCGGCGCCGTAGTCCCCCATTTCGATCGCCACCCGGGCCCTGAGCGCGCGGTTGACCTGGCGAAACGTCGAAGCAGTCGTGAACCCGGTAAACCCCGTGCCGAGCTTGAACGCAAATGCCGGATCCGCATTCGCGAGGTGGCCATCAGCCTCGTCCAGGCTCCGGGCGATGTACTGGAATGCCTCCGCCTTCGTGGCGATTGGCCCCAACGGGTCCGACGGCTTGCGGTGCGTGGCCACCACAATCCCGAAGCTGTCCTGTACTCGCAGCTGACCGTGCAACACGTACGCTTCCACGGTCTGCGCAAATCCGCGAATGCCCTCCTTCTGCGCAGCAGTAAGCTCGGCAGCCGTCGAGCCGGTTGGAACACGGTCCAGTGCATCGAGAATCGCATTCGCCTGCCGCACCACGCGGTAGGTATTGGGCCATCCGTTCCCGTCTCCCGGGCTCACGAAGTCGAACCCACTGAACGGCGGAAAACTCTGGTCGATCGAATACCCTTCCCGTCCGTAGGCCGAGAGATTCGATATGCCGGTCGAGGCGATGTTAATGGAAGTCGCCAACCGCACGCCGGCCGGCAGGCCCTGCGTGGCAGTAATGATCGCGGCAGGGGTCGGGTTCGTCTCGAGGATGTCAACGCTTGGATTGTTATCGTTGGGAATCTGGAAATCGCCGCAGGCCGCGGTGATCGCAGCGAGAGCCGGTCCCAGCAACGCGCCAATGCACGGGGGACGCATGGTCAGAACCCCACGTCGAGGGTGAACCAGAATGAACGGCTGGAGGGATACGCGGCAATCTCCCGGAAGTACGCGACGTTGTTGCGCGCGGGATTCCCGCTGTTGTAGTTCGCCGATGCCGGGTCCACACCCTTGAACATGTTCCCGCCGATGATCCGCGTGAGCGTGAGCAGGTTTCGCGCGGCAATCGAAACGCGGGCGCTCCGTACAGCACTCCACAGGTGGCTCGTCATGGCTGGCGGCAATTCCAGGCCCAGAGTGAGCTCGCGAAGCTTCACGTATCCGGAGTTCCGCCAATAGTTCATTGGCACCGCGTTCTGACGGGTCGTACGGCACAGGCCCAGCGGGACTTCCGGGTAATAGACCGTGGCAATGGTGGAGTCCCCACAGTCTCCCGGGGCGTCGTAATCCGGGCTGTTCCGGCCGGCATCCATCAGGCGCCAGCTCCCGACGTTCATGCGTCCGCCACGCACCGCGTCCACGCTGGCAGACAGCGAAACGCCCTTGTAGCGGAACGTGTTGACCAAGCCGCCGGTCCACGACGGCGCGGCTTCGCCCTGGTAAATGAACGTCGGAGTGAGCCGGCCATCCGGCAGTGTGTCGTATGTGTAGAGCCCTGTGACTGAACTGTCGAGCGCGATACGAATGACCCCGCCGGTCGCGGTTGGCGTTGCGGTGCCGACTGCATTGAACGGCCCTCCGGGGAGACTGGTGACCTTGCTCCGGTTCATCGCCCAGTTGAGCGTAGTTGACCAGTCCACGCTCCTGGTGCGTATCGGAGCGAGCGACAGCGTGGCTTCCAGGCCACGAACGCGGATCCTGGCGTCGTTCGAGATCTCGGTCGTGAACCCCGTGGAGGGGGCTGTCGCGCGGTTCAGAACCAGGTCTGACGTGGATTTCTGGTAACCGGTAACCTCGAGCATCGCCCGGCCACCGAGCATCTGGGCATCGAAGCCCGCCTCGACCTCGGCCTGGCGTTCGGGCGCGATCGTCGGGGACCCGCCGTTCAGCGCTACGAACGTCCCGGTCACGCCACCGGTGCTTACCAGGGCGAGGGTGGTGTACTTCTGTCCGAAGAGCGGGCGGTTGCCGGTCTGGCCGTAGGCCACGCGCAACTTCAGCTCATCAATGGGACCGGGGAACGACGTGAAGCGAAAAGAGGCGGACGTCTTGGGATAGTAGTAGAGCTTGCGAACATCACCGTTATTGCTACTACGATCGGCCCGGATACCACCGGTCAGCAGGAGCCGTTCCCCCAACAGGATCTCCTCCTGGGCGAAAAAGCCCAGGTCCTTGACCCGCGAGGCTTCCTGCTCCGATTGCGCCGTGCCGGCCGCAATCGAGAGCGTGCCCGCCGTCAGGTTCCTCGTCGCGGTGCGGTCGAGCAGAAGTTGCTGGTACTCGTACTGTGTTCCCAGTTGCGTCGTAGCGGACAAGGAGGAGCCATCGCCCGACCGATACGTGTGCACCACATTCGAATTCAGATTCCCCTGGACACTGTTTCCAAAAGAACGAACGATCGTCCCTGGCAGGCCGTCAACCGACTCATACTGGATTTCAGGAGGGGAGAGGATGTCATCTTCCTGGATGAAGTGGTCGAACCCGCCGTTTACGATGAGACGCAACGTATGCCGCCGGGCCGACACGGCGTCCAACTGGGCACGTCCACTCGCCAACATGCGCCAGACAACCTCATCTCGGCTTCCCAAGACGGCGGCCTGGAGCGGGTTGTTCGGGATGAACGGATTTGCTGGATAGACCGCCTTCGCTCCCTCCTTGCACCGGGCCCGCCGCGACCCGTCGGCACAGAGGGCACGCAGATCGATGAAATTCGGCTGGATCACCAGCGTCGTGTAATAGCCCGTATTGGCGTCGTCATTGCCGAACATGCCGCGGTCGGCGGCAGTGCGAATCAACTCTGTACCAGTGGACAGCTTGAGGCGGCGCCCGGCCTGCTGGTCGAGATTGAAACGGACCGAGGCCTTGTCCGCATAGGTCTCGAGAACAATGCCACCCTCATGGCGCACAAGTGCCGACGCGAAGTACTGCGTCGTCTCCGTCCCGCCACTCATGTTGGCCGAGGTTTCGTACAGCAACGGGTGGTAGCCGGAGATCTCGTTTTCCAGGTTGTACGGCACGTATCCCGGGCTCCAATACTGAGCCACAGCCGGGAACGCGCGTGCCACCGATGCCGAATCCCGCATGTACCGCGAGCCCAGCGTAAACGCGCGCATGGCCGTACCAAGGCCCTGGCGGACCTGAAAGCGCGGCGCCCCGACGCGCCCGTGAAGCGTGGTAATCAGGATAACGCCGTTGGCGGCCTTGGAGCCGTAGATCGCGGCCGCGGAAGCGCCCTTCAGGACCTCGACACTCTCGATGTCGTTGGGGTTGAGATCCGCAATTCGGTTCACCGGGTTCAGCTGTTCAACCAGCGTGATCGGCGATGTCGCGCCGCCCACCAGGCCAATTGCATTCAAGCCTCCATCGATCCGCGCATCGCTCGCCGACCAGGCTTCGGGGCACGGTCTTTCCCAGTCCCACCCTCACGGATTCAACACTCAAGGCGGTGAGGGCGTTCGGGAATCAGTGGCGGTTTGTAGCAGAGGTGGCCCTGGAAGGACCCCGGACGGAAGCCGAGGTCTATAAGACGAAACTGAACCTCGACCTTACAACTCCCGGAGGCAAGCTGAATCGGATCGAAATCTGCAACAAGGCCCCGGGGGGGTCGAGTTGCTTCACTACCGGAGTTGCCCCCACGTGCTCCACAGAATTCATCACTGCAAATGGGGGTCCGGCAACCTGGTTCGCCAGAGTCATACCGGCTAATGGCGGACAGCCTACCTACAAGTGTGTCTTGTATCACGCGGCACCCACCGGATTGAGCGCCACCCCGGAAACGGCGCGCTGGCATTGGCTTGAATCGGATGAAG
>CAMDCH010000047.1:0-13011 GCA_945889655.1 bacterium HR33
AGACCGAGCACCAGACCGATAGCGAGTCCCGCGACACCATAGGACTCCGGGATGCGCTCGTGCCGCGCGTCCATGATCGCGGCGCCCAGGATGATGGTTCCGAACAGCCCGCCCGCGAGTCCCTTGAAAGAGACGCTGTACATCCAGCCTGACAGCCCCCAGATCATGCCGACCGTGAGCTCGATCAGCGGATACTGGACGGAGATCGGCAGCTTGCAGTGACGGCACTTGGCGCCCAGGAAAACCCACGACAGCACCGGGATGTTGTCGTACCAGGCGATCTGGTTCCGGCAGCGCGGGCAGCGGGACCGGGGCGCCACCGGCGACTCTCCGAGGGGAAGACGCACGATGCAGACGTTGAGAAAGCTGCCGAAGATGAGTCCCAACGCCGCGTAGACGACGATGACCGGCCAGTCCGCCGCGAGCAACAGGGTCCGCATCATGGGCCGAGCACGAGCCGGAGGTACGCGGCGATGAGCGACTCACCCGCGGCCATCGTGATGACGGCGCCCGTTGCGAGGTAGACGCCAAAGGGAATCTGCTGTCCCCAGTCCCGGCGTATGAGCAGGAGCGGCGCATAGATGAGCGTCCCAGCCGCGGCGCCGAGAAAGACGGTCAGAAACACGGCCTTCACGCCGAGGAACGCGCCGACCATCGCCATGAGATCGATGTCACCGCCGCCCATCGCTTCCTTCTTGAACATCCACGTACCGACGACGCCGAGACCCCAGATCAGGCCCGCACCCACGAGGCAGCCGAGGACCGACTGGACCGGCCCCGGCGGGGCGCCGGCGATTCCGGCGGCCAGGCCCACCACGATGCCCGGGATCGTGTACTCGCCCGGAATGATCTTGATCTTCACGTCACTGATGGAGATGGCGAGCAGCAGAGAAACGAAAGCCGCAGATTGAAGAGCCGTAAATGTCCAGCCTGCGGTCGCAACGCAGATGCCGCAGGTGGCGGCGTAGGCCATGCCGACCAGCAGATAACTCGCAGACCAACGCGCACCGCGCGGGCTGTGAAGCGTGGCGACTTCGCGAATCCACTGGCTCCAGTCGAGCAAGGTCGTTTCGCGCCAGTCGCATCGCGAGCAGCGCAGGGTCACACGGAACCAGGAGAGAAACGGCACATTGCCGATGAACGACGTGGGGCTGCCGCATTGCGGGCAGACTGGATCGGGAGTGTCGGTCCGGCGCGTGAGCCCGATGTTGATGACTGCGCCGAGGGCGAACCCGATCACCGCTGCGATGGTGACCTGGAGCGGGCTACCTGCCACGCTGGATCTCGTGGAGGATGATCCCCGCTGCCACGCTCACGTTGAGCGATTCCGCGCCGCGCGCCAGCGGAATCGAGACCCGCGCGGATGCCAGGGCGGCGACCTCGGGACGGATCCCGGCGCCTTCGCTCCCGACGATGAGCGCCAGGTTCGCGGGCGGGGCCAGGCGGGTGACCAGCGTGCCTTCCATCGCGGCGGCCCAGATAGCAGGGCGGTGCTTCTCGCTCCACGCGCGGAACGCCGCCTCGTCGGCCTGCGCAAACGGAAGACGAAATGCCGCGCCCATGCTCGCGCGCATGACCTTGGCGTTGAGTGGATCGGCGGTACCCTTGAGGAGGATCGCGCCGCCCGCCCCCAGCGCAAACGCGGTGCGGAGCAGCGTCCCGACATTGCCGGGATCCTGGACGGCGTCGAGGACCAGCACCGGGGCTCCCGGCGCCGGAACGATGTCGTCGATGGTCCGGGTCGGCGGCTCGACCACGGCGAGGATGCCCTGCGGGGTATCGGTATCGGCGAGGGTCGCGAAGACGCGGTCGGAGACTTCTTCCACCTCGACCGCGTGGGCCGCAAGTTCCTGCAGCAGGCGGCCGTTCCGCCCGGTGGGCCGGAACGATTCGGACGTGATCACCCCGCGAATGGGGATGCCCGCGGCGACCGCCTCCTCCACCAGCCGGACGCCTTCGGCCACCGCGAGGTGACGGCCCTTCCGCCCTTTTCTCTGTTGGAGAGTGCGGACCAGCGTTGCGAGATTGGATGACATGACGGGGAAGAATCTAGTCCCAAAAATCGCGCTGACTATCGCCGGGTCTGACTCCGGCGGAGGCGCCGGCATCCAGGCCGACCTCAAAACCTTTCACCAGTTCGGCGTGTTCGGCACCAGCGCCATCGTCGCGATCACCGCGCAGAACACGCTTGGTGTTACAGCGGTTCATGCGGTGCCTTCAGATATCGTCGAAGCACAGCTCGATGCGCTCGCGCGTGACCTGCCTCCGGCTGCGTTCAAAACGGGAATGCTGGCGACCGCGGAGCTCGTTACCACGGTAGCCCGGGCGATCCAGCGTCACCGCGTCACGAACTACGTGCTGGATCCCGTCATGGTCGCGACGTCGGGGGACCGGCTGCTCACGACGGAGGCTGAGGCCGTGATCGTGCGGGAGCTGCTCCCCCTCGCCGACGTCGTGACCCCGAACAGTGACGAGGCGCGGATCCTCACGGGGATCGACGTGCGCACCCCGGACGATCTCGAGCGCGCCGGTAACAAGCTGCGGGAGCTGGGCGCACGGAGCGCGCTGGTCAAAGGCGGCCACCTGGAGGGAGAGCTGCTCGTCGACGTGCTGGTCACGGACACCGGGGCACGGCGATTCACACACCCACGCATCCGGACCACCTCGACGCACGGCACGGGCTGCACGCTCTCGGCGGCGATCACGGCAGGACTGGCGCTTGGCTCGCCGCTCGAGCAAGCCGTGGAAGCTGGACTGGACTTCGTGCACCGGGCCATCGAGACCGCGCCTGGACTCGGCGCCGGCCACGGCCCGCTCAATCACTTCGTGAAGTGAGCGTTACTTCGCGAGGTTGACGTTGACGTACTCCGGTTCGCCGGTAACCTCGCGTACGACGTACGGCGCGAGCCATCCCGGGATCGTGACCGCCTCGTCTTCCGCAGGCAGCTCCACCTCCGCCAGCACCAGCTCGCGATCGGTGAACTCGTCGATCTCCCAGGTGCGCTCGCCCTCCTTGACCTGGTAGCGGCGCTTGGAGATCCGGCGGTTCACGGTCAGCAGCCACATGGTGTCGAAGGTCTCCGGCGTCATCGACTCCTCGAACTCCGAACGAACGATCCCCTCCCCCAGCTTGATCGTCCGGGAGAAGGTGTCCGCGTCGGCCGAGCGGGTGCGGCGCACCCGTTCGTCCACGAGCTGGCCGGCGAGCCATCCCTGGTCGATTTCCAGCGGCGTCACTTCCTTCGCCACGTCAGGAACACCGGTCAGCAGATACTTCCGCTCGATCTCGGTGTGCTCGGCCGCCCGGCGACGCTCGAGGCTCGCGCCGAACGTGTCGATCCGCTCGAGCATCGGCCGTGCGCGGCCTTCGAGCCACTCCGCTTTCAGCTTCTCGTAGAGCTCCGCGGCCCGCCGCCGGGCCACGGCCCGCAGGGTTGCCACCTCTTCCGGTGTCGGCGCGACTGCCGGGGGCCCCGCGACTTCCACACCGATGGCGCCGCTGGCGGCCGCGGTCGCCGCCGCAGTGACGATCTCGATGTCGAGCACCTGCGCGTCGTGCAACTCGCCCAGGACATCCTGGAGACCCTTGAGCGCAGTCACCAGGGAACGGGCCCGCTTGCTGCGCCGGGCGAGAGACTCCAGCAGGTAGCGCAGCCGTTTCGCCGCGATGCGGGCGCGGTGGGCGATCTCGTCCTGGTCGGGACCCGTGACCAGCGCCAGGAGCTCGCCAAGCTCGACGACATGCTCGCGCACGAGCTTGCCGGCCACGCGGCCGAACCCGCGGCGCGGACGTCGCTGGTCCAGGTGCACCGTGGTTTCGAACCTGCCGAGCCGGCGGCGCAGCCTGGGCTCGAGCTCATCGAACGGCGCGACGGCGTCCGCGCCGATGCGTTCCTGGGCCTGGGCCCGCCGGCTCTCCAGGCGATGCACGAGCCAGTCGGCGCCGTTACGCCCGCCATCCGGCCCCGGGGGGAGCTCGCTCACCAGGAGCGCGAGCAGCACTTCGGCGTCGCGCGCCTGGTTGGTGGCGCTGGTCAGCTCGCGCAGGCCGCGGCGGAATTTCTTCGGAAGGCTCCCCTTGAGAAACGGACGGAACGCACGGCAGCTGCTGCGCAGCCGGCGAACCGCGACGCGGAAGTCGTGGAGCGCTTCGCTGTCGCTGGGATCGCCGAGGCGCGCACGGGCGTCTACCGCTTCCTTCAGGAATCCAAGTGCGATGAGCCGCGTCGCTTCCTGCGGAGACCGCTCGAGCAGATCCGCGGGCGCACGCATCAGCCGCGCCCCAGGCGTCGCAGCATCTTCGGGGTCGCGTGCCACGCAAGCCGGCCCTCACCCGCCGGCGCGCCTTCGGGAAGTTGAACCAGGCACGCGCCGCCCTTGCCCAGCGTGATGAAGGGCTGCGCCCGGGAGCCCCCCAGCAGCCAGGACCCTAATTCACCCAGGCCCGGCTCGTGGCCGACAACCGCCACGGTCTCCGCTGATTCGACGGATCGAAGCCAGGCGGCCATGGACTCGACGCCCACGCCAGTAGCCAGTTCAGGGACGGTAGTGATGGAGATCCCTCCGTACGCGCGCGCCACGATCTCGGCGGTCTGCCGCGCGCGCACGAGGGGGCTGGAGGCGAGAAGGGTGATGCCGGGATGTAACCGGTACAGGCCGCGGGCGCCGCGCTTCATGCGCTGTCGGCCATTCGGCGTCAGGGCCCGCTGGGTGTCGTCCGGCTCCGTACCCCCGTCCTCGACCCGCGGCTCGGCAATGGCGTGCCGGATGATGAGGAGATCCATGCGTCCCTAGCTGGCGGCTGAGCCCGGCTCGCCCGTGACATCACGCGGGCGACCGATGCGGACGCGACCCTTCCGCTTCCGTTTGCGCGCCTGGACATCCGGAGCGGGAGCCTCGAGCGGTGGGATGAACGGGAGGGCCATCTCGCCGCTTTCGCGGGCCGAGCCACGGGCCAGGGTCTGGAAGATCACCTGCGAGCGGACCGGCATTTCCCCTTCACCGGGCGTGACGCGGGTATAGGTCCCGTCGGTCTCGAGGCGCCGCGCCTTCACGTTGTCGGACAGCTGGATCCGCATGATCTCGTCGGTGATCCGCGTCTTGAGTCGGGGCTCCTCGATCGGGAACATGAGCTCGATGCGCCGGAAAAAGTTGCGCGGCATCCAGTCGGCGCTGCCCGCGAAGACTTCGGGACTGCCGGCGTTCTCGAAGAAAAAGATGCGGCTGTGCTCGAGGAACTTGTCCACGACCGAGACGACCCGGATCCGCTCGGACACGCCGGGCAGCCCGGGCCGCAGGCAACAGATGCCGCGGACGACCGCATCGATGGTGACGCCCGCCTGCGAGGCACGGTAGAGCGCGTCGATGACCGACGGCTCCACCAGCGCATTCACCTTCATGAAAATCCGGGCGGGACGGCCGGCCTCGGCGTGGGCGCGCTCACGGTCGATGAGCTGGATGACCCGCTCGCGCAGGCCCACCGGGGCGACGATCAGCTTCTTCCATTGCTGCCGCTGCGAGTAGCCGGTAAGCAGGTTGAACAGCTCGCTGGCGTCTTCGCCGAACTCGCGCTTTGCGGTGAACAGGCCGAGATCGGTGTAGACGCGCGCGGTGGTCGGGTTGTAGTTGCCGGTGGCGAGATGGACGTAGCGCCGGATCCCGTCCGACTCGCGCCGGACCACCAGGGCCACCTTGCAGTGCGTTTTCAGCCCGACCACGCCGTACACGACGTTCACCCCGGACTGTTCGAGCGACCGGGCCCACACGATGTTGTTCTGCTCGTCGAACCGCGCCCGCAGCTCCACCAGCGCGGTAACCTGCTTCCCGTTCTGGGCGGCGCGGGTCAGGGCGGTCACGATCGGCGAGGCCCCGCTCGCGCGGTAGAGCGTGAGCTTGATGGCGAGCACCTGCGGATCGTCGGCCGCGTGGTCGAGGAAATCCACCACCGCGCCGAAGGACTCGTACGGGTGGTGGAGGAGCACGTCCTGCGCGCGGATCACGTCGAACGGGTTCGAGGATGCTACGGCAAAGGCCGGTGAGACCCGCGGTACCAGCGGCTCGTCGTGCAGGGCCGCATAGCCGTCCAGGCGGTTCAGCGCGGTGAGCGGGGTGAGATCCACGGGACCCGGGACGCGGTAGACGTCGCGCGCCTCGAGATCGAATGCTTCCCCCAGCATCTGCACGAAGCGCTCGTCGGCATCGGCGGAGATTTCCAGCCGCACCGCGTCGCCCCGCATCCGCTGGCGCAGCGATTCCTCGATGCTCTCCAGCAGGTCTTCCGCCTCGTCCTCGTTGATCTCGAGATCGGTATTGCGCGTCACCCGGAACACGGTATGACCCATGACCCGGAACCCGCCGAACAGGTCGCTGAGGTGCGCCGCGATCACGTCTTCCAGTAGCAGGAACCGCGTCCGCTCCGCGCCCGGCAGGACCACCACGCGGTCGAGCACCGAGGGCACCTGCACCACCGCGAACAGCTCCTGGAACTGGCCGCCGTGCTCGCCCTCCAGCAGGAGCGCCACGTTGAGGCTCTTGTTGTGCACGTGCGGGAACGGGTGCCCGGGGTCGATCGCCAGGGGCGTCAGCACCGGGTACACGTTGGTCGCGAACAACCGGTCGGCGAACTCGCGCTCCGCTTTCGTCAGGTCGGCGATGCGGACCCAATGGATACCGCTGGACGCGAGGCCCGGCACCACGTCTTCCAGCAGCACGCGATACTGCTCGGCCACCAGCCGGTGGGCGCGGGCGTCGATCTCCGTGAGCTGCTGCGAGGGACCGAGACCATCGGCGCCGTAATCCTGCGGCTCGATGCCGGCGTAGACCTGCTGCTGCAACCCGGCGACGCGCACCTCGAAGAACTCGTCCAGGTTCGAGCTGAAGATGCAGAGGAACTTGAGGCGCTCGAGCCACGGATTCGTGGCGTCGGTGGCCTCCTCGAGCACCCGGGCGTTGAAGTTGAGCCAGGTCAGCTCGCGGTTCAGGTAGTGATCGGGCGGGAACGCTGCGAGAACAGGTGGTTTCATGGGCTCAGGCCGTGGCGACGGCGGCGAGCACGTAGCGGCGGGCGCGGGTCACCGCGCGGCGGCCGAGCCGGTTCCGTCCGGCCTGGTCGCGCCACATGAGCTCGAGCTGGGTGTCAAAGGCATCAAGGAAAAGTCCGGCTTTGCGTTCGGCATCCCACATCTCCACTTGCGGCAGCGATGCCGCTTCAACGATCAACCGGATGCGGCGGCCCGTATCCTCCGCCCGCACGCCCTTCACCTGCCGGGAGTGCGCCCGGTCCAGACCGTCGGCGACGCGCAAGATCCCGGCCAGCTTCCCGATCAGCCTGCAGTCTCCGCGCGACAGGCGCTTCAGGTTCGCATGCCGGGTCCGCGGGAACGCCCGGCGGTGGTAGCGCGCGATGTTGGCGATCACTTCCACCTCGTGCGGCGAGAAGCCGGGAAGGTCGCCGTGCATGATGAGGTGATAGGCATGCTTGTGGTGCTTTGCGTGATTGATGAAGTAGCCGATATCGTGCAGCAGGGCCGCGGCCTGGAGCAACTCGCGGCTCCACGGCGGCAGGTCGTAGGCGACCCGCAGGCCATCGAAGATCTCCGCGCCCAGCTTGGCGACGTGCTCGCAGTGCAGCTCGTTGGAGCGGCACTTCCGCGCGAAGACCTTCACCCACTCGAGCCGGTCCTGCGGCTCCTGCCGTGCCTCGGGCTGCCCGGGCAGCGACTTGATCATGTCCAGCAGGATGCCGTCGCGTATCCCGCGCTCGTTCACCAGCACCTGGCGCACGCCCAGGAGCTTCGTGAGGCGGGAGATCACGGCGGCGCCGGCCACGATGATATCGGCGCGATCCGCGGAGAGGCCGGGGATGTCCCGCCGGGCCGCAAGCGGCGTCTTCCTGAGCCACCCGAGCAGGTGAACGATGTCGGCGCGGGAGAGCATGTCGCCCTGCACCGAGCCGTGCCGGCCCTCGCGCTGCCACTTGGCCATGTGCGCAAGCGCGGTAAAGGTCCCGCCGCTCCCGATCATCGTCTCGGTGCTGAACGGGGGGCGTCGCAGCGCGTGCTTCAGCTGCCGGTCAATGCCGTTCTTGAGCTTGCGCCAGTGTTTCGGGCGGAGCGGGTCGGACTTCACCAATTGCTCGCTCACGCGGACCGCGCCGAGCGGGAGTGAGTAGACCTGGTCGATGACCGAGCCGGCGGTGAGGATGATCTCGAGGCTGCCACCACCGATGTCCACGAGGGCGGTCGAGCGATTCTCGAGGCTGAAATGGCGGGCAGCGCTGCGGAAGGCGAGCTGGGCCTCTTCTTCACCCGATATCGTGTCGATGCGGATCTTGTGACGCCGCATGACTTCGCGGGTGAACGCCTTTCCGTTGGCGGCATCCCGCACGGCGCTGGTGGCGACCGCGCGCATCTCGGTGACCTGGAAGCCTTCGGCGATCGCTTTCATCTTGCCGAGTGCCGCGAGCGCGCGCTCCATCGCTTCGGCCGAGAGCCGGCCGGTTTCGCCGAGTCCCTGCCCCAGCCGCACCGGCTCGCGCTCTTCGTCGAGCACCCGGTACGTGCCGTCCGGTTCAAGTTCCGCGACGACCAGCCGGAGCGTATTCGTCCCGACATCGATCGCCGCGAGGCGAGGCCGGATAGGGACAGAGAGTGGGGCGCTCATGTGATCGAAGTGGGCGGAAGAGATAGCGGAAAGTAACGTCTCCGCCGAGAGGCGGATTGTCACAATTACTTAGCCATCTCTAACTATTGGAGCTCCATCAACTTGGAAGGCCGGTAGGCGGCCAGGGTGAGGAAGCCGACACCGGACAGCGCGAGCAGGGCATACTGGTTGTCGGTGAGCAGCCAGAAAACGGCGCCGGCAATGCAGCCACCCTCTCCCAGGGCCCAGAGGACGACGAACCGCGGTCCGTAGGTCCCCCACCACTCGTTCACGTCCTTCCCCCGCTCGAACGCCGGGATGCGACTTCGGATGAACATGGTGATTCCGAGCAGGGTGGCCGCCATCGCGTACGCGGCGTACCCGAGGGTCTCGCGCGCGGTCGGAGCGAGCGTCATGGGCGTGCCGCCACGGATGAACCAGACGACGCCGATGGCCATCAACGACGAAATGGTCAGCGCGATGTGGAGGATGCCAGCGGTGCGGGCGGAGAAGGTCGATTGTGGCATGAGGTACAGAGATACACCGCAGGAACGGAGATGGAAGGGTGAGTGGTGAGTGGTGAGTGGTGAGTGGAGCGAACCTATCTGGAGAGCATCTCCTCGAAGACGGCCAGGGCGCGGTCGTCGCCGGACTGGGCGAGCCAGAAGAGAGCCTTCTTGCGAATGGCAGGATCGCGGTGGGTCCTGGCCACGCGAATCAGCACGGGAATGCTTTCATCTTTGGGACGCTGGGAGAGGGCGAAGACCGCCTGTTCCTTGATGGACCGGTCCACGGAATCCACGTATACGATCGAGTCGAGCCCGGCGGTGGCCGCCGCGCCGGCGGCCTGGCCCAGCCAGAAGACGGCCTGCTTGCGGGCCGCGTTGGATGTCGTGGGGTTCCGCGCCAGCGAGAGCAGCATAGGCCAGATGGTGACCGAGTCGGCCAGCGTCGCGGGGAAAATGGCCTCGCGACCTTCGGCGTCGTCACGGTTTGCGAGGCCGACGAGGTAATCGACGGCCTCGCGGGCGCCGACGGTGCCCAGGTCCGTGACGCCGGCGGTCGACGCCCGCCAGCGGCCGCCCACATAGGTGCGTACGTCCGTGACGCTCCGGTTTCGTAGGGTCAATGCGACCCGCACGGGCCCCGTGTCGCAGTCACTCTCCCACTCGCTGCTACCGGCCGAGGTCGAGATGTTCCGGCCGTTGCCGCAGACGCCCGGCTTCGCGGCGAACGTCATGCGGACCGATCCGTCGGGCGCGCGACCAACCCGCTGGGCGATGGTCTGCGCCTGGGCCGTGCCGGCCAGCAGCAGGAGAACGGCGACGCCCTTCATCGATTCAGGATTTCCTCGTAGACCTTTACCGCCCGCGGATCGCCGGAGTTGGCGAGCCAGAAAAGGGCCGAGCGCCGGAGCTCGCTGTCCTTCTCGGTGCGGGCGATCTCCATCAGGCGGTCAACCGCGGCCGCTTCCTTCCGCTGCGAGTAGACGTAGATCAGCTGCTTTTTCATTTCGCGATCCGGCATCTTGTCGTACAGGCCCGCGAAGGCGGCGAAGTCCGCTTCCTTCAGCTGGCCCGCCTGGTAGAGGGCGTTCTTCCGCATCTCCAGGGACTCGTTGGTGTTCGCCGCGATGTCGAGGAGCCACTTCGAATTCCCCTGCCCCCGCATCTGGGTCACGGCGTACAGCACGTATTTCTTGATTTCTTCGTCGGTGATCTTGCCGTACAGCGCGCGCAGGTACGCCGCGTTCTCCGGCGAAGGCTGCTCACCGATGGCGTAGATGGCCTGCTTCCGGAGATCGTCCGGGGCGTCGGCCCGCTCGGCGTACTGCTTGATGATGGTCACCGCTTCTGCACTCTTGTGCTGTGACAGCGCAAAGATCGAGCGTTTCTGGGTCTCGAGATCAGTCGACACCTTCAGTATCTCACCGAGGATGGTGATCGCCCGGGCATCGTCCACCTGGCCGAGGAAGTAGACGCCCTGCCGGCGGACTTCCGGATCGGGATCGTTCTTCACCGCGTCGAGCAGGATGTCCGCGCTCTCCGGCGAGCGCTGCTGCGAGACCAGGAACACGGCCCGGCGACGAAGCGGCGCGGAGCACTCATCCCGCTTGGCCAGCACCTTCTTGAGGATCGGCAGCGCCTGGTCCGAGTTCATCTGCAGCAGCGCCTGGAGCGCGGTCACCTTGTCGTCATAGTCTTCCTGCGAGCACCCGTCGGGAACCTGGTCCGAGCCGACCCGCCCGAGCCGGGGAGGGCGCGGGGGCCTCGGCGCGACAACACGGGCCCCAGGCCGCCCGCTGACCGTGACGCCCGGCGGCGCTGGAGCCGCCGCGGGGGCCGGCGTGCCGGGAGGCAAGGGCGTCACTTCCGCCGCCGCGAGCGCGGTCACGCGTTCAGCCGCCGCGGCGTCGCCATCCCGTGCCAGCCTGCCCTGGATCTGCGTCGCGAGACGCGCGGCTTCCGCCGCTACCCCCGCCTTGGGGTGATCGCGCTCGACCCGTTCCAGCAGCATCGCCGCTTCACGCAACCGCGCATCCCCGCCCTGTCGCCAGAGCGCGTAGGCGCCCCAGTACAACGCATCGGGCATATAGGTGGATTTGGGATACTGGGACCGGATGCGCGCAAAGAGGTCAGCCGCCGACTTGAAGTTGTTCCTGGTCAGCGCCGAGCGGGCCGAGCGGTACAGCGAATCCGCGGGGTCGCCCTGCACCGGCTCGCGGACATTCACTCGCGGCGAGTAGCGCGGCTCGACCCGCACCATTGGCATCTCGCTGAGCATGGAAAGGGCCATGTCGGCCTGCGCGAGCGCCATCGACTGCACGCCCAGCTCCGCGGCTTCAGTCGCGAGCGGCCCAATTTCCATCCCGAGGCGCGCGGCGTCCAGCGCCATCGGCGCGATCTCGCTCATGTCGAAGTCGAAGATCATCGGTTCGATGTCGATCGGCATCGGCGGGACCATCACACTCACGTCCGGGCCGTAGAACCGGGGAGACCGATCCTCGGCACGCGGGGCGCGTTCCTGCGCCTGCGCGAGTGCGGCTGATACCAGCAGGAGGCCGGCGAGAGAACCCGTTTTCACGATGTGCATCATTCTGCTCCCTGCGTCCCCATCACCGGCTCGGCGGGAACCGCCGAACGCAGCCTCAGGAGCACGCCGTTGTCTTCCAGTGCGCTGACGATCATTTCCGTGGGATCCATTCCGCGCTCGGCCGAGAGCTGGGCAATCTGCGCCAGCACCAGGTCGAGGTCTTCCAGCAGGTGCTTCAAACGGGGGTCGTCCGCCACGGGCGAATCCATGAGCAGCCGGTTGGTGGAGAGCAGGTTGCGCGCGGTGTTGGACACCTGCTGGTCCGTCCGTGGATTGCGGGCCTCGGTACTGAACATGGTCAGCAGCGTTTCCACTCGGCCAAAGTGATCGCCGGCCACGGCGCGATACGTGGCGGCCGGGCCCGCGATGCCACCCGAGCTGGCCACGACCTGGTTCCCGCCGGGGGCGGTGAACCGCCCGATCCCGACACCGATGGCGAGCACGGCAGCGATACCCGCCGCCCAGCTGATCCAGCGCCGCTGCGCCTTCTTCTCGGCGGCACGCGACCGGCGGCCCGCCACGATGGACGACCACATTTCGTCCCGCGGCGTGGCCGGCGGCTCGTTATAGCCGCGGGCCGTCTCCTGGATGAACACGTTGAACCGCTCGTCCTGCTCTTCGGTCATGACGCCCATTCTCCGGCGAACTCCGCCAGTGATTCGCGCAGCCGGGCCCGTGCCCGGGAGAGCTGCGCCTTTGACGTTCCCGTTTCCATGCCGAGGGATTCCGCAATTTCCTGGTGCGTGAATCCTTCGACATCGTGCATCACGAACACCATTCTCGACCGCTCCGGCAGCGCGTCGATGGCCCGCGCCAGTTTCAGCTTGAGGTCGGGTTCGGCGTGTCGCGCCTGGCCCGGCATCTCACCTGCTTCATCAAGGTCCGTCTCGCGGGTCCTGAACCGCTTCACCTTCCGGAGGCCGTTCAGCGCCACCGAGGTGGTGATGGTGTGGATCCAGGTCGAGAAGCTCGACTCGCCCCGGAACGTGTCCATCTTGTCGAACGCCCGGATGAACGTTTCCTGCGTGAAATCACGCGCCAGGTCGTCGTCCCCCGCGAGCCTGTAGGCCAGCCGGTAGACCCGATCGACATGGGCGTTGTAGAGCTCACGCTCTGCCCGGGCATCACCCGCCCGGACTCGTTCAATCAGGTTGCGTTCGTCCACCGGGCTCGGAGCTCAAGGGGCCACCGCTGCTACAACTACTCTGACACCGGGGGGGCAAGAACGGTTGCTCGGGTCCGCCCACTCCCCTGTCCCCTCTCCCTTCCGGGAGAGGG
>CAMDCH010000048.1:0-12647 GCA_945889655.1 bacterium HR33
CGAATGCACTCCATATCGACGACTCAGCCATGATCGCGGCCTATGAGCAGCAGCAGAGTTGCCCCGAGTGTGCGCCAGTCAGCACAGAGACGGTACTCTCGAACGAATTCGTGCTCGACCCGTCTTAACCACCGAAAGCGACTCACGCCGCAACCCCGCTTGCCTGACAGCCCAGCCACAAGGGGGTACGAGACGTCGAGGCTAGGAGGCTGCTATTTCGTTGACACAGTGATCGCAACGCACGATTTCACCGATCGTCTCCCTTCCGGGAAGTCCAGCCTGGCCAGTTTCTGGGCGGCATGACTTGATTGCGTTGATGGCGCTGATTACGCTGATTGGGACCCGGCAACGGGTCCCTTTCGCTTTTCGGTGACAAATCAGCGCCGTCAGCGTGCATCAGCGTCATCACCTTTCTAACTTTACGTCATGTCCCTCCAGCCGAACCGTCCAGAAGTCTTGTCAGCCCTTGAAAGAGTTGTCGGCAAGCGCTGGGTCCGGGCCGCTCCGGCCGAGCTGGACACGTACGCCATGGACGGCCTGCCCACGCGCTCGTCACGGCCGCTCGCGGTGGTCCTGCCGGCGAACCGTGACGAGGTGGTCGCCGTAGTGAAGGCACTCTCGAAGCTCGGCGTGCCGTTCGTGGCGCGGGGCGCGGGAACGGGACTCTCGGGAGGCGCGGTCGCCAACGGCGACGCGGTGCTGATCACGCTGACCCGGATGAAACGGATCCTCTCCGTTGACCAGGTGAACCGCCGCGCGACAGTCGAGCCCGGGGTCGTGAATGCCCGGCTCTCGGAAGCGGCGCTCCCGCTCGGGCTGCAGTATGCGCCCGATCCCTCGAGCCAGGCGGCGTGCACCATCGGCGGGAACGTGGCCGAGAATGCGGGTGGGCCGCACTGCCTCAAGTATGGCGTCACCAGTAATCACATCCTCGAGCTGGAAGTCGTGCTTCCGAGCGGAGAACTCATCACGCTCGGATCCCCGGGCGGCGAGCCGTGGGGCGTGGACCTGGTGGGGTTATTCGTGGGAAGCGAAGGGATGTTCGGGATCGCCACGAAGATCACGGTGCGCCTGGTACCACTGGCGCGCGCGATCCGGACGATGCTGGCAGATTTCACGTCGGTGCGCAAAGCCAGCGAAGCCGTAGGGCGCATCATCGGATCCGGCCTGGTGCCCGCGGCACTCGAGATGATGGACCAGAGCTGCATCGAGGTGGTCGAAGCATCCATCTACGCCGCCGGATATCCCACGGACGCGGCCGCGGTGCTGCTGGTCGAGCTGGACGGACAATCCGATCCAGCCATCGAGGGTGAAGCCGGACTGGTGAAGGAGATGCTCCTGGCCGGCGGCGCGCGATCGGTGCGAATAGCGTCGGACCCTGCCGACCGCGCCCGGCTCTGGCAGGGACGGAAGAAGGCATTCGGCGCGCTGGGCCGCATCAGCCCGGACCTGGTGGTCCAGGATGCCGTCGTGCCCCGCTCCGCCCTGCCGGACGTGCTGGACCGCGTGGCGGAAATTGGTGAACGTCACGGGGTGCGGATCAGCAACGTTTTCCACGCCGGGGACGGCAACCTGCACCCGAACCTGTCGTTCGACGGGCGCAACCCCGACGAGCGTCGGAGGGTAGAAGAAGCCGCGGCCGAGATCATGCTCGCCTGCATCGAGACCGGTGGGACCATCACCGGCGAGCACGGGGTCGGCAGCGACAAGGTCCGTTACATGCCGATGGTATTCGACCCGGACACCCTGGCGGCGATGGGGGCGGTCCGGCTCGTGTTCGACCCGAAGTCCCTGGCGAACCCCGGCAAGGTGGTGCCGGTGCATGCCTGTCGCGAATGGACAGGCACGGCACGCGCACACAAACCCGCGGAGGCAGTGGCGTGAGTCCCATCCCGACTCGCTGGCGCACGACGTTCGAAGAACAACTCGATGACGCGACCCGCCGACTCGACGCCGCCACGAAGCATCTCGAGCAGTCGGAAGGCCAGCGCGCACTCCAGGCCGCGTACCCGGCTGTCGTGGGCGCCGCCACCGTGCGCGTCTGGCTCGAGAGCCCCCCGTGGAGCAAGCAACTGTCCGCGAGCGAGCTTCAGCGCCGCGCGCGGGAGTCCTTCCCGAGCATGTTTGCCGCCATGGCGACGCTGGATCTCAAGGATGTCCTCAACAGCCCGTGGCCGCCCTCCGCGGTCAAACCGTACCTGGACGAAGCCCGCAAGTTCGTCGTCGAAACCCGCCAGAAGTACGACGCATCGCTCGCGACGTGAACATGATGCAGCGCGTCCGCTCCCTCGTGGGCTCGGACGCGGTGGTGGAATCCCACGCTGACGGACTCCCGCTGGTGCTGCCCTCGACCACCGAGGCATGCGCGCTCGTGCTCGAAGCGGCGTCACGCGAAGGCTGGCGCGTCCGCATCGAAGGCGCCCGTACCTGGGCCGACCACCCTGCCCCAGCCGACCTGGCGCTCGGTACCACCAGCCTCTCGAGCGTCGCATCGGTCCACGCCACCGATCTCGTCGCCACCGTGGAAGCGGGAATCCGCTTGAGCCGGCTGCGCGAGGCGCTGGCCGACCAGGGGGGCTGGCTCGCGGCCGATCCTCCCGGAGCCGACCGCACGCTCGGCTCGGCCATCGCGACCGGCACGAGCGGCCCGCTCCGCTCGGGATTTGGCGCGCTGCGAGATCACCTCCTGGGCGTCACGATCGTGACCGGCGACGGCCGGATACTCAAGCCCGGCGGCAAGGTCGTGAAAAATGTCGCCGGCTTCGACCTCACCCGGCTGGCCGCCGGCAGCTTCGGCGCCTTCGGCGTGATCACCTCCGTCCACCTGCGGCTCCGCACCGTCCCGCGCGCGGACGTGACGCTCCTGGCCACCGGCGCGCGTGACGACCTGGTGGATGCGGCGACCGCCATCCTCGCCGCCGGTGAGTCACCGGCCGCGCTGGAATTGCTCTCACCCGCCGCGAGCGGCCGCGATGCGTGGACGCTCGCGGCGCGACTGGTGGGATCGGAGATGGCGGTGGAGCATTCCCGCCGGACGCTGACGTCCGCCGCGGCACGCCCGTTCAACGACGTCCCCGGGGCCGAGGCCTTTCCCTTCTGGCAGTCGCTCGGTGAGCGGGCCGTCCGGCGCCCGGTCACGCTGCGGCTCGGCACGCTGATTGGCGGACTGGCGGACACGCTCGATCTCATCGCGCACCATCTCGACGACGAGTGGACCACCACCAGCGCCGGCGCCGCCGCCATCCGGTGGAGCGGGACCGCGACCGCCGAGCGCATCAGGCTGCTCCGGCATGCGGCCATGCAGCGGGAGACCCCGGTGACGGTCGAGCGGGCCCCCTGGGACGTGCTCTCGGCAACCGGCCACTTCGGCGCGTTCCGCGAGGGGGTCGGCCCGTTGCTGGCCTCGCTGCGCCGAGTGTTCGACCCCAAGGGCGTGCTCGTGGTGCCGGAGGGCGCATGAGCCAGCCCGATTTCTCCGGGCTCGACCCGTGCGTCCACTGTGGATTCTGCCTCCAGGCGTGCCCCACGTACCTCGAGACCGGTGACGAGGCCGACAGCCCGCGGGGGCGCATCGTGCTCATGCGACGCCTCGCGCGGGAGCCGGAGGCCGCTGACGATGCCGCGCTCCGCGAGCACCTCGATCGTTGCCTGGGCTGTCGCGCGTGCGAGCCGGTGTGCCCGTCGGGCGTGAAGTATGGGCCCGCGCTGGAAGCGGCCCGCGAGGTCCTCGCCGAACGCCGGCGGCCGCCGTTCGCCGCGCGGGTGGTGCTTGCCACGATGGCGGACCCCGTGCTGCGGAAGCCGGCGATGGCCATGGCGCGGCTCTTCCGACCGATAGCCCGGAAGCTCGCGGGGAGTTCACGGCTGGGATTTGGATTTGGGATGCTGGCGGCGACGGACGGGTGGGCGGGTAGGCGGGTAGGCGGGCAGGCCGAAACGTCCAAGGGGCGAGCCACCGATGCGTCTTCAATCCACCCGCCTACCCGCCAACCCGCCAACCCACCTGCAGTTGTCTTCACCGGCTGCATCATGCAGGGCCTGTTCTCTCATGTGAACGCCGCGACGACGCGAACGCTCGCAGCCAACGGTTACGAGCTCGTCGACGCACCCAGGCAGGGCTGTTGCGGCGCGCTGCACGCGCACGCGGGCGAGCACGAAGAGGCAAGGACGTTAGCGCGTATGAATGTCCGCGCCTTTGCGAACGTGCCGGGGGAGATCGCGGTCAACAGCGCGGGGTGCGGCGCGGCACTCAAGGACTACGGTCGCCTGCTGAAGGGGGATCCGCTGGAAGCCGAAGCGATCCGTTTCTCGGCGCGGGTGAAGGACGTGTCGGAGCTGCTCGCGGCCCGGGGGCCGCGGCAGGGTGCGGCGATTCCGCTCGCGGTTGCGTATGATCCACCATGCCACCTGTTGCATGCCCAGCGCATCAGCAAGCAGCCCGACGCGGTGCTGGACGCCATTCCGGGGCTGACGCGTGTCCGGCACGCGGAGGCCGAGGTGTGCTGCGGGAGCGCGGGGATCTACTCGCTGCTCGAGCCAGAGCTGTCGCGGGCGGTGCTCGCGCGGAAGACGGAACGGCTGCTGGACGCGAAGCCGCAGGTGGTCACGACCGGCAACCCGGGATGCGCAATGCAGATCGGCGCCGGGCTCAGGGCCGCCGGGTCCGACATCCCGGTGGTGCACCCGGTCGAGCTGCTGGACCAGTCGTACCGCGCGGCGGGCTTCTATGACTGAAGCAGCCGGCGCGCCGGTGCCGTTTTCTGTTAACCCGCTGGACGTCCCGCACGACCAGAGCGAGGCGGTGCTCGACGGTGCGATCGTGGCGCCGTGCGGCGATCACGTCATCGAGGTTACGGGCCCCGGTGCCGTTGCGTGCATGCAGGGCCTTCTTACGAACGATCTCGAGGCTCCCGGGGAGGACGCGTTCCTTTACGCCGCCGTGCTGACGAACAAAGGCATGATCGTGAGCGACCTCTGGGCCTCGCGCTCCGGCGTCACTGTCACGCTGACGGCGCCGGCAGCCGGCTACGACGCGATCACCGAGATCCTCGGCAAGTCCCTCCCCCCGCGGCTGGCGAAGACGACCGACCGCTCTGCCGCCCACGCGGTGTTGCGGCTCGCGGGACCCAGGGCACTGGAGTACGCGGAAAAGGCGGGGTTTGCGATCCCCGCGCCGGGACGTTCTACCCGCAGCGCGTTCCGGCCATCGGACTGCTACGTGTCACGTCCGCCGCTGGGTCTCCCCTTCGCGCTCCAGGTGCTGGTCGCCAGGGAGGATGCGCCGGTGGTCATCGACGCGCTCGAGCGGGCCGGCGCGCGGCCGGCCGCAGAGCCGGCGCTGGATCTCGCGCGGATCCTCGGCGGCTGGCCGCGCCTCGGCGCGGAGATCGACCAGAAGACGCTGCCGCAGGAAGTACGGTACGACGACATCAACGGCGTGTCCTATACCAAGGGGTGTTACACGGGGCAGGAGACGGTCGCGCGGATCCATTTCCGTGGCCACGCGAACCGCCACCTCGTGGGTCTCACCTGGCAGGACGCGCCGAATCTCCAGCACGCCGAGATCCAGCAGGATGACAAGACCATCGGCCGTGTGAGCAGCGTGGCGTGGCTCGCGCCGCTGGACCACTACATCGGGCTCGGCGTGGTGCGGCGGGAAACCGACCTCACCCGGCCGGTGACGGCGAGCGGCGCACCGGCGCGCGCGGCCGACCTGCCGCTCCGCCTCGCCTCCTGAAACAGAACGGCCCGGCGCAACTGGCCGGGCCGCTTCGCTTCGATGGCCGGTTACCGCCTGATCGTGTCCCGGAGCATCGTGCTGTCGCCCGTCACCGCACCTGAGCGTGGCGTGGTGGTATCCGTCGACATCGACGGCGGCGGCGTGGTCGTGGTTTCTGCCGGCCTCTCATCGTATCTATCGTTGCACGCCAGCGCCGAAACGGCGATGGCCATCAGGATTCCCCAGCGCTTCATGTAGTAGCTCCCTATGTTCAGTTGTAGGCCCTCACCTTGAATCTACCGGTGGACATGAACGAACCGTCCGGCCCGGACCTCGATCGTCGCAAGTTTCTCGCCGCTCTCGTGGGCGCAACGGGTACGTTCCTCGGGAGGGGCCGCCACGTCGCGAGCGTGCCACAGGTCACGGCGCGCGCCACCGTTTTCTACTCGATCGACGGACGCAACGCGCTGGTCCGGTTCACCGTCGAGGGATCAACCGCGCCGGCGGGGCGCCTGCGCGTCTTCGACGTCGCCCGGCGCCAGATCGGGACCGCCGGCGTAGTGGGTTTCGGCGGGCGTCTCTACGGCGAATTATGGCTGCCGCTCGACCGCGACACCACGGTCCACACCGAATTGGAGCTTCCCGGCACCCGGGGAGTGTTGCGATCGGTGCACCGCCTGACGCCTGCCCGCCGCTGGACCATCTACTGGACGACGATCGCCGACAACCCGATCACGCAACTCGATAGCCCGGAGTTTGTCGACCATGCGGCGCTGCTCCGCGTGGTCAGGCCCACCCCGGCGTCGTTTGCGGTAGACGACATTGGGCTCATCGATCGTCTCGCCACCGCGCCCATGATCCTGGCCGGGTCGGGCCTCCGCCTGGTCGGCGTGCGCAATCCCTCCGCCCCGCTGGCACGGATCGAGTCTCGTGATGGATCAGTCGTCTTCGCCGTAGGCCTGGCTTCCGGTGCGTCCCCGCGCGAGCTGGGGCTCGCCGCGGGACGCGGGGAAATGGAGCGGCGCGTTGAGCAGTGGCTCGCGGGACCCGGCGGCGACCTCGCCGATGCTTCGGGCGCGGTCGCGCTGATCGCGGCCACAGACGCCGCTGATTCTCCAATGATCGAGGAACGTGCCCAGGAGTGGAATGCGCGCTATTCGTTTCCGCGGATCGTGACAGGCAAGCTGGACGAGCTGCTGGCGACGCTCGACAAGCGAGTCTTCCCCGTAGCCACTCGCAGGCGACTGGCGCAGGACGACCGCTGGCGCCCGGTCCCGCGCGAAGGCGCCGCAGCCGTGACCCGCGTCTTCGAACCGCTCGTGTCGCACCTCGGCGGTAGCGGGCTCGATTCGATCGCGAGCCAGTTCGCCTTCCTCGCGCCGGGGACACTGGTCCTCAACGCGACGCCTTTCACCAGGACCGGCCTCGTAGTGATGCCGGATGGCTCCGAGCGCGTCGTGACCGATGTCCCGGCTACCGGCTACGCCTGCCTCCAGGGCAGTTACGCACCGGCGCGCTGGGAAGCGGTCTCCGGCGGCGATAACGACCTCACGCTCGACAACAGCAGCTTGCGCGTCCGCATCGATCCGGAAACCGGGGCGATACGATCGCTCGTGACCGTGGCCAGCGAATACGAGTGGATCCGGCGCGGTGCCGGCTTCAATACCGCGCGGAGATTCCGGGTCGACACGCTCCAGAAGGCGCGTCACGCCGACATCGGTATGCGGGTCACGGTGACGCGCCGGCGAGAGGCGTCCGTGCTCAGGTCGACGTTGACCGTGTATGACGGGATGCCCTGGCTCGACATCACCAACGAGCTGACGGGAGGGGAAGAGCCCGCCGAGTACGGTTTCGCGACCGCGCTCGACCGCGCGGTGACAGCGTGGGAGATCCCCGGCGGGTTCGACGAAGCCGCGGGCTCGGTTCCACGGCTCGTGCATCTCCGCTGGCTCAAGCTCGGCGCCGGGTCAAACACCTTCTACTTCCGCGGGATCGATGCCCCGGTCGCCGGGGTCTCCGCCGAGGGCGAAGTGACGAGCCGTGCCCCTGCCACGTCTCGCTACCGGCTCGGATTTGCGTCGGGACACAGCATGCCGGACGATCCGTGGCGGTTCGGCTGGTCGGCTGAACCACTCACGAGCGTGCCGGTACCGGGCACGGGCCGCGCGACCCTGCCGAGCTTCGGGTCAATGTTCTCCATCGATCAGCCGGCGGCGTGCATCCTGGACATTCGGCAGGACCGGTCGAGCCGCGACGTCACGCTGGTTCTGCAGGAACTCGCCGGCTGGGCACGGGATATCACGCTGGGCGCGGGAGTGCTTTCCTTTAATAGTGCTCGCAAGACTGATCTCGCAGGTCGTGACCTCGGCACGGCGGCAGCCTTACGGGCGGGCCGTGTCACGGTCCCGATACGCGGTTTCGGACTCGCGGCTGTGCGGTTGTCGGGCGTGGAGCTTGCCCGAGCGTAGGGCTGGGACGTAATTAGTCAAAGACGGGCAGGCGGGTGGGCGGGTAGGCGGGTTGAATGAAATATCCGAAGGAGTCATCAGTGTCGAGCAACAAGCCAGCTACGCTCGGTGAGCTGAAACGGACAGAGTGGTCCGACCCCGCCCGGCAGCAGCGGTCGGTGAAGGACGAGATGCGGGAGAATCTGATCTGCCTGCTCGAAGCGGGCGCGCAGATTTTCCCGGGCATCATCGGGTTCGAGGAGACGGTCATTCCGCAGGTCGCGAACGCGGTCCTCGCGCGCCACAACTTCATCCTGCTTGGGCTGCGCGGACAGGCCAAGAGCCGGATCCTGCGCTCGCTGATGACGCTGCTCGACGAGGAGCTCCCCGTCCTGGCCGGCAGCGAAGTGAACGACAATCCATTCCGCCCGATCTCCAAGTACGGCCGCCAGCTGGTGGAGGAGAAGGGCGACCGTGCACCGGTCGCATGGATCCAGCGCGAGCAACGCTACGTCGAAAAACTCGCAACGCCTGATGTGACGATCGCCGACATCATCGGCGACGTGGATCCCATCAAGGCCGCGCGCGGCGGGCACCTGCTCTCCGACGAGCTGACCATGCACTACGGCCTGCTCCCCCGCAGCAACCGCGGCATCTTCGCGATCAACGAGCTGCCCGACCTCGCCGGCAAGATCCAGGTGGGATTGTTCAACATCCTCCAGGAAGGCGATGTCCAGATCAAGGGTTTCCCCATCCGGCTGCCGCTGGATGTGCTGCTGGTCTTCTCCGCCAACCCCGAGGATTACACCGCGCGCGGCAAGATCATCACACCGCTCAAGGACCGGATCGGCAGCGAGATCCAGACGCACTATCCCGGGACGGTGGAGCACGGCGTTGCGATCACGAAACAGGAAGCGTGGATCGAACGGCGAGGGCGCACGGTATCCGTGCCAGACTTCATGTTGGAGCTGGTGGAGCGCATCGCCGTCGAAGCGCGCGGCGACAAGCGGATTGACCGGCGCTCCGGCGTCAGCCAGCGCCTCCCCATCAGCGTGCTCGAGAACGTGGTGTCCAACGCCGAGCAGCGGACCATGCTGACGCGTGAAAAGCGCGCGGTGCCCCGCGTCTCGGACGTCTACGCGGCGCTGCCGTCCATCACAGGCAAGATCGAGCTGGAGTACGAAGGCGAACTGCAAGGGGCGGATGCGATCGCGCGTGACCTCGTGCGCCGAGCGGCAGGAAAGACATTCGAAGAACGGGCCGGGGGCGCGGACTATGACTCCATCGTGCGCTGGTTCGACGACGGCGGCGCGCTCAAGGTCTCCAGCAACGAGCGCTCCGACATCTGCCTCAAGGGATTTGCCGCCGTCCCGGGTCTGCTGGACGTCATCGAGCAGACCGGCCTCGCGCGCAAGGACGATCCCGCCACCCAGGTTTCGGCGTGCGAGCTGGTGCTCGAAGGCCTGGTCGCCCAGAAGCGCATCACCCGCACCGACGAGCTGGGTTACAGCCGGGTGCGGCCGGACAAGCCCGGGTTTGGCAAGGGACCGGGACAGGGGCCGAATCTTTTTGCGTGAGAGGTGCTGGGTTCTGGGTGCTGGGTGCTCGTGGCGCCTGGAGCGTTCGTCGGGTCACCTGGGCATCGACCGACGGACCCGCCAGCACCTAGAACCAAGCACCCAGAACCTTTCATTCGCGACGCATCGCTAATGGCAGTCATCACGATATCCAGACAGTTCGCATCAGGCGGCGCGGACGTCGCGAAGCTGATCGGACAGCAGCTCGGCTGGGAGGTGGTGGACAACGAGTTCGTCGATCTCGTGGCCCAGCGCTCCGGAGTCCCCAAGCCCGAGGTCGAACGGCTCGAGGAGCGGGTGCCCGGCCTGCTCGAGCGGCTGGCGCAGGCGATGGCGCTCGCCTCCCCCGAAGTATTCGTCGTTACCGGCGAAACACCCACCACCGGACCATCAACCGAGGAAGAAATCGTCAGGACCACCGAGCGGATCATCAGCGAGGCGGTCAAGCACGACAACATGATCCTCGTGGGGCGAGGGGCGCAGTCGTACCTCGCCCAGCGCGATAACGTCCTGCACGTCTTCGTGGTCGCCCCGCGCGAGGTGCGCGTACTGCGCGCGATGGAGCGGCTCAAGGTGGACCGCAAGGAAGCGGAGCGCACGGTGGATGACGTGGACAGCGGCCGGCGGCAGTACGTGAAGACGCACTATGGGCGCGGCTGGGACGATCCGGTCAACTATCACCTGGTCCTGAACAGCGAGCGACTCAGCTACAGTGAGATCGCGGACCTCGTCGTGGGCGTGGTACGAATGAGGGACTGGCAGAAGAGTCAGGTAACAAAGTGAGAAGTAAGAAGTAAGAAGTAAGAAGTAAGAAGTAAGAAGTAAGAAGGGCGATCCGGTTGTTTCTCACTTCTCACTTCTCACTTCTCACTTCTCACTTCTCACTTTGTCGTCCGCAACTCCGGTGTCCTCGCCAGGATCACCAACGCCCCGACAGCCGAGATCAGCCCACCAACCACCAGCGCGGCGGGCGCACCGAAGTGCTCGGCGATCCACCCTGCCTCCATGGCGCCGATCGGCGCGAAGCCCACCGCCACCAGCGTGTAGACCGAGACGACCCGACCGCGCAGGTATTCGGGCGCCAGGGTCTGGAGCAGCGTGTTCACGATGTTGCCGCTCACGATCATCGTGAACCCGATCATGGCCAGGATGGGCAGTGCCAGCCAGAGATGCCGCGCCAGCGCCAGCACGGTGATCAGCACGCCGAAACCGACGGCGGTCCAGCCGATCACCACGCCGCGCGCGCGGCGCCGCCCCGGACCGGCGATCCAGAGCGCGCCGAGGAGAGCGCCAGCCCCCACGGCGGCCATCATCCAGCCGTAGGCGGAGGCGCCCCGTCCCAGCACGTCTTTCGCGAAGACGGGAAGCAGGACCAGGAACGGCGATCCGAAGATCGTGAGGATGGTGCTCGCGATGACGAGGGCATTCATCCGTGGATCGCGGGTGATATAGCGCAGCCCGTCCATCACGTTCTCCAGCGCCGATCTCTTCGCCGGCTCCGCGGCGGGACGCGGTGGCACGTTCATGCGTGACAGTCCCCAGAGCACGGCCAGGTACGAGAGCCCGTTCACGAGAAAACAGATCCCCGGCCCCACGATGCCGAGGACGATCCCGGCGATTGCCGGGCCGACGATGCGGGTCGAGTTGAATGAGACGGAGTTGAGCGCCACGGCGCTCGTGAGATCGTCGCGGCCTACCAGGTCGCCGTAGAACGTGTGGCGGCCGGGAATGTCGAATGCATTCACCACGCCGAAACCGGTGGCGATCACCATGATGTGCCAGAGCTCGACGTTCCCGGTCAGGACCAGCGCCGCCAGGACCAGCGCCAGCGCCATCGCGGTCACCTGCGTGGCGATGATGAGCCGGTGCCGGGAGACCCGGTCCACCACCACTCCCGCGTACAGGGCGAGCAGCAGCACGGGAAGGGTATCGAGCGCGCTGACCAGCCCGACGTAGAACGCAGAATTGGTGACCGTCAGGACGAGCCACGACAGCGCGATCATCTGCATCCACGTGCCGGCGAGAGATACGAGCTGGCCGTAGAAGAACAGCCGGAAGTTGCGGTGACGAAGCGCGGCAAAGGCGCCGGAATAGCGCTGGACTGCGGGGCCCGTCATTGCGCGAACATTCATTAGGTGCGAGTGTTTCAACAAGGACACCGCATGCGCTACACGACGTACTCCAAGTACCTGCCCCAGCTCCTGGATGCCATCAATCTCCAGGACCTGCTCGACCAGCTGAGCGACTACCTGCTCCAGTCTGGTTTCGCGGGAGGCTCCTACACGCACCCCTTCTGGGGCGAGTTCGGCGACGACGATCCCGACCGCTCGATGGACGGGCTGCGGCAGGCCATCGTGCGCGCGCTCATGGAGTCCGGCAAGCTCTCACCCGAGATGCTCAAGGCTCTTCGCGGGGAATCCACCGGGGACACGGAGAAGGACGCGCAGCTCCAGCAGCAGCTGGGGGAGATGCTCGACCAGATCATCCAGAAGCTGATTGAAGACGGGTATCTCAACGCCGAGCAGTCGCCGCAGGTCCCGCAGGGCTACCAGCCGATGTTCGGGCCGGGTGGCGAGGCGCACCAGGCTGCGCAGCAGGTGCAGTTCAATCTCACCGAGAAAGGCATCGACTTCCTCGGTTACCGGACGCTCAAGCAGCTGCTTGGCTCGGTGGGCAAGTCGAGCTTCGGCAGCCACGAGACCGCCTATCTCTCCACCGGGGTGGAAGCGGACGCCGCGTCCAAGCCGTACGAGTTCGGCGACACGCTGAACCTGGACGTGAACGGGACGCTGGCGAATGCGCTCGTGCGCCAGGCGGGCAGGCGGGCAGGCGGGCAGGCGGGTCAGGACGATCCGGGCCACCCGCCCACCCGCCCACCCGGCGACCCGCCATTCCTCGACATCG
>CAMDCH010000049.1:0-12486 GCA_945889655.1 bacterium HR33
AGCAGCTGGTAGACGCCGGTCCCGCCCCAGCCGCAGCGGCATAGGTCCGGGCAGGACCACTCACCTATTTCTTTGCCGCCGACCCGGGCGCAAGCCCGGGGTTGGAGCCGGAGTGAGGGGCGGGTTGAGGCTACCTCCGCCTGCCCCCACCCGAACTCGGCGAGCTCCCACCGCTGCTGCGAGAACCCCCACCGGACGACGGCTGCGCGCTGCGGCCGCTACTTCCACCACCGGAACTGCCTCGCGATGTACTCGAAGGCCGGGATTCGCCGCGTGACGGCTCACGCGCGGCCGATCGGCGCGGCTCCGCGCTCGGCTCAGAAGCGCGCGATGGACGCGGGCGACTCACTTCCCTGCTGCCGCCAGAGCTCGAACGATCCGGCGAAGCATCTTCGGTGCGGCGAGCCGGCGCGACCTGGTCGTTGTTACGCGTTGTCCGGGGAGAAGCGGACCGGGGCGCCACAGAGCTCTCATCATTCCCGCGGCGCGCTCGCACATCGCGGACATCAGGAGACACGCTGCCACGGCCAGGCTGCTCTGATGCGGCGCGCGCGTAGGTGCGCGTGCCCACGGTCGCGTTGCGGGGAATAGCGCGCCTCGGCTCGCCAACGTAGCGGTCGCTCTCGCGGAAGCCGTACGCGTACGAGCGCCCGCCGCGGTCGTACCAGCCGCGGGACCCGTACCCGCCTCGATACCAGGGCTGCGACCATCCCCACGCATTCGTACCCCACGGGCGGGAGTAGCCGTACGAGTAATAGCTTCGCGAGTAGCAGCCCCAGCACGAGTAGTACCAAGGATCGTACGATGAGTAGAAAACCGGTCCCCAGTAGAACGAGGAGCGGTACCAGGGGCGATTGCCGAAGCTGAAGCCCACCGACCATCCGATGCCACGGTCGCAGGACCAGCAGCCCGGGTAGTACGACGGGTAGTAGCCGTAGTAGCTGCTGCTAGTGGCGTAGCTGCGGGAGCCGCTACCGCCGTCTCCGACGGTGTAGGCCAGCACGTCGTACCCGATGTCGCCGCCCGGCGCCATGCGCTCGGCGATGGCGAGCAGCGCCGCCTCATCGTCCGACGACCGCGCCGAATCAAGGATGCGATAGTCCCAGTGATCGTTGCGGATGAAGTCCCGAAACTCGAAGGGCTTCGGTGACCACGCCGCGAGCACGACGCCCGAACCCTCGCGCCGGCTGACGGCGAACGCCTCGCGGTTACCGCGGTCCCGGACCTCGAGTTCCCGGCCACCCCGCACGAACGCGTCCTCGAAGGGTTCCACCGGATACAGGACCCGCACCCAGCCATCCACGTCCGTGCGCAGCACGACGAGATAGCCGTCTTCCGCGGCGCGCACGTGAACACGGGCGCGTTCGCCGGGCCGGTAGCTGGCGTCGGAATTGAGGGAAAGACGGACCTGCGGTTCGGCGGGCTGGACTAGCGCTAAAGCAAGAAGGGCAGACGCGAACATGACCGTACCCCACTGATTACTGCTGGCTCTATAGAATACCCAAACCCGTCAGGGAGTGCCATTCCACGTCATCATCACGGGCGCGTGGTCGCTGGTGCCTACGTCCGCCTGCACCACGCAACCGGTCGCCCGCTCGGCTATCCCCGGTGACGCCAGTACATAGTCCAGTCGCCACCCGATGTTCCGCTGGCGCAGGTTCCGCCAGGGCGCCCACCAGCTGAACAGTCCGGGGTTGTCCGGGTCGAACTTCCTTCCCATGTCCACCAGTGGTGCCGCCAGCAGGTCGTCGAACAGGCTTCGCTCTTCGGGGAGCTGGCCGATCGCGGTCGCCTTACGCTCCTTGGGGTGCACGTCCAGCTCCGTGTGCGCGATGTTCATGTCGCCGCAGAGCACGAGCTGCTTCCCCGCCGCCGTTACCTCGCGGGCCCACCCCGAGAGCACCTTCACATAGTTCACCTTCGCCTGGTAGTCCTTGCCGCCGTTCGGGACATAGGTAGAGGCGAAGATCGTACCGTCGACCTCGGTCATGACGATGCGGGACTCGAAGTCGAACGCGGGATGCGTGAACGCAGGCTCGGCGAGGAACGTGTCCTTCCGGAGCTGTAGCGACACACCCGAGTATCCCTTGAGGCAGTGCCAGTAGTGGTGGTAGTCAGGCAGGCGGCAGTCGTCCGGGATTTGCTCGGCGGTGGCTTTCAGCTCCTGAAGGCAGACGATGTCCGGCTTCTCGCGCTCCAGCCACTCCCGCAGTTGCACAGTGCGGGCGCGGATGCCGTTCACGTTCCAGGTAGCGATGCGCATGGGGGGAATATGCGCTCCCGTCAGGGAGAGGGGCGGGGGTGAGGTTCACCACAAGGCGCGTAGCTTCGCCCCCACATCCACGCTCCCAGTCCCCACAACCAGGTCGTCGACGTACCGCGGCGCGCCGAGCGTTTTTCGCTCGAACAGCGTTAGCGTGTGGTCGTCGATAAAGCGGGTTCGCGCCGGGTAGAGATGGGCGTCGCCCTTGCCGGGGATGTAGAGCCGGTGCGGGTGCACCAGGTGCAGGTGGTCCTTCGCGCGCGTCATGGCGACATACAGCAGCCGCCGCTCTTCGTCGATCTCTCCCGGCGTACCCGTCGCGCGGTCTGACGGGATGCAGCCGTCGACAACGTTCAGCACGTAGACGACGTCCCACTCCTGGCCCTTGGCCGAATGGATCGTCGAGAGGATCAGGTAGTCCTCGTCCTGCTCCGGGACACCCGCCTCGTCGCCCACGGCGCGGGGCGGGTCGAGAGTCAGTTCGCTGAGAAATCGTTCCCTTGTGCGATAGCTGTTGGCGATCTGTTCCAGCTGCTCGAGGTCATTCGCCCGGATGGGCGCGGCGTCGTAGAGGCGGCCGAGGTGCGGTTCGTACCAGCGCCGGGCCATACCGAGCTGCCCCTGCCACGCGGTTTCCTCTTTGCGCAGCGCGACCATCATCGCGACGAATGCGGGCCAGCTCTCGTGGGCAGGTGACGGCACCGCGGCGGCCTCGACCGCGCTGAAATCCCAGCCGGCCTGCTCGAGCCGCTCTTGTAACCGTCGGGCATGGCCGGGCCCGACACCTGGCAGGAGCTGCACCACCCGGAATCCCGCCACGGCGTCCCGCGGATTCTCCGCCCACCGCAGGACGCAGATGATGTCCTTCACGTGCGCGGCCTCGAGGAATTTGAGCCCGCCAAACTTCACGAACGGGATGTTTCGCCGGCCCAGCTCGATCTCCAGCAGGTCCGAATGGTGGGCGGCCCGCATGAGCACGCACTGCCGCTTGAGGTCGATGCCGGCTTCGCGATGCTCCAGTATCCGCTCGACCACGTAGTCGCACTGCGCCTGTTCGTCCTCGACCGTCGCGTACACCGGCCGCTGGGCGGAAACGCGGGTCGAGAACAGGTCCTTCCGGAACTGCTCCCCCGCCCCACCGATGACAGCATTCGCGGCATCGAGAATCGGCTGCACCGACCGGTAGTTCTGCTCGAGCGTGACCGCCTCGGCGCGCGGCGTGAACTGGTCCGGGAAATCGAGGATGTTGCGGACGGTCGCGGCGCGGAACGAGTAGATGGACTGCGCGTCGTCACCCACGACGCTGAGCCCATGGCCGTCGGGCTTGAGGCCCAGGAGGATGCCGGCCTGGAGCGCGTTGGTGTCCTGGTACTCGTCCACCAGCACGTGGTCGAATCGCCGGCGGACGCCCTCCGCGGCCGAGGGCTCCTGCATGAGGTAGTACCAGTAGAGGAGCAGGTCGTCGAAATCGAGCATGTGGCGTTCCTGCTTGGCCTCGACATAGGCTTTGAACAGCCGCTTCAGCTCGCCGGTCCACTCCGCGCACCAGGGAAACGCCTTCTCCAGGGTCTGCTCCAGCGTCTGCTGCGCGTTCATCACGTGCGAGTAGATCGCGAAGCAGGTGCCTTTGCGCGGGAACCGCTGCTCCTTCTTCGCGAGTCCCTGTTCGTTGCGGATCAGGTTCATCAAGTCCGCGCCGTCCGACTGGTCGAGCACGGTGAAGGAGGGATCGAGCTTCACCGCTTTCGAATGGAGGCGGAGCAGCCGGTTAGCGATGCCGTGGAAGGTGCCGGACCACTCGATCCGCGCAGGTCGCCGGCCGGCGGCGGTCGCCTGTGTGACGATGCGTTCCGCGCGCCGCGTCATTTCGGCGGCGGCCAGGCGGGTGAAGGTCAGCAGGAGGATGCGCCGCGAGTCGGCCCCGCTCACCACCAGGTGAGCTACCCGGTGCGCCAGGGTCGCGGTCTTCCCGGTCCCCGCGCCCGCAATGATCAGCAGGGGTCCAGGGAGCGCGTGCGCCAGGTCGGCACAGCCGTATTCCACCGCCCGTCGCTGAGCGGGATTGAGCTTCTCTAGATAGGAAAGGAGTGGGGACACTCCCGAATATTCCCCGAAAGCAACCCCGACGTCAATGCTGGACTCATTCGTGTTTAAGCACCTGCTACCCATCCAGCTAAGTAACTACGCTTATGGAACTTCGGTATTCGTTCAGTTTACAAAGCCCTATAGGACATATAGTATATGTTGTCTTGTACTTTACAAAAGGACTTTGGATGCTTTTCAAGACACCTAGCCTCGAGGCGGTTGACCACAAGGTGGTTGACAAGATCAGCACGGTACGGGAGAGCCTACGGCATACCCTGGGTACGCCCCGTCGCTGGACCGGACTCCTGCGTAGGAGCACGCTTGGCCGTGCCATGCGCGGATCCAACAGCATCGAGGGTTACCGCATTGACAAGCAGGATGTTGTGTCCGCCGCCCAGGGCGAACCGGTCAAGGCGGACGATGAGACGGCCAAGGCTATTGAGGGGTATCGGCGGGCAATGACATACGTCCTAAACCTGGCCCGCGACCCTCATTTCACATGGTCAGTCCCGACCATCAAGGGGCTGCATTTCATGATGCTTGAGCACGACCCCGACAAGAGTCCGGGCATGTGGCGATTGGGACCGATCTACGTCCACGACGAGGAGAAGAAAGAAGTGGTTTATGAGGGCCCCGACTTCTCACTGGTTCCCTCGTTGATGGAAGAACTCGTTGCCACGTTGGCGGCACCGGACGAGAAAGTCCCCTACCTCGTTCGGGCCTCTATGGCCCACCTCAACCTGACCATGATTCATCCGTTCCGAGATGGCAACGGGCGTATGGCACGTTGTCTTCAAAGTCTCGTGTTAGGGCGAGGCTTTGCGCTGGAACCGCCGTTTTCCAGCATCGAGGAATTCTTAGGACGGCATCAGTACCCGTACTACGACTCGCTCGCAGCAGTAGGACGTGGAAGCTGGCATCCCGAAAACGATGCCCTCCACTTTGTGCGCTTTTGCCTTCGCGCCCACTTCTATCAAGCGCACACCCTCTTGCAGCGTTCCCGCGAGAGTGAACAGATGTGGACCGCATTGCTTGAAGAAGCGACCAAGCGCGACTTACACGAGCGCACGGTGTTCGCTCTTTGGGATGCTGCCCATGGCTACAAGGTGGTAAATGCTACCTACCGGGATGCGGCAGACTTGAATCAACCAGTGGCTAGTCGGGAATTGACTGCTATGGTAGACGCTGGACTATTGGTGGCGGAGGGCGAGAAGCGGGCACGTTCGTATACTGCCGCACCGGTTCTCGTGGAGTTGCGAAAGAAGATTCGGGGGGGCCGAGCCGTTATTCCTGACCCCTACCGTGAGGTTCCTCGCCCTGTCTTGAGCACGGCCACGGCACCGGCGGGGACGTTCACCGTTCCTTTGAATCCCCCTTCTTCCACCGGCTCGAAGCTGCCTTCCGTGCAATCTCCGCACGACACTCAGGGGTGAGTTTGGCCGCCCGGGACTGGCGGTCGAGCTACCGCGGGGCGGGCTTCTTCTTCCGGAGGAGCGTGTCCAGCTTGGGAGCGCGGGGACCGCTGCGAACGGCTCCCTTTACCGGCGCGAACTCCAGGGGCGTACGCGCACGGACCGAGCGCAGCAGCAATCCACCCCGACTCATGTCGCCTCGACCCACGAACACCGGCGGGAACAACAGCCGCTCGCCGAAGACCGAGAGCAACGGATCCACATACTTGCCGGTGGCTATGCTGCCAAGCAGCACCACACCCCCATCCGCACCGATGGCACCTTCGAGCGCACGGGCGTCGCGGAGTAGTGGCTCGACATAGCGCGGCTCATCGGGATCCACCGGGACATCCGCCATTCCACGCAGGTCATCCGCCCGGATGATGGTCTCCGACGGGACAAGCCCGCGACCTGGCGTGATGACGAGCGCGCCAGACCAGCCAGACGGTGCCGCCCCGAACGCGGTCGCGTACGTGAGTTTCCCACGGAAATAGAGACTGCTCAGGAAGGTGAAGACTTCGCCGATCGATGCGCCTTCACCACCTAGCCTGGAAGCGAGCGCGCTCGTCTTGCTATTCAGCAGCATGCGGGCGCGGGGACCACCGCAACTCGCGGGGGATATGAGAAAAACCAGGGAAGGCGTCTTCACCATCTGAGTATACAACCTGGCCCGGTTGCGTCCCGTACCGCCGGCACGTACGATCTGAGGCAGTTTCCCGCCTCACCGCAGCTACCAGTTATGACGGAGCAACAATGGAACTGACGCGCCGGGAATGGATGCTGGCGATGGGCGCCCTGCCCCTGGAGCTCAACGCGCTCGAGGCCCTGGGACGGCGCGTCGGCGCCCGCGCCGAGGCGCCGAGCCCCGCGCCCATGCCGCTCGCACCTCCGACATTGCCCGACAAGGCGTCGTTCCCCACCCTGCGCGGCACGTACCTCAATTCATCGGCCACCCATCCGCGCAGCGCCGGTTCCACCGACCTCGTGAAGAAGGCCGCGGCAACCATCGCGGGCGAGCCCGACGGATTCCGCCCCAGCGAGGAACGGGTCCGCCAGGCCTTCGCGAAACTCATGAACGTCTCCGCCGAAGAGATCGCCTTCATGCCGAGCACCTCCATCGGCGAAGCATTCGTCGCCGCGGCGCTCGGCGTGTACGAGAAAGGCACCCACGTCGTCAGCGACTGGCTGCATTTCGTCGGGTCCCAGCAGATGTACACGGATCTGTCGAAGAAGGGACTGGACGTCACGTGGGTGAAGATGAAGGACAACGCGATCTCGCTCGACGACCTCGACCGCGCGATCGTGAAAGGAAAAACCCGGCTGGTGGCCGTCTCTGCGACGTCGTTCGTCAATGGATTCCAGCATGATCTCAAGCGGGTGAGCGAAATCGCCCATGCGAAGGGCGCGATGGTCTACGCGGACATCATCCAGTCGGCGGGGAACGTTCCGCTCGACCTAGGAGCGTCAGGCGTTGATGCGGCCTGCTGCGCCTCGTACAAGTGGCTGATGTCGTCCGGTACGGCATTCCTCTACGTCCGGAAACCATCGATGGACCGTATGCGGCCACCGTTCGTGCACTGGAGCCAGTTCACCACGCTCCCCACGACCCACATGTACCCGTTCGACACGCCCGCGACAGACATCGTGGACCACTACGTGCCCAAGGCCGGCGCCGCGGGAATGTTCTCGATGGGCTACGAACCAAATCCGATCACGCTGGCGGGACTGGAGTATTCGCTGCCGTACATCACGGGCATCGGCGTTGACCAGATCCAGGCGCACGCGCGGCCACTGATCGATCGACTCAAAGCAGAGCTCCCGAAACGCGGATTCCCGCTGATAACACCGGTGGAAGCCAGGTCGCCCATCGTCACGGCGGCGCTGAAGGACGCGGAGAAGTACCAGCAGGTGTTCACAGCAGCGAATGTGCGCGTCACACTCCGCTGGAATCACATCCGCATCGGCACGTCTGTCTTCAATGACATGGAGGACGTGGAGAAGCTACTCGCGACGCTACCGAAGGTCTGACCGGGGTCAGCCTTCGCACGTGCGAGACCCGTCCGCGGTCAGTAGGGCGCGCGCGCCGTCAACCAGGTGGCCAGTACCTCCGCCAGCCTGGCCGATCCCCGCTCGGTGAAGTGCACATCGTCGTAGAGAATGTCGGGCTCCGCGTTGAGCGTTGACGCCGCATCCACGCACTCCAGCCGCCGCTCCTTGCAGAAGCTCAGCATCTCGAGGTTGTACGTTTCCATCCCCCGCGCGAGCGCGCCGGGCGTGTAGTACGCGGTCGCCGTAGTCCAGTTGTCCCCAATCCATCCGAACCAGAGCAGACCCCCGTCTTCGGCGGAGATGTCGGACCGCCAGAGGTAGGGGTGCGTCACGAAGACGATCCGCACGCCGACGGCCGCCGCACGGTCGGCGATAGCACCGAGATTGTGGCGGTAGTCGGCCAGCGGCTGATCGAGCGGCGGCAACGAGTCTACGGTGGGCGACGCGGCCCGGTGTGCGCGCGCCCTCCTCACACCCTCGCTGGAATGGCCGATGAATCGCTGCGCGGTCCAGTTCTGCCGAGCGCGCCGCGCCAGCCTCCACAGCGCCGTTCGCTTGAACCGCGGCTCAGTCGAAACCGCTGGCGCACGAGCGAACGCCTTGAAAAGGACCCGGCCCTTCGCCTCCGGCGTGGAATCATCAGCGGGCCGATAGTGCCATCCCTGCGCCAACGCAGCGGCCAGATCGTTGACACCCAGGAGCATGATGATTCCCTGCACGCGCGGCGGCTGGCGCAGCAGGTAGTCCAGCTGGACCACGTGGTGTGCCGCGCGGAGCCCGGACGCTCCCACGTTCCCGACCCACGTCACCCGCCCGTCCGTCGTTCTCCCCAGGCGCGTCTCGAGCAGGTGGGTCCACGCCTCATCGTCATCGAGATTGGCGCTCTGCGTAGTGGATCCGCCGACCGCCAGCAGCCGGTATTCCGCGCTGTCCGGGCCGGAAAGCCGCCCGCGGATACCCTCGGCGTTTACGCGGTAGCGGGAGACGCCGCGCACGCCCCGGATGTCCCGGCTCTCGGCAACCGTCCATTCGCTGCCGGGAACCAGAACCGTGTACCGTTCCTCCGGCGCGACGAGGCGCAACGCCGCCTCAGCGAGCGCCAAGGCGGCGCCGAACGAGGCGATCGCGGTCCCCGCGTTGAGCAACGCGCGCTTCAGCATCACGGGGCAAATGTATATCCTGGGGATTTCGGCGTTCTATCACGACAGCGCCGCCTGCCTGCTGCGGGACGGCGAGATCGTCGCCGCCGCGCAGGAAGAGCGGTTCACGCGCGTGAAGGGAGACGCTTCGTTTCCCACCCGCGCGATTGCGTCCTGCCTCGATACCGCCGGCATCCGCGTGCGCGACCTGGACCACGTTGGCTTCTACGACAAGCCACTCCTCAAGCTGGAGCGCATCCTCGAGACCTTTCTCTCGGTAGCTCCGGCAGGGTTGCGGTCGTTCAACGTCGCGGGACCGCTCTGGGCAGGGGAAAAGCTGGACACCGAGGGGAAGATCAGGCGTGGCCTCGACTACACCGGCCCCATCCTCTTCGCCGAACATCACGAGTCCCACGCCGCCAGCGCGTTCTATCCATCGCCGTTCACGGACGCCGCAGTCCTCACGATGGATGGCGTGGGCGAATGGGCCACGGCCACGATTGCAACCGGGCATGGACACGACCTCGAGCTCCTCCGCGAGCTGCGCTGGCCCGACTCCCTCGGACTCCTTTATTCGGCGTTCACCACCTACCTCGGTTTCACCGTCAACCGGGACGAATACAAGGTCATGGGCCTCGCGCCCTACGGCCGGCCCGCGTGGGAACGCCAGATCCTCGAGCATCTCGTGGACCTCAAGGCCGACGGCTCGTTCCGGCTGGACCGCCGGTACTTCGGATACCTCTCCGGCCTGACCATGACGACGCCCGCGTTCCACGATCTCTTTGGCGGCGCGCCCCGCGTGCCGGGCGAAGAATTGACGGACCGTCACCGGGACGTGGCCCGCTCCATCCAGAACGTGTGCGAGGAGATCGTTCTGCGGATGGCACGGACCGCGCACGAGGCCACCGGCGCCGAAGACCTCTGCATGGCCGGGGGCGTGGCCCTCAACTGCGTGGCGAACGGACGTGTTCTCCGGGAAGGTCCCTTCCGTCGAGTCTGGATCCAGCCTGCCGCGGGCGACGCCGGCGGCGCCCTGGGCGTGGCACAGCTCATCTGGCACCGCCACCTCGGGAATCCGAAGAAGGCCTCGAGAGGAGACGCCATGCACGGAGCGTTTCTCGGACCCGCGCATGCCACCCGCGAGATGGAAGAGACCCTCCAGGCGCTCGGCGCGACATTCGAACGGAAGGAAGACGCGGAACTCCTGCCGGCGGTCGCCGCCCTCCTGGCCGACGGCGCCACGGTGGGGTGGTTCGATGGCCGAATGGAGTTCGGGCCGCGCGCCCTGGGCGCGCGATCCATTCTCGCCGATCCCCGCCGGCCCGACATGCAGGCGCAGCTCAACCGGGCCATCAAGTTCCGGGAGGAATTCCGGCCCTTTGCGCCGGCGGTCCTGCGAGAACGAGTGTCGAAGCATTTCGCGCTCGACACTGATTCGCCTTACATGCTGCTCGTGGCCCAGGCCACCGACCGCGCGCTGCCGGCGGTGACGCACGTGGATGGAAGCGCGCGGATCCAGACGGTGGACGCCGGCACGAACCCGCGATTCCACGCGCTTCTCCGGGCATTCGAGGAGACGACCGGGACGGGTGTGCTGGTCAACACCTCGTTCAACACGGACAACGAGCCCATCGTCTGCACGCCCGCCGATGCGTATCGCTGCTTCATGCGGAGCGGATTGTCACACCTGGTGATCGGCCCATTCCTGCTGCGGAAGGACCACCAGCCTGAGTTTCATCCCGGCCATCAAACCCCGCACCCCGCACCCCGCACCCTGGCCGGCCGGATCGGCGCGGGCTCACGACACGTGGCAGAACGAATTTCGAGAGTGACGAACCCCGTTCTCCTGTCGGTCGTTTACCTTGGACTCGTGACCCCCATAGGACTCGCGCTCCGCATGCTGGGCCAGGACCCATTGAAGGCACGGCCGCAGGTGTCGTTCTGGAAGGTGAGACCCGACGGCGCCCGGCGCAGCAACCTCGCGAGGCAGTTCTGACATGAGCTTCGCGAGCGTGGCCCGGGAGCTGGGCGCGTACCTCCGCGCCCGGAAGAAGTGGTGGCTGCTGCCGATCCTGGTGGCGTTGCTGCTGGTGGGTGGGTTGCTGGTGCTGGCCCAGGCGTATCCCGTCTTCGCCTTCGTCTATACGATCTTCTAGACCTCGTCCGAATCGTCGTACTGTTCGTGGAACCAGGAGGACCGGGCATCCACGCCGCTGAGACGGATCCCCGAATGCTGGTTCACCACCTTCGCCGGAATGATCCACAGCTTTGCTTCGGCCAGGACGCCTTCGATCAGGTAGAGCGACAGCGCGGCTTCCGGGAGCGGCAGCGTGAGCTCCAGCACGGCCGCTCCCACCGGCCCTTCCTCGGGCGGCAGGGGCCGGTCGGTGAGCCAGACACCAACGGCCTTCAGGGGCGCTTCCGTTTCCTCGTCGGACGTGAAGCTCCACTTGTCGTCTTCGAATCCGTCCCGGACGATGCCGCGCGCCAGCGAGACGGACGTGCGATGATAGAGCAACATCTGGAGAACTTGTCCTCCCCTGCCGCGGTTGGTAAGACCTATTTCGCGCTTCGTTTCTCGAACAGCTCCAGGTATTCGCTGTACCCTTCCTCCGCCAGCCGCGCGACCGGAATGAAACGCATCGACGCGGAGTTCATGCAGTACCGCTGGCCTGTGGGACGCGGGCCGTCGTCAAAGAGGTGGCCCAGGTGGGAATCACCCTCTGCGGAACGCACTTCGGTGCGAGTCATCCCGTGAGACTGATCGACCACGTTCTTCACGTTCCCCTCGGCCAGCGGTCGCGTGAAGCTGGGCCACCCGGTGCCCGAGTCGAACTTGTCCAGCGAGCTGAAGAGCGCCTCGCCTGACACGACGTCGACGTAGATCCCCGCCTCATGGTTGTCCCAGTATTCATTCTGGAACGGCCGCTCGGTTCCCTGCCGCTGCGTCACCTGGAACTGAAGGGGCGTCAGCTTCTTCTTGAGATCGTCCTCACCGGGTTTGTCGAACATGGCTGGTCTCCGTAGAATTCATCATGGTTAACCGCCTGCTGGTCGCATTGTTCCTCACCGCCTTCCCCGCGGTTCTGCACGCCCAGTACGAGGACCCCCAGGCGGGGTACGCCGGCGACCCCACGCGCCGGCCACTGGTCGTCCGGCCCGAGCCCATCATTACGAACGTGGAGCTTCGCGGCCCGCTGCCCGCGGTCGAATTCAGGGACATCTTCAAACTCACGGATAGCCAGGCCGAGCTGTACCGCGCGGTGCTCGACTCCTTCAATGTCCTCACGAAGGCCGACCGGGAAAGTGCCAACCGCCGGATGGAGCTGCTCGGGCTGGCCGTGGTGAAACGGGATTCGGCCGCCGCGGTCTACTACGCCGACCAGCTCAAGAAACTCGGCAAGGTATTGCGGGGGCAGCAGTCGAAGTTCGACGACAAGGTGAAGAAGCTGCTCGACAAGGACCAGCAGAAGGCGTACAAGGACTACCGGAAGAAACA
>CAMDCH010000050.1:0-12399 GCA_945889655.1 bacterium HR33
GTATCGCGTGAAGCACGCGGGTTGCACCGTGGTGGAAATCCCCGGCGCCCGCCTCGTCGACGACTGCCCGATGTACGAACCGGAAGCCGCTGAGGACCCCGAGATCGTCCGCCTCCGGGCGAAGACCCCGTCAAAGGCGGCGCCCGACCTCCAGGACGCCTGGCTCCAGCTGCTCGACACCCCTGCCCTCGCTTCCAAGCGCTGGGTCTACGAGCAGTACGACTCCACCGTCCAGGCGTCCACCGCCATCGGCCCCGGCGGCGACGCCGGCGTTGTGCGCGTGCCGGGTACGCGCATGGGACTCGCTGTTTCCACCGACTGCAACTCCCGCTATGTGCGCCTGGATCCCTTCGAAGGGGGTAAGGCCGCCGTGGCCGAAGGCGCCCGCAACGTTGCCTGCACCGGGGCGCGGCCCATCGGGATCACCAACTGCCTCAATTTCGGAAGCCCGGAGAAGCCTGCCGTCTTCTTCCAGTTCCGCGAGGCGTGCCGTGGGATGGCAGAAGCATGCCGCGCGCTGGATGCGCCGGTGACGGGCGGCAATGTCTCCCTGTACAACGAGAACCCGACCGGCGCCATCGACCCGACGCCGATCATCGGCGTGGTCGGCCTGCTCGATGACGTGACCAACGTGGTCGGATCGCATTTTCGCGCCGCCGGCGACGCGATCATCCTGCTCGGCACTACGAAGGGGCACCTGGGCGCGTCTTCCTACTGGGCGCATGTCCTCGACACGATTGCGGGGGCGCCGCCGGCCGTGGATCTCGCCGCCGAGCGAAAGCTGGTGGACTTCCTCGTGGGAGCAGCGAGCCAGAAGCTGGTCTCCAGCGCGCACGACCTGAGCGACGGTGGCCTCGGCGTGGCGCTCGCGGAAGCCGCCATCGGCGGCCCCTACGCCGATCAGCCCCGTGGTGCCAGGGTGGATTTGAAGGAGGTCCAGGGATCGCTGGCGGCCGAGGCGGTCTTCTTCGGGGAAGACCAGGGCCGGGCCATCGTGAGCACGTCACCTGCCAACCAGGCCCGGGTGCTGGAGCTGGCGCGGAAGCACGGCGTGCCGGCGGCGATAATTGGAACGGTCGGCGAAAAACTCGCTAAATTGGAAGTGCAGTTCCGCGACCGGGCGGTGCGGGCCGGGTCGGCGGATCTCCGTAACACGTTCTACAATGCTATCCCGCGCCGCATGAACCAGGTGGCCACCCAGGAAGCGGCGGACTAACGCGCTCATGTGCGGAATCTTTGGCGTTGCCGGACTGAAGGATGCCGCCCAGCTGGCGTATCTCGGCCTTTATGCCCTGCAGCACCGGGGGCAGGAGTCCGCCGGGATCGTCGCAATCGACCGTGAAGGCGTGGCGCACAGCCACCGCGGAATGGGACTGGTCCAGGACGTATTCAAGCCTGACACCCTCCGTTCCCTGCCCGGCGACGTGTCGGTCGGCCACACCCGGTATTCCACGACCGGCACTTCCGTCATCCAGAATGCCCAGCCGATGGTGGTCGACTACCATTACGGGCCACTGTCGCTGGCTCACAACGGCAACCTCACGAATGCCCAGGAGCTGCGCGACGACCTGGTCCGCAAAGGCTCCATCTTCCAGTCGACCTCCGACTCGGAAGTCCTGGTCCACCTGATTGCCCGCTCCGACGGCCGGAGCCCCGAGGACCAGATCCTCGATGCTCTCGAGCGTGTCGAGGGTGCCTACTCCCTGCTGGTCACCATCGGGTCCACCCTGTATGCAATCGTGGACCCGCGCGGTTTCCGCCCACTGGCGCTCGGCTCGCTCGGCAAAGGCTACGTGCTCGCCTCGGAGACGTGCGCGCTCGACATCGTGGGTGCCCAGCTCATCCGCGAGCTGAAGCCCGGTGAATGGCTGAAGATCGAGGACGGAAAGATCACGGATCTCCCGCCGCTCGCCTTCAAGGAGTCGCGGCGCTGCGTCTTCGAGCTCATCTACTTCGCGCGTCCCGACAGCTCCGTTTTCGGGGAATCGGTGGACCGCGTGCGCCGCGAGCTGGGCCGCCAGCTCGCGCGGGAGCACCCGGCGCCGGGCGCGGACTGCGTTTTCTCCGTGCCCGACTCCGCCAACGCCATGGCCCTCGGTTTCGCCGAGCAGAGCGGGCTCAAGCTCGAGAATGGCCTCATCCGCAACCACTACGTGGGCCGGACGTTCATCAATCCCGGGCAGAGCGTTCGCACCGCCAAGGTCCAGATCAAGTTCAACCCGGTGCGTGAAGTCATCGCCGGCAAGAAGGTGGTCGTCATCGACGACTCGCTGGTGCGCGGCACCACCTCGCGTAGCCTGGTGCAGATGATCCGGCAGGCAGGCGCGGCGGAGGTGCATTTCCGTCTCGCGTCCCCGCCGATTACCGGTCCCTGCTACTACGGAATCGACACGCCCAGCCGCGCGGACCTGATCGCGGCCTCGCACACGACGGACCAGATTCGCGAACACCTGGGCGTGGACTCGCTGGGCTATCTCTCGCTCGACGGCACGCTGCGCGCCGTGGGCGGAGAGACGGGGCGTTTCTGTCACGCCTGCTTCTCCGGCCAGTACCCGACGCCCGTGCAGGACGAGGCCGTGGAACCCGGCCTCCTGGTGGACGCCGCTCCGCGCTGACCAACTAACCGCCGAACAATACGAGCTGACACGTGCCCGACGTCTACTTCTTTGGCAACGGGAAGGCCGACGGTAACGCCAAAATGAAGGCGGTACTGGGCGGCAAGGGTGCCAACCTCGCCGAGATGACGGCGATCGGTATTCCCGTTCCGCCGGGGTTCACCATCGCCGCCGCGCTTTGCATCCGCTATCTCGCCGAGAAGAAGCTCCCTGCCGGGCTGAATGACGAAGTCGAGCAGGCCATGACCAGGCTCCAGAACGCCACGGGCCGGCGGTTCGGGGACTCGGTGAACCCGCTGCTCGTCTCGGTCCGGTCAGGCGCCGCGGTATCGATGCCCGGCATGATGGACACCATCCTCAACCTCGGCCTGAACGCCCGCACCGTCGAGTCGCTCGCGAAACAGTCCGGTAACCCGCGTTTCGCCTACGACTCCTACCGGCGCTTCATCCAGATGTACGGGGATGTGGTTTTCGGACTCCAGGCACCGGCCGGCGAAGCCGATCCGTTTGAGCGCGTGCTCGACACCGTCAAGCGCCGGCGGAAGGCCAAGCGGGACATCGACCTCACCGCCGAAGATCTCCAACACGTCTGCGAGAAGTTCCGGGAGATCGTGGAGCGCGGTAGTGGCCGCAAATTCCCCGACAATCCCTGGGACCAGCTCTGGGGCGCGGTCGAAGCCGTCTTCCGGAGCTGGCAGACCAAGCGTGCCGCGGACTATCGCCGCGTCCACCGGATCGCCGACGACATGGGCACTGCCGTCAACATCGTCGCCATGGTCTACGGCAACATGGGCGAGGACTCTGGGACCGGCGTCGCGTTCACCCGCAATCCGTCCACCGGCGAGCGCGAGCTCTATGGCGAATTCCTGGTCAACGCCCAGGGCGAAGACGTCGTGTCCGGCATCCGCGATCCCGAACCGATCGACGACATGGCGTCGCGTCTCCCGGAAGCGTACCAGCAGTTGCGCCAGACCTGCGACCTTCTCGAGCGCCATTTCCGGGATGTGCAGGACGTGGAGTTCACCGTTGAGCGCGGCAAGCTCTATCTCCTCCAGACCCGCTCGGCCAAGCGCACGGCGCATGCTGCGGTCCGGGCGGCGGTGGAGATGGTGGACGAAGGCCTCATCGAGCGGTCCGAAGCCGTCTGCCGCGTGCAGCCGGAGCAGCTCGACCAGCTCCTGCACCGCACCCTGGACCCCAACGCGCCGATCCAGCTCCTGGCTACCGGGCTTCCGGCGTCACCGGGCGCGGCCGTGGGCAAGGTGGTCTTCGATGCCGACCGCGCCGCCCACCACGGCGGCAAGGGGGCGCCGGTCATCCTCGTGCGACGCGAGACGAGCCCCGACGATTTCCGCGGGATGGTGGCGGCCGCCGGAATTCTCACGGCCCGCGGGGGCATGACCAGCCACGCGGCCGTCGTTGCGCGGGGCATGGGGAAGTGCTGCGTTGCCGGGTGCAAGGAGCTGGACGTGGACGAGAAGGCCGAGCTGTTCCGGGTCGACGGCAAGGTCGTGCGGGGCGGCGAGTGGATTACGCTCGATGGCTCCACCGGACGCGTCATCCTCGGCCAGGTTCCGCTCGTTGCCCCGGGCCTCAGCGATCACTTCGCCCGGCTCATGCGCTGGGCAGATGAGGCGCGGATGCTTTCCGTCCGGACCAACGCGGACACTCCGGCGGATGCCAGGCGGGCCCGGGAGTACGGCGCCGAGGGCATCGGGCTGTGCCGCACAGAGCACATGTTCTTCGAGGGGGAGCGGATTCACGCCGTGCGCGAGATGATCGTCGCGACCGATATCGAAGGCCGGCGGCGCGCCCTGCTCAAGCTCCTGCCCATGCAGCGGGATGATTTCGCGGGCATCTTCCGCGAAATGGATGGGCTCCCCGTGACGATCCGTCTCCTCGATCCCCCGCTCCACGAGTTCCTGCCCCACGGCGCGGAAGAGATCAAGGCGCTCGCGCAGAGCCTTGGCATCCCGGCGAGGAAGCTGAAGCACACGGTGGAAGTCCTGACCGAGTCGAATCCCATGCTCGGCCACCGCGGCTGCCGCCTGGGCATCACCTTCCCCGAAATCACCGAGATGCAATCCCAGGCCATCTTCGAGGCCGCCTGCGCTGTGGCGGCCGAGGGCGTGAAAGTCCATCCGGAAGTAATGATTCCCCTGGTGGCGCACGTGGCCGAATTCAGAATGCAGGCGGACCTGGTGCGCGCGACGGCGGAGCGTGTCTTTGCGGAGCGGAAGATCCGGGTGGACTACCTGCTGGGAACGATGATCGAGCTGCCGCGCGCGGCGGTCACGGCTGATGAAATTGCGGAAACTGCGGAGTTCTTCTCGTTCGGAACGAACGATCTCACCCAGACGACGCTGGGCCTGTCACGCGACGATGCGGGGCGCTTCCTGCCCTACTATCTCGAAAACGGCATCCTGGCCGATGATCCGTTTCAGACCATCGACCAGGCCGGAGTCGGCAAGCTGATTCGCACGGCCGTGCAGCTGGGCCGGAAGGTGAATCCCCGGCTCAAGCTTGGCATCTGCGGAGAGCACGGCGGTGACCCGCGCTCCATCCGCTTCTGCCACGAATCAGGCCTCAACTACGTCTCCTGCTCGCCGTTCCGGGTCCCTGTCGCCCGGCTCGCGGCCGCCCACTCCGCGCTGGAAGGACGGGGCGCAGGCTACTCTACCGACTGATCAGGCCATGCTCTTCCGGCTGGATCCCAGTAGGACGAGCGCCCCACCCACGATCGCCGCCACTCCCACCCAAACCGGAACGTTCACGCGTTCCTTGTCCTTTATCGAGATATCGATTGGCCCCAGGTCCGCATCGTGGGTATCCCTGGTGTAGGAAAATCCGCCGTACGCCAGGCCCAGGATTCCGAGTACCACCAGCACAATCCCCGCTACTTTCATCACGACCCCCATCACAAGGACAGACGAGACTTCCGGTTCGTCCTTACGCAAAGGGTGCGCCACGGGTGCTGTGGCGCGTACGCAGCAGGTCAGTCGAGAGCCAAGCCCCGACGGATTGCCTGCTGGAGAGGATGATCGACGCCCCGATCAGCCAGATCGCTCACCCGGCACCACTCCGCACCGGCAACGAGTGTCGCGGCGTCAGGCACCTGCAAACGCCAGACGACATCATGGTGAAGATGGGCCGGCTCGCTCTTCCACGCCGGGATCTCATGTACGTCGATGCCGACCACTGCCGCGCCCTGTCGCAGGTCCGCCACGAGGCCCGTCTCTTCCAGCAGCTCACGAGCCGCCGCGCTCTCCGAGCTTTCATCGGCCGGCTCCATGTGGCCGCCAGGCTGGAGCCAACGCCGCAGCTTCTGGTGGTACACGAGTACGATCTCCAGCCGGGACCGCGACAGCACGACCGCGCTCGCCGTGAGGTGGCCAGGCTGGAAATTGTCCCGTGACAGGGCGCGCGCGCCTGCGTCCAGCAGGGCGATGGTAGATTCTCGGCTGCGCCGGGAGCGCTCGTCTCCCGCAGGATCAAATTGGCGAACGGTGGCCAGGAGCCGGGGGATGGAAAGCACGTGAGCTGGAGGCCTGCCCTACGAAGCGTGCGCCCGGTGCAGGCATTCCTGCTCACCCTCGTAGCCGTCATCATCGGAACCGTCGGTTACCAGGTCCTTACGTGGCCCGATGTCGCCCGGCTCAGGATCGAGCCCCCCGCGTCGACCGCGTTCATCGAACAGTACCGGGCTGAGCGGCGCGCGGCGGGAAAACCCGAGGCCACGGAATGGAGATGGGTGCCGGATGTGGAAATATCCCCGGCACTGCACCTTGCCGTGCTGTCGGGCGAGGACGTTGGGTTCTTTGGTCATCATGGGTTTGCCGTGGGAGAGATGCGGGCTGCCATCACTGATGCACTGCGTGGCCGACGGGCGCTCCGCGGCGCTTCGACCATAACCCAGCAGCTGGCCAAGAATCTCTGGTTGTCGCCGTCTCGAAACCCGCTGCGAAAGGTCAAGGAAGCCATCCTCACCTGGCAGCTCGAGCGGAAGCTCTCCAAGAGCCGCATCCTGGCGCTGTACCTGAATGTCGTGGAGTTCGGACCTGGGATCTACGGAGCGGAAGCCGCCGCCGGGAGGTATTTCGGCAAGCCCGCAACCGCGCTGGACGAGCATGAATCCGCGCTCCTGGCCGCTTCGCTTCCCCGCCCGAGCACCTGGCACCCCGGTAGCGACAGCCCTTCGTACGCGACCCATGTCGCCCGAATCGAGAGTCGTATGCAGCGCGTCAGCTTTCTCCGATCCCGCCTCGGCGTGGTCACGCAGCCCCAGGACACCGTGGTGCCATTCCCGTCGGACAGTGCATTGGCTGAACTGATGCGTAGCGATTCGACATTCCTGCCGGGAGAGGATCTGCGTTAATCAGTCGTCGATCAGCGGCTCAGCTTCCGGCCGCAGCCACCTGGTTGCGTCCGGCCTGTTTCGCGCGATAGAGGGCCGCATCGGCAGTCGTCACCAGGTTCGCGGCCTCCTTGACGGGAGACGGGTATGACGCGACTCCGATAGAACACGTAAACCGGAGCTCCGCTCCTGCCCACGCCAGGACCGTGTCGGCGGTGGCTTTGCGAACGCGCTCTGCCACCTCGGTCGCCACGCGCTGGTCAGCCCCCCGCAGCAGCAGGGCAAACTCCTCGCCGCCTATTCGTGTCGCCAGGTCACCTTCCCGCAGCGTCCGGTTGAACACCTGGGCCAGCTGGCGCAGCGCGGCGTCGCCGGCCGGGTGGCCGTACCCGTCGTTGATCTGCTTGAAATGGTCCACGTCCACCATGAGCAGCGACGTCACGCCGTGCGCCTGCGCCAGTGCACGTTCGAGGACGCGCCGATTGGGAAGGCCGGTAAGCTGATCGGTCGTGGCCCGGTTTTCGGCTGCCCGCACCGCCGCTGCCGCGGCCATGTGGGGCGACATCTGGGCCGCCAGGGCCGCGACCTGTTCCCGGATTTCCGGGCTCACATGTTCCGGTCGCCCGAATACCACGAGGGCGCCGAACCCGTTTGTCCCGTCGTGCAGGGGGTACGCCACTCCGGCCTCACCGCGCCGGCGGCGCTCGTCGGGGTCGATCCCCAGCAGCTCCGCATGCGAGAGTCCAACTACTGGCACCATGCCCATCGATGCCCGTCCCGCGGAGGAATCCGCGGACACGCGCAGGCCAATGAGCTTCCGGTCCCCGCCCCGCGATACGGCGACCACCGTGGCCACCTGGGTGACCGGGTCCCGTAGTACCACGGCCGTGGCCCTGTCCGACGTGTGCCGCGCCGATTCGCAGAGCGCCACTGACAGGCTCTCGACGGAATCCAGCCGGGACAGTGCCTGGTCAAAACCCCGTCGCGGATCGCCGTGCGACAGACCCCCACCCACGAGCCGTACCCGCGCCCCCGCCACCAGGCGGCGCAGGTCGGCGGTCGCCTGGTCCACTCGCTCCTGCGACGTGCCGGGAACGAGCGCCATCGCTGCCCCGAGCTGCCCGTCACCCACCGCCCTGATCTCCGGATCGCCGTGGATCACGTGCTGGCGGCTGTCGCCCATGGCCAATCGCGCGGTGGCCACGACGCGGTCGATGACGTGAATGTCAGGCCGCGGTTCGACCGTGGAGACGATCGCCGGCTCATCTCCCATGACGAGGCACGCAATCACCGCGTCCTGGGCACGTCGCAACAGGTCCAGCACCTGTGGAAAATCCACCGCGACCATGTCGGGCGGGACGCCGCTGCGGTGATTGGACCACCAGAGCCCGATCCAGGCTCCCAGCGCCGCACCCAGGGTCAAACCGGCAACCAGGAGCAGGTAGCTCACTGGCTAGTCGACTTCCCGGTCGTGATGCCCCCCGCGGCCAGCGGTGAAAGCCTCACCCGACGGCGGCGAGAGGCTGGAGGTATTCGAGGAAGATCTGCTCCACCGCTGCCATCGATTCCACCTGGTGGAGCTCGCGCCGGAGATCCGAGGCGCCCGGAAGGCCCTTCACGTACCACCCAAGATGCTTCCGGAACTCGACCGCCGTCTGGCGGTCATCACCCTGGATGGAGGTGGCCAGCTTCGCGTGCCGCAGCGCCACCGCAAACCGCTCCGACGCGCCCGGCGCGGCAAGGGCGGGCCGGCCGTCGAGCAGCGCACGCGCCTGCTGGAAGATCCAGGGGTTCCCGAACGAGCCCCGCGCAATCATGAGGCCCGCGCAACCAGTCTCCCGCCACATGCGGTACGCATCTTCGGCGGACGTGATGTCACCATTGCCGATCACGGGGATATCGAGCGCCTCGGCCACCATGGCGATCTCGTCCCAATGCGCGGCGCCGCTGAACATTTGCGAACGGGTGCGAGGATGAAGGGTCAGCACCTGCGCACCGGCGTCCTGGCAACGGAGCGCGATGGTGACGGGATCGCGCATCGTCTCGTCCCAGCCGCTCCGGATTTTCACGGTGACCGGGAGGTGCGTGGCCTGGCGGACGGCCACGATGATGTCCCGCACCAGGGTCATGTCCTTGAGGCATCCGGACCCGGCATTGCCCTTCACGACCTTCTTTACCGGGCAGCCGAAATTGATGTCCACGAAGTCCGGCGCGTAGTACTGCGTCACCAGCCCCGCCGCTTCGCCCATCGCGGCGGGAACGGATCCGTACAGCTGGATGCCCAGCGGCCGCTCCGGCTCGGTGAAATACGCTCCGTCGTGGGTGCTCTTGATCCCCCGCCGCAACCCCTCGCACGAGAGGAACTCGGACACGACCACGTCTGCGCCGAACGACCGGCAGATCCGGCGGAACGGCGACTCCGACACCCCCGCCATCGGGGCGAGGAAGAGCGGGACCTGGTGGTCGACTTGGTACGGGAAACGCATGGAACGAAGGTTAATAGCGCCCGGGAAACGGTGTAAGGGTTCTCACCCTTCCACCCCCTCTGGGCGGTCATTACGTTCCGCGACCATGCGCCTGCGCGAATTCTTCTCCGCCGATGCCGTGAAGCTGCAGCTCGATGGCCCCACCAAGGACGACATCCTCAAGGAGTTGATTGGGCTTCTCGCGCTGGACGACAAGTCCGACGGCATGCTCTACAAGATGCTGAAACGGCGGGAAAACCTGGGGTCCACCGGGATCGGCCGGGGCATCGCCATTCCCCACTGCCGGTCGCTCGTGGTCAATCGCCTGCGGGTGGGATTCGGCCGGAAGCCCGAGGGCATCGACTTCCGCGCCATCGACAACAAATCCGTCTTCAATTTCTTCGTGATCGTGGCACCCCCCTTGGAGGTGTCCAACCAGTACCTGCCGGTGCTTGGAAAGATTGCGCAGTTCGCGAAGGAAGGAGATGTCCCGGAGCGCCTGGCCGCGCTCCGCAGTCCTGAAGAGTTCCTGGCCCTGCTGGAAGAAAAGAATGTCTAGCCGCTGACCCACGCCGGATCACGGCTCTCGCCCCGCATGAGGTCGTCCACCGTCTCCCTCGAGCGCGCAATCGCGTAGCGCTCCCCGTCCAGCAGCACCTCTGCCGCCCTGCCGCGCGAGTTGTACTGCGAGCTCATCGAGAAGGCATAGGCGCCCGCGCCCCGCACCTCGAGCAGCGACCCCGGCGCGGCTCCCGGCAGCGTCCGCTCCATTCCCAGAAAGTCACCCGACTCGCACAGCGGCCCCACCACGTCCACCGGATCGGACCCCGTGTTCCCCGCGGATTCGAGGACGCGGATGTCGTGGTGGGCGTTGTACAGGCTCGGTCGCAGCAGGTCATTCATTCCGGCGTCCACCACGACGATTTCCCGCCCGCCCGAGCGCTTCCGGTAGAGGACGCGCGTCAGCAGCGAACCGGCATTGCCCACCAGGAACCTGCCCGGCTCGGTGAACAACGTCAGGCCCGTCGCCTTGGCCAGCGGGATCACCGCCTGTGCGAACATGTCCGGCGTCGGCCCTGGCTCATCAGTGTAGGAGATGCCGAGTCCGCCGCCGACATCCACGCTCTGCAGCGTCGTGATTCCCGCCCTCCGAAGGTCAGCGACCACCGACTCGAGCTTCCGCGCTCCCTCGCGATAGGGCGTCTGCTCCTTGATCTGGGAACCGATGTGCATCCCCACGCCGCGAAGGGCGATCGACTTGAGATCGGCCGCGCGGCACGCCACGGCAGTCGCCTCGTCGATCGGGATGCCGAACTTCATCCCCTTCCCGCCCGTCTGCGTGTAGGGATGAGTATTGGTCGTGACGTCGGGATTGAGCCGGAGTCCCACTGCCACCGTCCGGTTCAGCCTGGCACCGGCCGCCGCGACGATATCCAGCTCCGCCGCCGATTCGAGATTGATGAGGCCGACCCCCGCCGTGATGGCGGCGTCAATCTCCTGCGGGGTCTTTCCTACTCCTGAAAACACGACCGTCCCGGGATCGAAGCCGGCCCGGAGAACACGAGCCAGCTCCCCTCCCGAGACGATGTCCGCCCCGGCGCCCAGCGACGCCATGACGCGCAGGAGGCCGAGGTTGCTGTTCGCCTTGACCGCGTAGCAGATCCGGTGCGGCACCGCTGCCAGGGATGCGTCCAGGGCCGAATACTGACGCCGAACCGCCGCGATGTCGTAGACGAACGTGGGCGTCCCGACGGACGCCGCGATCCGGCCTAGTACGCCCGAGCCCACACCGCCTCGGTCGTCGCCGGCTGGTCGCACCACACGCACTTCGTGGGCGCCGGCTTCGAGCGGAATTCGGCATCCGGCAGCACGCGTACCACCGCCTTGGTGGCGTCCTTGATCGCCACTTCGCACTGCTCGCTGCCACAGAAGCCGCCGTACGCGAAGCCCGCGGTCGCTTCCATCAGCTCGAGCAGCCGTGCCTTGGTCACGTTCCGGTGCGAGTTCTGCTCACGCCGCGTGCGAGCCCCCTCCAGCATCTCCCGCTGGAGCGTTTCGAGCGTGGCGCGGACCGCGCCATCCAGCTCCGCGAGCTTGATCGGGGACTTGCCGCCAGTCCGCCGCGCCAGCATCGCCTGGCCCTGGGAAACATCCCGGGGACCCACCTCGAGCCGGATCGGCACGCCGCGACCTTCCCACTCGTAATACTTGGCGCCCGGCTTCATCCCCTCGCGGTCGTCCAGCACCACGCGCATCCCGCTGCGCTTCAGCGTGTCGACGATCCCCTCGCAGGTCTGCGCCACCGCCTGCTTCTCCGTGTCGGTCTTCCAGATCGGCACCACCACTACCTGCACCGGCGCCAGCTTCGGCGGGCATACCAGGCCGTTGTCGTCACTGTGGGTGAGAATCAGCCCGCCAATCATGCGGGTGGATGTGCCCCACGACGTGCTCCAGACATGTTCCAGGCCGCCCGACGCCGTCTGGAACTTCGTATCGAACGCCTTCGCGAAGTTCTGCCCGAGAAAGTGCGACGTCCCGGCCTGGAGGGCCCGGTTATCCTGCATGAGACCCTCGCAGGAGTACGTGCGCACCGCGCCGGCAAACCGCTCGGAGTCGGTCTTCACGCCGGTAATCACCGGCATCGCCATCCACTCTTCCATGAAGCGACGGTAGATCCCGAGGATCAGGAGCGTCTCCTTCTCCGCTTCCTCGGCCGTGGCGTGCGCAGTGTGGCCTTCCTGCCAGAGGAACTCCGTCGTCCGCAGGAACAGCCGCGTCCGCATCTCCCACCGCACCACGTTGCACCACTGGTTCAGGAGCACCGGCAGGTCACGGTAGCTCTGGATCCACTTGGACAGCATCGAGTAGATGATCGTCTCGGACGTAGGCCGGACGATCAGCGGCTCCTCCAGCTCCTTGCCCCCGCCATGCGTGACGACCGCGAGCTGCGGGGCAAAACCCTCGA
>CAMDCH010000051.1:0-12370 GCA_945889655.1 bacterium HR33
GATGACCGGGCCGCGCTGGTCGCCGCCCTGCGCCGGATGCTGGACGAACCGGCGCTCTGGCGGCGGTGCGCGGAGGGCGGGTACGACATGGCGCGGCGCCACACGTTCGAACGGCAGCGGGGGCGCCTCGCTGCGGCGATCGTGAGTCTCGCCCGTTGAAGGTCGCGCTGATCGGCCTGCGGTTGTCGGTGGGCAACAGGCTCATGGTGGACACGCTGGCGGACGCGTTCCTGCGGCTGGGAGTCGAGGTCATCGTGGTGGGCGAGCGGCGCTACCGGCCGCCGGACGGCGTGGAAGCGGTCGGCGTCAGCGATGGCGCGAGTTACCCCGCGATGCTGCGCGACTCACTGCGGCCCGGGTTCTATCGCGCCGCGGTGGACGCGCTGGCCGCCGCCCGCCCGGACGTGTGCTACTTCGTGAGCGTCCACCCAGCCAATGCGTTCCTCGCGCATGCAATCCGGCGGCGAGTCCGCACGGCCGACGGACGGCGCCCGGCCATCGCGATGCACCTGCATGACCCGCTGCCGCATCCGGGTGGAGCCAGCATCGTCATCTTCCTCACGCAGCAACTCTCGATCCGGTTTGCCGATCGCATCGTGGTCTACGGGGCGGAGCTCGCCCGGCAGGTGTGGCGCTATTACGGGGTGCCACGGGGGCGGATTGCCACGATCCGGCACGGCGCGTATCGCGCAGGACGCGACACGCCTCCCCCGGATGGCGCCGGTTTCCGGTGGTTCAGCTTCCTGGGCCGGATCGAGCCATACAAGGGACTGGACGTATTCCTGGATGCCGCCTTGCGGGTGCATGCGTCCGATCCGGCGTGCCGTTTCTACGTCGGCGGGGCGGGGGATATCGCACCGTACCGCGACCGGATCGGGGCGCTGGGCGACAGCATCGTCCTCGAGCACCGGGAGCTCACCAATGCGGAGACGGACGAGGTGATGCAGGCCTCCTGGGCGGTCGTGCTTCCCTATGCCAGCGCTACGCAGAGCGGCGTGATCCCCATCGCATACTGGAATGCCTGCCCGGTCATCGCGACGCACGTGGGCGCGCTGGGGGAAGTGGTGCGAGAGGGCCACACGGGTTTTATTGTCGAGCGCGGCGACGTGAATGCCGTCGCGGACCGGATGCGCGCGCTGCGGGGGAACGAGTCCCTCCGTTCGCGACTGGGAGGCGAGGCGTTTTCCTTCTACGACCGGTGGTTGCGCTGGGAGCGTATTGCCAGCGACCTCCTCAATGCTATCCGCTAGGAAGGCCGTGATGACTTCGCCAGACATCCGTCGCGTGACCGATCACCTGCGAGAGAGCTGCCGGGTGAAGGAGCAGGCCGCCCTCGAATGCGGCGAGCCGATTCTCGCCGCGGCGGGACTGATCGCCGGGGTGTTCCGCTCGGGTGGCAAGGTGCTGTTGTGCGGGAATGGTGGGAGCGCCGCGGACGCCCAGCACCTCGCGGCGGAATTCGTGAGCGTGCTGGAGCGGGACCGGGTGCGCCCGGCCCTTCCTGCTGTCGCGCTCACCACGGACACCTCCTTACTGACCGCCAGCGCCAACGATTTCGGGTTCGAGCACGTGTTCGCGCGCCAGGTTGAAGCCCTCGGCCGGCGGGGAGATGCGCTGGTGGCCATCAGCACGAGCGGTACGTCTCCCAACGTGCTCGCGGCCTTGCGGCAGGCCCGGGCCACCGGCGTCCAGACCGTCGGGTTCACCGGTCGCTCCGGGGGCGGGATGGTTGAGCTTTCCGATGTGTTGATCAAGATTCCCAGCGAGTCGACCCAGCACATCCAGGAAGCCCACATCGCGGTGGGGCACATTCTCTGCGAGCTGGTGGAGCGGGAGCTGGGATACCGGGAGTAATTGCGTGGTGAGCCCGGGCATTGCCGGGGTGCCGGCCATTCTGCTGGTCGGAGGGCTGGGCTCGCGCCTGCGCCCGGTTACCGGTGACCTTCCGAAGCCCATGGCCCCGGTGCTGGCCCGCCCCTTTCTCGAACATCTCCTCGTGTTTCTGCGGCGCTCGGGGGTGCGCGAGGTGGTACTATGCGTGGGCTACGGCGCCGAGGTCATCCGGGCGCATTTCGGCGACGGCACCAGGCTCGGGCTGGTCGTGGGCTACTCGGTCGAGCGCGACCTGCTGGGTACCGGTGGCGCGCTCAAGCTGGGCATGTCGGTGGCCGGGGATCCGGCACGATGCATCGCGATGAACGGGGACTCGTTCATCGAGCTCGACCTCGCCGGGATGCTCCGCGCGCACGTGGATGCCGGTGCCGCGATCACGGTCGCGCTGGCGAGCGTAACCAGGACGGATCGTTTTGGCGCCGTATCGGTGGACCCCGAAACGGGGGTGATCGTGAGTTTCGGCGAGAAGCAGGGCACCGGGCCTGGACTGATCAATGGGGGTGTGTACATCGTGGAGCGACAGGTGGTGCAATCCATTCCTGGCGGCGTGGTGAGCTTTGAACGGGATGTCCTTGCGGCGCGAGCCGGCCGGGACATCCGCGGATTTCCCGCCGATGGCATGTTCCTCGATATCGGGATTCCGGAGGACTATCGTCGCCTGGAGGCGGCGCCGGAGTCCTTCCTGGCCGCCGTGCAAGGGAACCCCCGGGGATGACCGTGCTGATCCGGGCCAAGGCGCCCCTGCGCGTGAGTTTCGCGGGCGGTGGCACCGATGTCTCTCCGTTCGTGGAACGGGAGGGCGGCTGCGTGGTGAGTGCCACCATCAACCGCTACGCGCACGGGACGCTGCGGGCGCGTACGGGGTCGCAGGTGTCCATCCAGGCCCTCGATTTCGGCGTATCCGTGGAATACGACAGCCGTGAGCTCACTCAATTCGACGGCCGGTTCGACCTCGCGAAGGCTGCCATCCAGCGCATGTGCCCGGGTGAGACGGTGGGTCTCGACCTCTTTCTCCATTCGGACGTGCCCCCTGGTTCCGGCCTCGGTTCGTCGTCCACGCTCCTGGTGACGCTGGTATCGCTGTTGAAGGAATTCCGGCGACTCGACCTGACCCCGCACCAGATAGCCGAGCTGGCCTACCAGATCGAACGCATCGACCTTGGCATCCGTGGCGGGTACCAGGACCAGTATGCCGCGGCCTTCGGAGGGTTCAATTTCATCGAGTTCACCGCGGCGGGCGTGGCGGTCCACCCGCTCGACCTGCCGGCTGGAACCATCAACGAGCTCGAGTCCAATTTCCTGCTGGCGTACACCGGGGCGCCACGGCTCTCGTCCAACATCATTGAAGATCAGGTCTCCCGGTACGAGTCCGGCGAAGGAGAAAGTGTGCGGAGCCTGCGCGAGCTGAAGCGCATGGCGGTGGAGCTGCGGGATGCCCTCTGCGCCGGCGCCCTGCACGACTTCGGCGCCCTCCTGCACGCGGAGTGGGAAACCAAGCAGCGTCTCTCTCCCAAGATCGGCACCGGGCACCTGCGCGAGATCTATGAGGCGGCGCGCGAGAACGGGGCGCTGGGGGGGAAAGCGGTGGGGGCCGGCGGCGGTGGCTTCATGCTGCTGTACTGTCCGTTCGACCGGAAGCACCGCATCGCCGAACAGCTGCGCAGCAAGGGCTGCACCGTGTCGGACCTGGCCTTCAGCACCGGTGGCGCGCAGACGTGGACTGTGCCCGCTCGATGAGCCTCAGCGGCCTCCGGTGATCCAGGGAATGATCAGGCGGGCAACGGCGTCGGCGAGCGACGCGGCAGTAGCGTCTGCTTCCATCCCTCGCGCCGCCTGTCCGACCAGGACCGTCCGTGCGCCGATGGCCCTTCCCGCCTGCATGTCCGAGAGATTGTCCCCTACCATGATGGCGCGGTGGAAATCAATCGCGGGAAACGACCGTTGCGCCTGCTGAAACAGGCCGATGCCGGGTTTCCGGCAGTCGCAGGTGCCGCCCGCGTGGGGGCAAACGAAGATCCCCTCTACCGTGGCGCCGGCATCCCGTGCTTCGGCGCGCAGTCGCGTATGAATCGCCTCCAGGTCGGCTGGCTGGATCAGTCCGCGCCCCACCCCGCGCTGGTTGGTTACGACGATCATGCGCGCGCCGGCGTCACCCAGCGCGCGGAGCGCCGCCAGCACACCCGGGAGCCACGCGAACGCCTCGGGAGTGCGGATGTAATCGCCTTCGGGCGCCTTCCGGTTCAGGACGCCATCACGATCCAGGAACACGGTCCAGCTGGCGGGGGCTGTCACGCCGGAGATCCTAATACCGCCGGGGACGGCGCGGAACGGCCGGGATGAACCGCCCGCCGTTCATCGTGGCCGTTACCGTGAATTTCGGACGGCCGGATGACACCTTCGAGTGCGTGGCGAGCCTGCTCGCCACGCAGTATCCCCACCTGCGGATCGTCGTGGTGGACAACGGGTCCGCTCCGGACGTCCGGGAGCGCCTGCGCCAGGAGCTTCCATCCGGGGTGGTGTTCATTCGGTCAGAAAAGAACCTGGGATTCTCCGGCGGGAACAACCTGGGCATTCGCCACGGTCTCGACGCCGGCGCCGACTACATCGTCCTCATCAATAACGACGCCACCCTGAAACCCGATGCCTTGCGCATCGTGGCCGAGTCCGCGCCGATGGTGCGCGGCCTGGGAATCCTCGGCGGCAAGATCCTGGTCGCCGAACCTGACGAAGCCGGACAGCGGCAGATATGGTCGGCGGGAGGATGGTATTCGCAGCTCAAGGCGTCCGGGTATCTCGCCGGCCAGGGGGAAGTGGACCAGGGCCAGTTCGATCACGCTTCCGACACGGAATTCATCCCCGGGTGCCTCTGGGTCGTGCCGTCGGATGTGTTCCGGATGGTGGGCCTGCTGGAAGAGGACTACTTCCTCTACACGGAAGATCTCGACTACGCCCTGCGACTCCATCGGGCGCGGTATCGTCTCTACTACGAGCCCCGCATCGTCTGTTATCACAAGGTGAGCCGCTCCCATTGGCAGGACCGGGGACGGGCGTCACCTCTTCTCAACTACTACACCAACCGGAACCGGGTCCATTTTGCCCGGCGGTGGCTGACGCCGATTCAGCGAGCGGTATTCTACGTGTATTTCGTAGCATCCCGCCTGGTCGCCGCGGCGGTCTATCGGGATCGGAGCTATCTCGCCGGTATGTGGGATGGGTTGCGCTGGAAGGTGGGACCGAGGTAGGAGATCCTTCGCTCCGCTCAGGATGACCCCTTCGGGGTCAGTCGGCCAGTGCGTCCGCCAGGAGTCGAGCGGCAAGGGCCTGGTTGTCAAAGACAGTCGTCACCGTACGCCGGGCCCCCGTGGACAGGCGGTTCCAGAGCTCCTGGTCTCCCAGCACGCGATCCAGCGCAGACGCCAGGGCCCTGGCGTTCTCTCGCGGGACGACCAGTCCGTTGACCCCATCCGTTACGTAGGCGGGAAGACACCCCACCGCGGTCGCGACTACCGGGGTGCCATAGACGAATGCCGTCTGCGGCACCTGCGAACCGGTGGCATCCCGGTACGGCATGGCCACGACCTTCGCCCGGGCGATCATCCCGGCCAGCTCGCGGTCCGGTACGTAGCGCATCTCGACGGTGACGCCGGGGGTGGCCGGGACGGGTTCCGTCCCCGGTCCCGCGATCACCACGCGGGCCGCATGACCGTTCGGCCGCACCGACAGGAGCTGGACGGCCTCCAGGAGCACGTCCAGGCCCTTGTAGCGCTCGCGACGCCCGAAAAAAAGAATGTCGATGTCACGCTCACCGGGCTGGATATCCGGAAAAACCATGTTGTCGAGAACGCCGTGAAAGCTGGTCAGCACCCGTTCCGGTGGTACCCCGTATCGCTTGACGACATCGGCGTGCAGCCGTTCGCAGGCGACCACCACGCGGTCCGCCCGGCGCATCAGTGACCGCTTGGCCATTTCGTAGATCGTGGCCGCCAGTTGGCGGGACCCGGAGTGAGGCGCCGGATCGAGGCACCAGAAGAGGGTGCGGCGCGCGCGCGCCATCCGCTCGACGACGGCATGCAGCGGGTGCTCGCTGTAGAGAAAGAGAAGATCATGCTCCCGCGCCCGGGCGAACCGGATGATGCGGACCCACTGGGCCGGCGAGAGCCAGGTCAGCGGCCGTTCCTTGGGGAAATCAACGAAGAGGCTCTCCCGCACGCCCTCGATCGGGCGCGTTGCCAGCAGGCTCGAGGTCAGGAGCGAGAGCTCGGTCTGTCCGGCGAGCGAGCGGGCGAGCGTATACGAGTTGTCGGCGACGGCGCCGGGAGATGAAAAAAACGAGACTGCGAGGACCCTCGGCTTCATGGTGTGCCGCCGAGCGTGCCCAGCCGGCTTCGCAGGCGCGCGCGATCTTCGCTTCGGAGCAGGGCGTGCCATCCGAAAAGCAGCAGGAGCGCGCTGGCCGCGATCGCCAGGCCGCCCCGCAGCCAGGCGTTCAGTGCGGCCCAGCCTGGCGTGAACGCCACCACCAGCCCGGCTGCGAGGGCGAGGATCCATGCCCAGGTCAGCCGTGTGGGACGGACCAGGGAGGGGCCGGCCCCGCAGGCGGCGGCACCGAGGAAGAGCAGCAATGCATCAGCACCCGCGCGTGTCGCCCAGGCAATGCCGGCCCCGCTGACGCCGTAACGGGGCATCAGGAACCAGGCGAGCAGAAGGAACCCGGGTAGCTCGACCGCGTGGAACTTGGCAGGGAGATCGGGGCGATTCACACCGTGCAGAAATGTCAACGGGACATACGCCAGCGCGTTCACCAGCGCGCCCATGGCGAGCATGCGAAGCGCGGTGGTACTGGTGAGGGCAAAGGAATCACCCAGCCATAGCCGGAGGAAGTCGTGGCCCAGGAGGACGAGCGCCAGGGTGGCCGGGGCCAGGAGAAGCGCCAGCACCCGGATCGCGATGGCGTAGTATCCCCGGGCGCGGTCGACCGCCGCGGCCGTGGCCTGGCTGCTGAACTCGGGGACCAGGGTAGCGGCCAGTGCCGTTGGGAGGGCCCGTATCCGCAACACGGCTTCCTGGGGAGGCGTGTAAAAACCGACACTCCCCACGCCGGCGAACGCACCCAGCAACAAGCGGTCGAGCTGGTCCAGGACCGGGCTCACCACGTTCGACACCGTGACCCACGCGCCGAAGTTCAGGAGCGAACGGGCGCCCGCCAGCGAAGCGCGCCGCGGTTGCGTGATGGCGGGGAAGAGGTGCCGGGCGCAGAGGAAGTACGCGACCAGCGTCGTGCCGCGGGCCAGGACCATGATCGCAACGATGGGGGGCAGCCCCCAGCCCAGCAGCGCGCCAATCAGCGGGACCAGGAAGTTGAGTGCGCTTCCGGGCACACTGACCAGGTTCACGAGGTCGAACCGCCGGGCTGCCTCGAGCAGCCCGCGAAATGAGGCCGCGACCAGCACCACCGGTATGGCGATGGCGAGGATGCGGAAAGCCGTCACCGCTTCCGCCTCGAGATCGGCCGGGACCCGGAGGACGCTCTGGACGAGGACGGGTGCCAGGAGGCCGGCCAGGATGCCTCCCGCGACCCCGACGATCGCTTGCACGCCGACCGCTGACCACGTAATGCCGGCGATCTCATCGTAGGCCCGCCGCCCGATCGCGTCAGCCGCGAAACGCGTCGCGGCGCGCCCCATGCCGAGATCAAGCAGCGTGAAGTAGCCGACGACGAGCCAGACCAGGCCAAGGACGCCAAATCGGTCCGTGCCGAGACCCCGGACCGTGAATGGAATGGCAATGAGGCCTACCAGGAACGGTGCTGCCTGGCCAGCAAGATTGAGCAGGGTATTGCGGGCGATGCTGCCCCGAAGGGTGATCACGTAAGGCTCCACGACGGGTGATGGTTAACAGGTGCAGCGGGGTGGTGGAAGGGAGTCGTATTGATCACCTTTCAGCGGTGCAGACTCCTGCGGTCGCAATCACACCGGCGGTCCCGGACGATTCCGGGCGGGTAGTGAGTTCCGAGCACACACTGGTGGCCATGTTCGCGATCGCGCTGCTGGTCATGTTCGCGGCGCCAACGCGGCTCTTCTTCGTCCCGTTCACCTACCAGGGCACCTACATCACGGTCATCCCGCCGAACCTCCTGGACGCGGTCTGGATGATGGTCGGGTTAGCGCTGTATATGCGGGCCGGGAAACCGTCGGCCAAAGCGCCCCTGGCGGCGGCGGGCTTGATGATCCTGGGGGCAGTAGCGATCACCCTCACCAATGCCGACGTTCCCGAGCGTGTCCTGGACCTCGTGACCTTCAACGCGCGCCTGGTCGGTGGTGTGATGGTGGGTGTGTTGGCCGCGCGCGCCGGGATCGAATCGGGGCTGCTCGGGTCGCTCCTGATGTCGGGAACGCTCATCGTGGCGCTGTCCACGGTGTACCTGGGCCTGGTTGGCGGCGCGCAGTACGATTTCTACGCCCAGATGCAGCGCTATGGCGGGATGGGCATCTCACCGAACGAGGCGGGCATCATGTTTGCCGCCGCGCTCAACATGCTCCCGCTGCTCTTCGAACGGCGCCCCTGGCTGGGACTCTTCGCCCCGGTGCTCTTGTCGGCCCTGCTCATGACCGGGTCGCGAACCGGAGTGCTCCTGCTGGTGCCGGGGTTGCTGTTCTGGATCCCGGCGCTCGTGCGTGTAGCCCGGGTCGGGGGAGGCCGCGCGGTCGTCGGGAGTATGGTCATGACCACCCTCGTGGCGATGCTCGGGATCTGGTTGATGAGCCAGGGTGCCGCGGAGAGTGTCGCCCCGGTCGCGGCCCGTCTGGAGACGACGGCCGACGTGTCGAACATCGGCCGGTTGGAGATCTACCTGGGCGTGCCTTACATCCTCGCTTTCAGGGAGCCGCTCATCCTCCTGGTGGGCGCCGGTGGATCCAATGCGGCGGTGGAATGGTTCCTCAAGGAAGTGGCCCAGATCTGGACCTCGCACACTCACAACCTGGTGCTCCAGTTCCTGACCGCGTATGGCCTGGTGGGCCTGGTGGTCGCGTGGGTGTTTATCAAGCCCCTCCTTCGCCCGCGGCGCTGCTTTCCCAACGCCGAGAGCCTGGGCCTGCGCTGGTTCGGTCTCACGATGGTGGGGGGGCAGGCCGCGCAGTACGGCATGTGGGAGATCAAGTTCCTGGTAGCGCTCACCCTCGTGGTGGGCTACGTCGCGGTCATCGCGCCGCGTAACAGGGAAGGGGTGCAATGACCGACGTCCTGGAGCGATCCAGTGCAGTACGCACAGCGCCGCGCGGCAACGCGCCGGATGATCCGATGAGTGCGCCGCTGCTGGAAACCATGGCGGTGCTGCTCAAGCACATCCGGATCATGGTGATCGTACCCCTCGTGATCTTTTCACTCGCAGTTCTGAACGCGCGCTCGCGCCGGGAATACATGGCGCAATCCCGCTTTTCGCCGGCGGCCCAGAGCACAGAGAACGGGGGCCTGCTGGGGATGGCCGCGCAACTTGGCGTTGGTATGCAGGCGGGCCGCCAGAATGAATCGGTGGATTTCTACGCCGATCTGCTCCGATCGCGCGAAGTACTGGACTCCCTGGCGGCCACGTCCTTCAGGTTCACCGCCGAGCCGGATGATCGCGACACGCTCTCGGGGACGTACATCCAGCTCTACCAGTTCAAGGGTCGCAATGATTTCGACCGGACGTACCGGGCGCGGCGCAAGCTCGAAGCCACGGTGAGCGTGACGCTGAAGCGGCAGTCCGGCCTCGTCACGGTCCAGGTCCGGGCCAAGTGGGGGCGGCTCGCGGAGCAGATGAACCGGCGGCTGCTGGACATTATCAATGAATTCAATCTTCAGCGCCGGCGGACGACGGCGGGCTCCGAACGGGCGTTTCTCGAATCCCGGCTCCAGGCGGTGGGGGCCGAGCTGGCCGACGACCAGGCCACTCTCCGTTTGTTCCTCGAGCGCAATCGCGCCTACCAGGATGATCCCCGGCTCTCGTTGGAAATGCAGAATCGGTCGCGCAAGGTGGATCAGACCCAGCAGATCTACCAGGGCCTGCTGACGCAGTTCGAGCGGGCCCGGGCCGATGAGGTGAGGGACACACCGCTCATCACCATCGTCGAGGCCCCTGAGGGATCGAGGAAACGCTCCTCGGGTGTGCTCATGGCGGGATTGCTCGGCATGGTGTCGGGGGTACTCCTCGCCTGCGGTCTCGCCCTGACGCTCGAGTACCTCAACGGTGAACGGAGCCGGAACCCCGAGGCCTACGCGTCGTTCCGGAAGCTCTGGGCCGGCATGCCGCGCCGCTTCCTCGGGTTGCCGCGGTGATCCGGCTGCGACACTTCGCCGTGGCAGGCACCCTCGCGGTTGCCCTGCCGACGCCGGGCCCCGCGCAGCCGCTCGAGCCCGGCGGTTCCAACTACCTGGCGTACGCCATCGCGCCGGCCTACCTGGCCGGATTCAAAGGGCCCCAGCCCTGGGATGGGCGGAACCCCGAATGGCTTGCCTGGGGGCGCCTCCTTTTTCAGCCCGGAGGTTTCCAGCACGTGGTCGGAGACTATCACCTCCGACCCGACCTGGTGCGTTCGCAGCTGCGACAGATGTACGCGGCCGGCCAGCGGAAGGTGTCGTTGATGATGCACCTCCTGCGCAGTACCGGTGAGTGTCTCGACCTGGCTACGCCCGCGCCCGACGTCTGCCATACCTCGCACGCGTATGACGACCAGGATGGAGCGTGGGGTCTCGCCATTCCGCTCGACACCGTGCGGGGGGGACTCCTTCCCCAGCACTACCGTAATCTCAAGAACCTGCTCCACGACATGCAGGCCATCGGGTTCAATCAGGTGAACTTCCGGTTCTCCCCGTTTGGCGACCTCGATCCGCGCGGGTGGCGCAATGGTGCGCCGACCCAGTGGGACCAGTATGAGACCTGGCTGTACGACCAGTACTGGAGTGCGCTGCGGGGAACCATTGACTCGGTCAACGCGTGGGTGCCCGACGGGGACCCGCTGCACGTCGTGTACGACCTGCATGTCGAGGTCGCGACCTATATCCGGCAAGTCGACGGCAAGGTCTGGAACGCGGAGTACTCCTTCGGCCACGTGGGCGAGCATACTCGGCGCCTGTGGCGGGACTATCTCGCGCGCTACGGTAACACCCGCACCATTGGCTTCACGTTCGGGAACCGCGTCGTGAATCCCAAGGCCGAGGGGTGGCAACGGGATGTCATTGCCGTGATGAATCGGGACGTGTACGACGTGGTAGGCGTGCGCCCCAAGGCCTATGCGTTCGACATCTATCCGAATTATGCCAACGACTTTACCGGTCTCACGCGGTGCAAGTATCCGTGCTACGACAGGTTCTTCGAGGAGATCGCGAGGCAGGCGGGCAGCGATGCCAACGCCCCGCAGATCCTGGTGTGGGAGGGCCTGTACAACGACAAGAAGTTCGCTGCTGCCGTACGGGATGCCAACCGGCGCCATGGACTCAGGATCCCGTACATCATGCAATGGTCGTCTCGAGAGATGGAGGGCGGCGGCCATTTCACCGAGTTGTTCCCCCGCGACTACGATGTGTACCTGAAGCTCAGCCGCCCCTAGTCCATCGTCCGTCAGCCTTTTTCCAAGGCAATTGAGGACGCCGGATCGATATGCGCATCGGCCTGATAACGACATGGGATTCGCGGACGCCGGGTCCTGCATCTGGCGCCACGTACTACCTGGCGCGGGCCCTCGAGCGGCATGGCCACCAGGTGGAGTACATCGGCCCCATACGCACCGCCCGTGAGCTCTGGGGGAGAATTGCGAACCGCATCTCCCGGAGGCTTTTCCGCAAGTCGTATCTCGCGATTCACGGCCTGGCGCTGGCGCGGGCCCACGCCAGGATCATTGCTCGGCGGCTAAGTCCCGGCCTGGACGTCATCCTCGCGCCATGGGGGTCGACCCAGGTCGCGCTCCTCCAGACCGACGTGCCGATAGCCTACCTGAGTGACGTCACCTTCGCGCTGATGCGTGGCTACTACCATGATTTCATGTCCCTCAGCGACCGCTATGCCGCCGAGGCCGACGAGCTCGAGCGGCGCGCGATCTCGCGGGCAGCGGCACTCCTATATCCCTCGCGCTGGGCAGCCGATTCGGCGATCAACACCTACGGCGCTCCCGCGAGCCGAGTCCATCTTCTTCCGTTCGGGGCCAACCTCGAGGACGCCCCGAGCCGCGAGGAAGCGCTGGCCGCCAAGACCGGAGCCCGTTGCCGGCTGCTGTTCCTGGGGCGCGAGTGGGAACGGAAGGGTGGGCCGCTGGCCTACGAGGTGACCCTCGAATTGCGCCGCCGCGGCGTGGACGCGGTGCTCACCGTCTGTGGATGTCACCCCGCGGGGCCGTTCGACCCGCTGGCGCTCGTGGTCGCGCCACCCATCGACAAGAAGAAGGCCGAGGATCGGGCGCGGATGCGTACCCTCCTTCTCGGCGCATCGTTCGTACTGCAGCCC
>CAMDCH010000052.1:0-12330 GCA_945889655.1 bacterium HR33
CAGTTCTGCGGCGACACCCGGATGACCTTCCACTTGTGACGGCGCAGGCTGTCCGTGGTGCTGACGGAATCGTTCTTGATGAGCACGGCCGTCTGGCTGACGACGGTCGCGGCGGCCTTGGTCACTGTCTGCGGGGCCGCCCCGGACTGCGGGACGATCATCGAGAACTGCGAGTTGAACTCCAGCGAAACGGTGACGGTGGCGGTGTCACGCACGACGTTCACGGTGCGATTGCGCGCGGTAGGCTGGCCGTGGCGAATGCTCCAGAGCGCGGGGAGCGTGACGGTCCCGCCCGTGACCGCCGCGGCCATTTCGGCGGCGGCGGACGGCGCGGCAAAGTTCGACTCGGGCTCGGCGGCGCCGAAATCTTCTCCCGCGAAGCCCGATTCGTCGACCGCCGCGAGGATCTCGGTGCGATCGGCGAGCGACGCATTGCCATCGATGCCGATGGAGTCCTGGCACGCGGCGACGAGCGCCAACGCGGCCATTCCGGTGAACAGTCTGGTGAGCTGCTTCATGACAGTGCCTCCCATTTCGTGTGCCGGCATTTGCGACCTCACACGGTGGGACGCCTTCGGGGGCTCGGCGTTAGGAAGGTGATTCGGATCACGTGTGGTGGAGAGGCAACAGCAGGCCGGTCAGCCCAGCTCTCCTACTTCTGCGCTACCAATGGCGCGCCACAGCGCTCACAGAAGGCGCTGCCGGTTTGAGCGGGAGCGTTACAGGAGGGACACTCAGTGACGAGCCGGGCGCGCATCGCCGCGACGACATCCGGAGCGGGTTCGCCGCGCGGGTTGAACTCGTAGAGCGGTTCCAGGACGTAGGACAGGACCGCCGAGGCAACGAGGACGCCGGCGAGTAGCTCGATCACCGGACCAGCTCGAGAAACAGGAAGGCCATGGCCGCCAGGAGCAACCCGGCACCGAGCCACGCGAGACTCACCAGCGGAGCGATGCGGACACGATAGACGGCCTCCTCGCTGGTAGAGGCATTCATGAGGATGATGCGGATGTCTTCGAGCAGTCCGTGACGCACGCCAACGAGGGTCAGCACATCGCCTACGGGCTGACTGAGCAGGTTGGAGTAGACGCGCCGTTCGCTCGACACCAGGCCAGCGGGACGGCCCTCGCGCTCGAGATCGAGCGTGGCCGCGATGGCGGTCCGGCCGGTGGTTTCGAAACGGGAGAGTCCCATGTGGGTCATGACGAATTCCGCGCCGGTCCACGAGCGCATCGAGGCGGTGGCCCCGGGCTTCACGCTGAACTCCCGCTCCGAGCCATAGTCCCACCCACCGAGTCCCGCTGCTCCACACGCGGCACCCACAACCCCGAGAATGATCGCGGGCCGGACCTGGCCGACGGATGCGGCGGCGGACCGGAGCGAGATGCCGAACGCCAGCAGCGTGATGGCGAACGGAAGGACGACGGTGCCCAGGTCAATCCAGTCGGCACGCCCGGTGGCATCGGCGAACTGGTACGCATGAACCAATGCGAGTGACAAGGCGCCGCCGAGGCACAGAACGGCCGCCAGCAGCCAGCGCGCGATTGGCCGCGCTCCGGAACCCGCCGCGGCAGATGCCAGGGCAATCACCCCGCAGGCATATCCACCACAGGCCAGAACGGTCCGGGTAATGAAGCCGAGCTCCTGCAAGCGGGGGTCGAGTCCGGCGCCGTCTATCGGCGTGACGGGCATCCTCGCAAACGGGGTGGCGAAACCGGCAGCCACCGACGCTACGAGCAGGGCGATCGAGAGACCGAGGATGAACCGGGGAGATGGAGCGGGCGCGAGTAGAGCGACGAGTCCGAGCAGGGCCGCGCCGAGCGTCGCGACGAGGACCCGCCCTTCCCAGCCCGCGCCGAGCGCCGCGAGCGTGAGCGCGCTGCCGAGATTCCGGCTGGTGTGCGCGGCCACGAAGGCGACGGAGAAGTCGTTTCGCGCGAGCGCAGCGCCCAGCGCAAGCACCGTGATCACGAGGAGGACCGACTGCACGACCGCGGCGCGGCGGGCCGACTCGATGAGTGCGCGGCGGCCGCGGCGCAGGCCCGCGGCGCCGGCGAAGATGGCCCACCCCGCCAGGAGGGGCGTGAGCCAGAGTGTGATCGTACCGAGGATGGTCACGGAGGGGCGCGGGGCGGCTAGCGCGCCGAGCGCGGTGGTTTCAACCACGTCCGGCCGGGCGACACTCACACCCAGGACGTCCGCCTGGAATTGCATGAGCCAGTCGTTGGCGGCTGCACCGCCGTCGGTCTTGAGCTCGCTGAGACGGACACCGGATGCATCCGCCATGGCGTCGACGACGTCCCGGGTGCCGTAGGCCATCGATTCGAGCGCGGCGCGGATCAGCTGGGCGCGAGTAGTCCCGCGCGTCAGTCCCACGATGGTCCCACGGGCCTCGGCTTCCCAATACGGGGCGCCGAGTCCGACGAACGCGGGCACGAAGTAGACGCCGCCCGTGTCTTTCTCGCCGCGGGCGGCGGCCTCGGTTTCGGAAGCATGACCCACGATCCGCAGGCCGTCCCGCAGCCATTGCACCGCGGCGCCCGCGATGAAGATGGATCCCTCGAGCGCGTATGCGGGCGCGCCGAGCGCGTCGCACGCCACCGTCGCGAGGAGTCCCGCGGCCCGGCCGGACCTCGGCTCGGTTCCGACGTTCATGAGAAGGAACGCGCCGGTCCCATACGTGCACTTGGCCTGCCCCGGCTCCCAGCACGCCTGGCCGTCGAGGGCAGCCTGCTGATCGCCGGCAATTCCGGCGATCGGGATTTCGGCGTTGAAGAGCGTCGGATCGGTCGTGCCCACTACCTCGGACGAGCGACGAACCTCGGGCAGCGAGGCGCGCGGCACGCCGAACAGACTCAGCAGCTCATCATCCCAGGCGCGCCCTCTCAGGTTGTAGAGGGCGGTACGGCATGCGTTGGTGTGATCGGTGACGAATGCGGCTCCAGAGGTGAGACGGAAGATCAGCCAGGCGTCGATGGTCCCGAAGACCGCGTCCCCGCCATCGATGCGCCGGCGCAGGTCGGGCACGTTTTCGAGCATCCACTCGATCTTGGTCGCCGAGAAATACGGATCCCACACGAGGCCGGTCCGATCGGCGAGAAAATCGGGGCCGTGGGCGGCTTCCAGCTCACGGCAGCGCGCCGCCGTGCGGCGGTCCTGCCAGACGAGCGCGCGATGGAGAGGCTTGCCGGTCTTCCGGTCCCACGCCACTACCGTCTCCCGCTGGTTGGTGATTCCGAGCGCGGCGGGATGTCGGGGGGCCTGCGCGAGGGCTTCGTGCGCGGCCTGGAGGGTGACTTGGAAAATTTCCTCGGCGTCGTGCTCAACCCAGCCGGGTTGCGGGAAATACTGGGTGAATTCGCGGTAGCCGCGGCCGAGGAGCTGGCCGTCGTGGTCTACGACGAGCGCGGTGGAACCGGTGGTTCCCTGGTCGAGGGCGAGGACGGTAGGCACCTCACCTCTCCCACGGATAGACGTCACTCATGGGCACCAATCAGCTTGCGAATCTTGTCCGCGGATGGCTGGGGGATAATGCCGCGGTCGGTGACGATGCCGGTGATGAGCTCGGCCGGTGTCACGTCGAAGGCGGGGTTGTAGACGGAGACGCCAGGGGCGGTCGGGACTTCGGATGCCGAGCGCTCCTCGATGGGAATGAGGTCACCCGAGGCGAGGGAGAGGTCGAAGGTGGTGCGCGGCGCGGCGATGTAAAACGGCACATCGTGCGCGCGACAGAGGACGGCGAGCGAATAGGTGCCGATCTTGTTCGCGCTGTCGCCGTTCGCGGCGATGCGGTCGGCACCCACGATCGCGAGGTCGATTTCGCCGGCTGCCAATACCGACGCGGCGGCGCTGTCGACGATGACGCGCGCCGGGATCCCACACTCCGCCAGCTCCCATGCGGTGAGGCGGCTACCCTGGCGTAGTGGCCGCGCCTCGCACGCCACCACGTCGATCCCTTTCCCTTGCTGGTGCGCCACCAGGATGATGCCGAATGCCGTGCCAATGCCGCCGGTGGCCAGCCGACCGGTATTGCAGTGGGTCAGCACCGTGGCGCCGGAGGGGATCACCTCCGCGCCCGCTTCGCCGATGGCGCGACACATCGCGGCGTCCTCGTCCCAGATGCGCTGCGCTTCGGCCTTCAGGCTCTCCGCAACGACGGTCGAAGTGCGCTTCGCGGCAAAGGCCTGCCCTGCCGCGCGACGCATGCGGTCCACAGCCCAGCGGAGATTGACCGCGGTGGGACGCGCGTCGGCCATGCGCTGTGCCTCGTGCTCGAACCAATCGGGCGTGAGCTTCGCGCCGGCGCGGCCGGCTGCGACCGCGAGCCCCATCGCGGCTGAGACGCCGATGAGCGGCGCGCCGCGCACGCGGAGCATCTGGATGGCTTCAATGACCGCGTCGGTGGAATCCAGCTCGAGATGCCGAACCTGGTCGGGCAGGAGGGTCTGGTCGAGCAGTCGCAGGGCGCCAGTGGCGCTCCACGCGATGACGTCGGTCGGCGGCATGTGCTACAAAGTACAGTCAGCGTATGAGGCGTGAGAAGCGGATCGTGCAGCAGAGTTGACGGCTCGCGAGGGTACGAGCCGGGCCGGGGTTCAGATTCCGTCGAAGAGGCCCCCAACGATTTCCGCCACGGCCTCGAATACTCCCCCGGCCAGCTCTCCGGTAGCCTCGATAGCGCCCGAGGCCGCATGACCGACACCCTCTACAATGGCGCCCGGATCGACCGACACGTTGGGCAGGCCACTGAAGTCCGTTGGGATCCAAAGAACGTCGGGCAGAATGAAATGGTCGACGTAATGAGGGGAAGAATGCCCGGCTACTGCCCGGTTTTCGACCTCCGTATTCCAGATGGCGCCCAGCTCCACGTTGTCGAACCAGACGCCCTCACACTTCCTGCACGCGTCCAATCGGACACCGCGACGATCAAACACCTCCATCGAAGCGTTGCACCTGGGACACTGGAGGATGTTCTTCCTGCGGCAGGCCGGGCATTGGAGCAAATCGCGCCTGTAACTGGCCGGGCAGCCGCGGCATTTTGTCTGGTAGGCAGCGGAGCTGAGATGAACGACCTTGGCCAAGGCGGCGGGCTTGCAGCTCCGCAACGCGGCAACTTCGGCCCGATCAAACCACACCCCACCGCACCGCGGGCAATGGTCGAGCTCGAGACCCGTAGCCCCATCCACCCGGAAGTTCGAAAGGCGAATGCCCGGGCAGACCGGGCACGGAAGGCCGGAGTGGCGGAGCCGATCAGTCATCCAGTACACCCTTACTGGTTCCCTTCTCGGGAAGTTTCTGGATGTCGGGGATTCGATACACCAGCATGCCAGTTTCGCTCACCTCCACCTCGGCGATGCTGCGCTCCGCGAGGTCTCGCAACGCTGCCTCCGTCGCATCGACGCCAATGCCGATCTCGCCCACGATTTCGAGGACAGTCACCTTTCCCCCCTTCGTCGTGGCGAACCTGAGGATCTCAGCCTGATGGGTTTCCAGGACGAGGCGCTCCCGGTGTCGGGCGAACGATCCTCTTTCACGCATCCACGACCAGACGAGCGCAGCACCGCCGGCGGCAGGCAGACCCACCGTGAGCAACAGGGTGACGACCGCGACCGCGGGGGCCAGGGCGCGGTCGAGGCCGACATAGCCAAGCAGCATGAAGAGCGCGACGCCCAGGAGCGCGACTCCGCCGATGAGTTTGCCCATGTGCGTGAAGGTACTAGCTTGGACGTATGACCTACCAACACCTGCTGTTCGAGGTCCGCGACCGCGTGGCTTTCGTCACGATCAACCGTCCGGACAAGCTGAACGCGCTCAACGACGGCGTGGTGGAAGATCTGGGCCGTGCGGCCGGCGAGATCGCCAGCCGCGCCGACATCGGGGGCGCGATTCTCACCGGCGCGGGACCAAAGGCCTTCGTCGCGGGCGCCGACATCGCCGACCTGGCCAAGCAGGGGCCGTTCGACGGCAAGGCGCGCGCGCTCCGGGGACAGGCGGTGCTGCGGAAGCTCGAGACGTGCGGCAAGCCTGTCATCGCCGCGATCAATGGCTTCGCGCTCGGCGGCGGATGCGAGCTCGCGATGGCGTGTCACCTTCGCATCGCAAGCCAGTCGGCCAAGTTCGGGCAGCCCGAAGTGAAACTCGGCATCGCGCCGGGATACGGCGGCACGCAGCGGTTGCCGAGGCTGGTGGGAAAGGGCCGCGCGCTCGATCTCATCCTGACCGGACGCACGATCGACGCACAGGAAGCGTTCCAGATGGGCCTGGTGAACCGGGTGGTAGCACCAGAGAAGCTGATGGAAGAGACCGAGGCGCTGTTGCGCGGCATTCTCAAGATGGGGCCGCTCGCGGTGAACCTGTCCATGGAAGCCATCGACCGCGGATTCGACCTCACGCTCGATGACGGCCTGCTGCTCGAAGCCAATCATTTCGGCCTGCTGGCGGCCACTACCGACATGAAGGAAGGACTGACCGCATTCCTCGAAAAACGGGAAGCGCGGTTCACGGGCGCCTAACGGCGCTGGCGGGTCTCTCCCTGCTCGCGGCCTGCGGCATGGAACGGGGCCGACCCGGTCCGCCGGCGGTCGCGATCCAGGTGCGGGCGGGCAGCACGGTGTTCAGTCCCGATACCCTCCCGTTCACCGTCACCGCGATCGATCCCGACGGGCTCGACACGGTGAGCATCACGTTCCTCGACTCGACCGTGGCGATCGCGACCGACTTCGACCGGGAGTTCTCGCGTTCGTTCCTTTGGCCCGTACCTACCCGCATTCCCTCCGGGCGCCTGCTGCGGATCTCGGCCCGCGCCACCGACCTCAAGGGCCTGGAAGGCAACCGGGACGCCGACGTGACGGTCATTTCCAGAGCGAATTCACCCGTTTCCAGTCGTTGACCCACCCCCCGATCGGGGGTATTTTTCATAGCGTGCAATGCGTCGAGCGCGGTCATTTCGCGCCCCACCATAGCGGTCGTTTCTGGACTCCTTTCACACCAAGTGAACCAGCTTTTGCGTCGGCGGGATTGACCCGGAAGGCGGGGTCGACCGGCCGAGGAGCCGCGTTTCCCGCACGGCGGACGTGACGTCGGTCGTGTCATGGAGCTGAGGGACGTAGCGGTCCGCAACTTTCGCAACCTCGCTTCGCTGGACCTCGAGCTGCCGGCCGCGGGCGTGGTGATCCTCGGCGACAACGGCCAGGGCAAGACGAACCTGCTCGAGGCGCTGTACTACCTGGTGCTGTTCCGCTCGCTCCGCGGGTCGCAGGACCGCGAGCTGGTGAGGTTCGGCGAGGATGGATTCTTCGTCGCGGGGAAGACGGTTAGACGGTTAGACGGTCAGACGGTCGACAGCGGGATCGAAAGTCGGATAACGGCCGGATATGAGACCGAGGGAAAGAGAAAGAAGGTCACCGTCGGTGGGGCGCCGGTTACGCGACTCGCCGACGCGGTTGGACAGGTGCTCGCGGTGGCGCTGGCACCTTCGGACCGGGTGATCGTGGCTGGTCCGGCAAGCGGACGGCGGCGGTACCTGGACGTGGTGCTGTCGCTGTCGAACCGCGGATACCTCGCGCGGCTGTCGGAAATGCGGCTCGCGCTGAGGCAACGAAATGCCGCGTTGCGGCGCGGGCGGGGTGACGAAGCCCAGGCGTTCGATGCGGCCTTTGCAGGTGCCGCGGGGCCGGTCATCGCAGCCCGGACTGAATGGGTCGAACGGTGGAGCGGTCGCCTGGCGGAACTGACAGTAGCGCTGGGGGAACGCGGCGCGGTGAACCTGAAGTATCGGGCCCACCGGCCGCCCACGGACGACCCGGCGGGCCAGCTTCGCGCGCTGCTGCCGACGCTGCTGGCGCGGGACCTTCGCCGGGGAGCGACGACTGCAGGTCCGCACCGCGACGACCTGGACCTGTCGCTCGAAGGCAAGGAGCTGCGGGCGTACGGATCGGCCGGACAGCAGCGGACGGCCGCCATTGCGCTCCGCCTACTCGAGGCGGAAACGCTGCAGGAAGCGACGGGCGTACCGCCGGTGGGACTGTATGACGACGTCTTCGCCGAGCTGGACGAGGACCGCCAGGCGAGGTTGTTGCGACTCATAGAAACGTCGCTGCCGGGGCAGTCGGTGCTGACCGCCCCGCGCGAGAGCGAGATCCCGCGGTCATTGCTGGACCGCCCGCGGTGGCGGATGAAAGGCGGACGGGTTGACGCGTAAGGGCGGCACGCAGGGCATCGCCGAGGCGATGAAAGGCTACCTCGCCCGCTCCGGGCTCCGGGACAGGCTGGAGCAGAGCGGCGTGATCGAGGAGTGGCCGCGCCTGGTGGGGCCCCAGATCGCCCGCGTGACGACACCGGATTCCGTAGCACGTGACGGAACGCTCTTCGTCCGAGTCGCTTCGGCGGCGTGGATGCAGGAGCTGCAGCTCATGACGCCGACGGTGCTCGCCCGGCTGGGCGAGCGCAGCAAGACGATCAAACGGATCGTGTGGAGGGCCGACGCGTGACCATGCCGATCCTTCGCTTCGCTCAGGATGACATTCAGGAGAACGCATGACCGCACCAAAAGAGGACAAGTACAGCGCCGACTCGATCCAGGTCCTCAAGGGACTGGAGGCGGTCCGCAAGCGCCCCGCCATGTACATCGGCTCCTCGGGCGCGCGCGGGCTGCACCACCTGGTCTACGAGGTGGTGGACAACTCGGTGGACGAGGCGCTGGCCGGCCACTGCACGCTGATCGACGTCACGGTCCACACGGACAATTCGGTGACCGTGGTCGACAACGGGCGCGGCATCCCGGTGGACGTCCACAAGACCGAGAAGATGCCCGGGCTGGAGGTCGCCATGACGATCCTCCACGCCGGCGGCAAGTTCGACAAGAACACGTACAAGGTGTCCGGCGGCCTCCACGGCGTCGGCGTCTCGGTTGTGAACGCGCTGTCCAAGCGGCTGGATGTCTGGGTCAGCCGGGACGGCAAAGAGCACCACATGGCGTTCGAGAAGGGCGACACGGTCCAGAAGATCGAGATCACAGGCAAGTCGAAGCAGACCGGCACGAAGATTACGTTCCTGCCCGATGCCACGATCTTCACCGAGACGCGCTTCGACTACCCGACCCTGGCCACCCGCCTGCGCGAGCTGGCGTTCCTGAACAAGGGCCTCACGCTCTCGATCACCGATGAGCGGGAAAAGCCGGTGAAGCAGGAGACGTTCACCTACAAGAACGGCCTCGCGGAGTTCGTCGGATACCTGCGCGGCAGCCGGAAGCCGCTGCATCCCAAGCCGATCGCGTTCGAAGCGACCAAGGACGACGTCGAAATCGACGTCGCGCTGCAGTACGATGACGGCTTCTCGGAAAACACGTTCTCGTTCGTGAACAACATCAACACCCACGAGGGCGGGACACACCTGACCGGCTTCAAGTCGGCGCTGACCCGGATCATCAACGAAATCGCCAAGGAGAAGAACTTCCTCAAGAAAGAGGACTTCACCCTCTCCGGCGACGACGTGCGCGAGGGCCTTACCGCGGTGCTCCACGTGAAGGTGCGGGAGCCCCAGTTCGAGGGTCAGACCAAGACCAAGCTCGGAAACTCGGAAGTCGAAGGCGCGGTGAAGACCGCCGTGTACGAGCACCTCGGCAATTTCCTGCGGGAAACGCCGGGTGCGGCGCGGGTCGTGATCGAGAAGGCGCTGAGCGCCGCGCGGGCGCGGGAAGCGGCGCGGAAGGCCCGCGACCTGGTGCGCAAGAAGAGCGCGCTCGAGGGCGGGATCCTTCCCGGCAAGCTGGCCGACTGCTCGCTCTCCGATCCCGCGATGTGCGAGCTCTACCTGGTCGAGGGTGACAGCGCCGGCGGCTCGGCCAAGCAGGGCCGCGACCGGTCCTTCCAGGCGATCCTGCCACTGCGCGGCAAGATCCTGAACGTGCAGAAGGCGCGGATCGACAAGATCCTGTCCAACGAGGAAATCCGGACGATCATCACGGCGATCGGGACCGGTGCCAGCGGGGACGACTTCAAGGTGGACGAAGCCCGCTACCACAAGATCATCATCATGACCGACGCGGACGTCGATGGCGCCCACATCCGGACACTGCTGCTGACGTTCTTCTACAAGGAAATGAAACCGCTGATCGATGCGGGATACATCTACATCGCGCAGCCGCCGCTTTACCGGGTGGCGAAGGGCAAGGAAGAGTTCTACGCCTACGACGACACCGAGCGCGACGAATACATCAAGCGCGTGGGGAACGGGAACAGGGGTAGCGTGAACGTGCAGCGTTATAAGGGCCTGGGCGAGATGAACCCGGACCAGCTGTGGAAGACCACCATGGACCCGGCGACCCGCACCATCCTCAAGGTGGAGCAGGAGGATGCGACACGCGCGGCCGAGCTGTTCGAGACGCTGATGGGGGATGAAGTTGAGCCGCGCAAGAACTTCATCGAGCAGAACGCGAAGTACGTCAAGAATCTGGACATCTAGCGTCGGCTGGCGGGGCGTCCCGGGGGCCCGGGGCGGGACTCCGCGAACGGAACGGTCCACGCACGGCAGCGGTTCAATCCCGGGCGCTGTAGCAGCGTGGACCTGCGTTCGCGTCGCCCACCCCAAGCCCCCGGGACGCCCCGCCAGCAACTGACTTCCACCCTCGGACGTATCTGCTACCGATGACCATAGCCGGCGCCGCCACCACCGACCAACCGAAATTCGACCGGCCGCGTGAGTACGACGCGGTGCTGGTCATGTCGTTCGGCGGGCCGGAGGGGATGGACGATGTCATCCCCTTCCTCGAGAACGTTACGCGCGGCCGCAATATTCCGCGCGAGCGGTTGATGGAGGTGACGCACCACTACGAGCACTTCCACGGGGTGAGCCCGATCAACGAGCAGAACCGGGCGCTGATCGCGGCCCTGGAAGGGGAGCTGGCGGCGAACGGACCGAAACTCCCCGTCTACTTCGGCAACCGCAACTGGCACCCGTACATCGCGGACACCGTCGCGCAGATGCGGGACGACGGGGTAAAGCGGGCCATCGTGTTCGTGACCTCGGGATTCTCCTGCTACTCGGGGTGCCGGCAGTACCGCGAAGACGTCGTCCGGGCCGCGACAGCGGTCGAAGGCGCGCCGGAGTTCGACAAGCTGCGGGTGTTCTACAACCATCCTGGATTCATAGAGGCCAACGCCGACCATCTGCGCCAGGCGCTGGCGACCGTCGCCTCGGAGCAGCGGTCACGGGCAGTGGTCGCCTTCACCGCGCACAGCATTCCTGACGCGATGGCCCGCCACAGCGCGTACGAACGGCAGCTCGGCGAGGCGAGCCGGCTGGTGGCCGAGGCCGCCGGGACGCCCCCGTGGGATCTCGTTTACCAGAGCCGGAGCGGCTCGCCCCACATCCCCTGGCTCGAGCCCGACATCCTGGCGCACATCGAACGACTGGCGGCGCAGGGCATCCGCGACGTCCTGGTTCACCCGATCGGCTTCATCTCGGATCACGTCGAGGTGCTCTGGGACCTGGACGAGGAAGCCAAGAAAAAGGCGGCGGAGCTCGGGATCAACATGGTGCGCGTCGCGACACCCGGGACGCATCCCGCGTTCGTGAAGATGATCCGGGACCTGATCCTCGAGCGAATGGCGTCCAACCCCGGGCGTGCCACCGCGGGGCGGTTCGGCGCAAACCACGACATCTGTCCAGTGGACTGCTGTCTCGTGGGTCGCTAGCTCCCTTCGGGACCGATCGGCCTTGAACCCCGGCAGCCGGCCCTGGCACCGCCACTATCCCGCGGGCATCCCCACCTCGCCGGCGTTCACGGATACCTGGCTGCCCCAGCAGCTCGCCGAGGCCGCGGCGCGATATCCCCGGCGGACGGCGCTCATCTTCCAGAACGCGCATCTCTCGTATCGAAAGCTGCTCGAGCAGGTCGAGCGCCTGGGCACGGCCTTCGAGGACCTGGGCGTCACGCCGGGAGACCGCGTCGCCATCCAGCTTCCGAACATCCCGCAATGCGTGATCGCGTTCTACGCGGCGCTCCGGATCGGCGCGGTTCCGTCCATGACCAACCCGCTGTACGTGCCGCGGGAGATCGAGCACCAGTGGAACGACTGCGGTGCGAGAGTCGCGGTGGTGGCGGACTATCTCTACGAATCGAAGATCCGCGGTATCCGGGACCGGCTCCCGATCCGGGATTACATCATCGCGTCGATACCCGAGTACCTCCCGTTCCCCATGAACCTGCTCGCGCCGTTCAAGCTACGACGCGCGCAGCCGCCGCTCGCGGCGAAGGTGGCACGGGGCCCGGGCGTGCATTTCTTGCGGCGGCTCATCACGCACACCTCGTCGCGCCCGACGGGCGCGGGT
>CAMDCH010000053.1:0-12311 GCA_945889655.1 bacterium HR33
GCGCGCCGCCGTTTGATGGCGAGACATCCCAGGAGATCGTGGCCCAGCACATCACCGCGCCGCCCCCGCTGGCCACCAACGTCGAGGGCAAGGTCCCGCGCTGGCTGTCGGACGTGATCGTGCGGTGCCTTGCCAAGCGGCCCGCCGACCGGTTCAACACCGCGAGCCATGCGGCGCGCGCCCTCACCGCCGGCCGGCTCTCGGGCCCGCAGGATTCGGTGTCCGTCCAGAGCGTGGCAGCGAAGGCGATGGACCCGGAGCGGACGGCGGTCATTCCCACGGCCGAGCGGACGGCAGCGAGGCCATCCACACCCGCGGTCGTTGCCGCAGCGGGCAAGCGGTCGAATGTCGGCGCGATCGTCGGGATGCTGGTCGTTCTGGCAGCGCTTGGAGGAGGCGCGGCGTGGTACTTCCTGCGGCCAGTCCTCGTCATTGCGAATCGCCTGGTGGAGTCGATCCAGCTCACCGTTCCGGGCGGCGCTAGCCGCACCGTGGAAGCCGGCGCCGAATCAACCATTCCGCTGGGCGGCGTGACGGGCCCCGTCGTGTGGGTGCTCGTCCGCCCGACGACCCCGTCCGGTGTGGCGATGGGAGTGGAAATGGGTGGCTCGATCGCCACCGAGGGGGTGCGCGGCACGGTCCGCAGGGAAATCGACGGCCGCACGTCGGACCAGCCGGCCTTCGCGCCGCTCATCACCAATGCGTCCAGCGCTCCGCTCGACATCACGGTGAATCCCGGTCTCACCGGCGCGCTCAACTGCAACTGCCTGGTTCCTCCGGGCGCAAACCGGATGCGGATCGGCTACTACTCTCTCTACCAGAACAGCGCCGTGCGAGCGAAAACCCGGAACGGGAAGACCGCCGGTTTCGGCGACCTGGGCCCGGACGTGGACCCCGTAACCGCCACCGTAGGGCTGAGGTTCGAAGACAAGGATTTTCGGGAGTGAGAAGTGAGAAGTGAGAAGTGAGAAGTGAGAAGGCGCTGCGGGATGAGATCAGATCTCTCCTACAGCGCCTTTCTACTTCTCACTTCTTACTTCTCACTTCTCACTGAGTCATGACTTCGACTTTCTCGATCGTCGCTCCTTCCAGCACCGCATCCACCGCATCCATCCCGGCCGAGATCTCGCCGATGATCGTGTAGCTGTGGTCGAGGCGGTAGTTGTCCACGAGGTTGAAGAAGAGCTGGCCGTCACCGGTGTCCCGTCCCCGCGTCGAAATGCTCACGGTCCCCCGCAGGTGTGATTCGGTCGTCAGCTCGTCCCTCGCGTACGGTCCATCGCCCCAGTACTCGTTGGCTCCGGGGCTTCCTCCCTGGACGACGAAGTTCGGCACGACGCGATGCCAGGTGAGGCCGTCGAAGTAGCCGGCCGAGGCCAGGCGGACGAAGCGCTCGACCGTGGTGGGTGCCTCGAAGGGTCGCAGCACCAGGGTGAAGGTCGAACCGCCGCGCATGTGGAAGACGGCGCGTGTCCGCGAGAACTGCTCCAGCTGGGTAAGCGACGGGAGGCGGGAATAGGGGAGCGAGGTCGGCGCCGCATCCTGCGCCGCGCCCCAGCGGGCGAGGATCCGCGCCGTTTCCGCCGCGATCTCCCTGTCCCAGTCGTAGAGATAGAGCTGGATCTGCGAAGCCTGCGCCGGCGTTCCCAGCGATGCGATGGTGCGGAGGAGGGCCATGCGCGCATCGCGGGATGTCTCCCGGTTCTCGCCGGTGACGCGCTGGAGTGACGCGTTCAATGCGGCCAGCGCCGGCTCCGGATTCGGTGTGCTGTCGAGCGCCCGCGCGGCGGTGATCTGGAGCTGGTAGTCCTTGCGCGTGAGCGCCGCGATGTACGCGGAATCGGTTGCATGCTTGCTCAGCGTGGAGAGCCCGCGGATTGCCGCCTCGCGCACGTTGTCGCTGGAGTCGTAGGCGAGCTGTTCGAGCATGCGCGTGTTGCGCCGCGTAGCTGCCGCGCGCGCCGCGTACATGCGGACCCACCAGGTGCCGTGGTTCGCGAACCTGGGCAGCAGCGAATCCGCGCGCGTGGGTGCGGTGCGGGCCAGGGCCACGAGCGCGTGCGCGGGCTGGTGCCACGAGGGCTGCGCCGCCGCGGGCCCGCGGTCGCCGTACGCGGGTGCCAGCTGCCGCGCGGTCGTGGCGAGTCGCTCGTCCGCCTGTGCGCGAAGTCCCGCCTCGCAGGTTCCGCCGAGGAGATCGATGCCCAGGAGCTGGACGTGCGCGCTGCGATCGCTGAGCGCCTGGAGAATCGGGCCGCATCCGCCCGCGGCCTGGAGCCGCAGGCCATAGATCCGCAGCGCCTCGTAGCGGATCATGGGACTCTGGTCCTTGAACGCCTGCGTGATGAGCCGGGCGCGGTCGGGCTGCGAGTCGGCGGCAGCGAGCGACAGCAGCGCGAAGCGGCGCACCTGGGGGTCCGCGTCCGCGAACGCGGCGGTCATGGTCGCGGGCGAGAGCTTCCGCGCGCTGACGAGCGTGGCCACCGCGAGGCGGCGGACGCGGGCGGCGCTGTCGGCGCGCGCCGGCGTGGTGCGCCCGCGAGCGGCATAGCGCGCGAGCTGATCCAGGCGGGCCACCGCTTCGGCAGACGCGGTGACGTTCCGGGCGTGGATGCGGTAGAACGATTCGAACCCCCGTGCCGCCCCCAGCACCGCGGTCAGCGCCGTGTCACCAGCCACCTGTGTGATAGTCGACTCGATGTCAGGCAGGAGGGGCGCGGGGAACCGGCCAAGTGACTGGGCCATCATGCCCCGGACGCGCGGATCTTTCTCAGTGCGGAAATGGGCGAGGAGCGAATCGCGGCCGGCGGCCGCATTTCCACGCTGGACCACCTGCGCCAGCGCGTTCGCCGCCTCGAACCGCACGGCGGGCATGGTGTCGCTCAACGCGTACGAGACCAGGTCCACCAGGCGGAGGCGTGCGTTGGGCGCGATGATGGTGTCACGCTCGAGCCGTCCCAGTCCCCGCACCGCCAGGCGCCGCATCTCGGGATCGGGGTAGCGAAGCCCGCCCGCGAGCGGGCCCATCTGCTGAACGTTGTTCGGCCTCGCGTCCTCGGCCGACAGGATCGCCGACCACATGACGGCATCGCGGGCCGAGACGACGGGTTGGGCGAGGAGGCCGGCGGGGACGGCCAGCGAGAGCAGGGCAAGGCTTCGAAGGATTCGCATGGCATCAGTATATCGCCCACACCCCTGTCCCCGCTCCCTAACGGGAGCGGGGGACCAGAACCGAAACCATGGCACTGCGGGCGCTGACAAGAGAAGGGAAGACGCCGCAGCACTCTGGTCGGGGTTGTCGTCCCCCGCTCCCGGAAGGGAGCGGGGACAGGGGTGAGGCAGGGGTGAGGCTAGGGGCGTCGAATGTCCTCGCGTGTCTCGCGCCGATCCTCGCGCAGCTCGCGCCGGTCCTCGCCGAGCTCCCGGCCGGTCGCTTTCGCGTCCTCGCGCGAGATCGCGAGGAAGTCGTTCAGCAGGGCGCGCTGGCGGGTCGTCGCCGAAGCGGCGCCGGCGGTCACCTGGGGCTGGATCTGTCGCAGTTCCGTGATGATCGCGCGCTGACGCTCGGCGCGTTGCTTTGCCGCCGCTGCGTCGCGGACGTCATCCCGCGTGTCACGGCGGTCGTCCCGGAGATCACGGCGGTCGGCGCGCGTCTGTGGAGCCGGCGCGCCGGACGCGCGGTCGCGACGGACCTCGCGACGGTCGCTCCCGATTTCCGAACGCGATCCCGCCACCTCGCGGCGATCCTGTGTGGCGTCCCGTGCTCCCTCCCGCGCTTCCCGTCCCAGCTCGGCGGCAAGCCTGGCCTGTGCCGCGGACTCGGCGGCCTTGTCGCCGGCCGAACGGCTCCGGTCCAGCTCGCCGACAATCGCCTCCATTCGACGAACGTCTCCCATATCCCCCAGCCCCTGAGCGGCATCGGTCGCCACCTGCCGGCGGTCCGAAGCGCGTTCCGCCGCATCGCGGCGCACCTGGCCGAGAAGCAGGGTGGGACTCATTAACGAAAGCACGGTCACAACTCGCAGCGCACGCATAGCCAACCTCGAAGGTAGGTCGATTGTCTGACGGTTCGTTCGGTACCGGCGTTAACCCTCTCCCCTGTCCCAACGTTGAGAACTGCGGCAATACCCGAACTAACGGAGATCAGGAAGGCGGCCGCAGAACCATCAGTCTCGCTTCTGGTCCCCCGCTCCCGGAAGGGAGCGGGGACAGGGGTGAGGGCGGGGTAGGGTTGACAGATTTAACTACACATGTAATACTACGGTCGTAGATAGAGCCTGAACCTGCTCCCGAGGTGGACATGTCCGAGTCGCATCAGCTGACCGACCTTCAGATCGCGGTCATGCGGGTCCTGTGGGATAGGGGTGAAGCCAGCGTTTCCGACATCTGGGAAGCATTGCGCCCGGAGCGAGGGCTGGCCCAGACGACGGTGGCGACTCTCCTCTCCCGCCTCGAGAAGCGGGGAGTGGTGACCCACCGCAACCGCGCGCGCCAGTTCCTCTACCAGGCGTCGGTAACGGAGTCGGAAGTAAGGCGGGTCATGGTGCGTGAGCTGACGGAGCGGCTGTTCGATGGGGACGTGGCGGCCCTGATGAGTCACCTTCTGGCCGCTCGCGACGTAAGTCCTGGTGACCTCGCGAGGGTCAAGGAGCTGGTCGAGGCCCAGGAGCACAAGACGGGGGTGGAACGTGATCAGGATTGAGCCGGTGATCGCATGGCTGCTGACGTACGCGCTGCACAGTACGCTCCTCCTGGGCCTCGCCTGGGTCATCACGCGCCGGGCGGTGCAGTCGCACGGCGCGCGCGACCTCATCTGGAAGACGGCCATCATTGGCGGGCTGGTCTCCTCTACCGTCCAGGTCGTGGGCGGGTTCGAGCCGGTCGCCGGACGCTTCAGCCTCCAGGCTGCGTCCGATATCACCCAGTGGAGCACGCCGCCCGCTGCCGGCCAGCCGCCGGCCAGCCGGACAGTTCCCGATCAGCTCGATGAGCCTGCTGCGGCGTCGCCCGCGCCTGCACCCACGCTTCAGGCACCGCCGAGCACTTCGTCCTGGTCGTTCCCGCGCCTCAATCCGACCACGCTGGTGCTGGGTGTGTGGGTGGCCGTCGGTGCGTTCCTGGCGATCCAGTTTCTCATCGGACAGTTCCTTCTGGTGATCCGCGTCGGCCGTCGGGCACTGGTCCGCGACGAACAGCTCCTCGAAGTGGTGGACCTTCTCCGTGAAGAGGCGGGGATTCGCCGGCACGTCCGGCTCACCCGCGCCGAAGGCATCCCCAGTCCCGTGGCGCTCGGCATGTCGGAGATCTGCATTCCCGATGCCGCGCTCACCGAGCTGGACCGCGAGCAGCAGGAGAGCATGCTGGCCCACGAGCTGGCGCACATCGCCCGCCGCGATCCGGCCTGGCTGGTGGCTGTCTGCCTCATCGAGCGCGTCTTCTTCTTCCAGCCGCTCAATCGCCTGGCCCGCCGCCGTGTCCAGGAAGCCGCGGAGTACATCTGCGATGACTGGGCCGTGCGCCGTGCCGGGTCCGGCCTCACGCTGGCCAAGTGTCTCGTCAAAGTGGCGGAGTGGATCGACACCACTCCTGAACCCATCCCCGTCTCAGGAATGGCCGAAATGCGCTCTCATTTCGTTTCCCGGATTCACCGGCTGATCGCCAATCACGCGCTCTCGACCCAGCCCACGCGTCGCTGGCTCGTGCCGGTCGCCATGGGTGCCGTCGTCCTCGTCGTTGCCGCGGCCCCCGGCGTCACCGCGACGCGTCCCCCGATGCTCGCTGACGTTTCCAGCAACGAGCGTTCGCTCGCGCTGGTGCAGCCGGTCGACAGCACAGAGGTGATCTCGCCCGAAGAGCGTGACATGCAGACGCGCACCCGGACGAACACCAACGCCAACACGAATACCAATACGAACAACAACAACAACAACAACACGAACACGACCACCAGCACGTCCACGAGCACCTCGACGCGCACGACGACCGAGATCGACTACTCGAACATGACGTTCAACTCGGCCAAGGAAGTCCGGGCGCTGGCCACGGTGCAGGACACGGCGGCCGTGACGGCGCTGATCGCCGCTTTGAAGGACGAGGATCCCGAGGTGCGGCGCGCTGCGGCCCAGGCGCTGGGCAACCGGCGCGATCCCCGCGCCGTTCAACCGCTCATCGCCGCGTTGAGCGACAAGGATGCCGAGGTGCGGCAGCACGTGCTCGAGGCCCTGTCGAACATGCGTGATCCCCGCGCGGTCGAAGGGTTCATCATGGCGCTCAAGGACGAGGATCCGGACGTGCGCCGCGAAGCGGCCCAGGCCATCGGCAACCTTCCGGAAACCCGGCGCGGCTACTCGCCCGAAGCGCAGCGTGCGTCGACCGCGCTCTCGACGCTCCTGACCGACGTGTCGGCTGCCGTCCGTCGCGCGGCGATCCAGGCGCTGCGTGAAGTGAAGGGTGCCCGTCCCACCGACGCGATTATCACCGCGCTGAAGGATGCGGATGCGGAGGTCCGCCAGAGCGCGGCGGAGGCGCTCGGTGACATGGAAGTGCGCGGTGCCAGCACCCAGCTCGTGGTCCTGCTGAGCGATCCCAACGCCGACGTCCGGCACGCCGCCGCCCACGCCCTCGGGCACCTGAAGGATCCGACGACCGCCGAGGCGCTCGCCAAGGCGCTCAAGGACCCGAACCAGGACGTGCGCCAGGCCGCGGCCGAAAGCCTCGGTGAGATGGAGCTGGCCACCGCGCCACAGGCGCTGCTGGATGCGATGAAGGATGAGAACCCCGACGTGCGCCACTCCGCCGTGGATGCTATCGGGAATATCCGGGATCCGCGTGCGGTCCCGGCGCTCGCCGCCCTGCTCAATGACACGGACTCCGATGTGCGCGAGGCGGCGGTAGATGGCCTGAGCGAGATCCGCGATGCCGCGGCCATGGATGCGCTGGTGAAGGCGATGTCCTCGAAGGATCCGGTGGTTCGCCGCCGGGCTGCCGAAGCGCTGGGCGAAAGGAACTAACCATGATCCGTCCGACTTTTTTCGCCGCGGTTCTCACCGCGGCTGCCAGCGGCCTGTCCGCGGCTACCCCGCCGCGCGACCCCGGTCCCGATTCCGCGCAGGTCGCCCGCTTCCTGGCCGGCCTCGCCACCGCCGATCCCGTGATCTGCGAGATGGCGGTCGACAACCTGGGCAACGGATGGAGCTGGCACAATCGGCGTGAGCCGGTCGGTGTACTCCGCGACCGCACCAACTCGGACCGCGCCGCACGGGACGTCTTTTCGAACCAGGTTGAAGACCCGAAGGCGCTGCCCCTGCTGGTGAACCACCTGGGCGACCAGAACCCCTGCGTCCGCCGGGCGGCCGCGCGCATGCTCGGTGCTCACCGCGGCGAGATGGCGCGCCAGATGCTCCGTGCCAAGCTTCGCGACGCACAGCCGGTGGTGCGGGAAGCCGCGGCGCTCGGCGTGGGAGAGCACGACGATCACGGAGCCTATGACGATCTCGTCCGCGGCCTGCGCGATGCCGATCTCTATGTCGCTCGCATGTCGGCCTGGGCGCTGGGTGAGCTGTCGGATCGCCGCGCAGTGCCGTCGCTTGCCGCGCTGCTGGAGAATGCGGACGAAGGCATCCGCGCGGCGGCCGTCTGGGCCCTCGGCGCCATCGAGGATTCTCGCGCGGTGCCAGGCCTCCTCAAGCGGCTCGAAGACCGCGCGCCGGGTGTCCGCGAACTGACCGCCGACGCGCTGGGAGACATCGAGAGCAAGGCCGCCACGAGCGCGCTCATCGCCGTGCTGAACGATCCGGACATCGGCGTGCGGCGAGCAGCCGTCCGTGCCCTCTCGAACATCGATGATCCCAGCTCGGCGCCGGCCATCGCCCGGTTGCTCTCGTCCGATGACGAGGAGCTGAAGAAGGAAGCCGTCCACGCGCTGGGCGAACTACAGGACACGCGGTCCCTGGCCGGGCTGAGCCGGGCCCTCAACGATCGCTCGGCCGAGGTGCGCGCCGAGGCGGCGTGGGCGCTGGGCCAGCTGGAGGATGCGCGGGCCGCGGGCGCGCTGGCCGACGCGATCAAGGATCCCGATCCGCAGGTGCGGCGGAACGCCATAGATGCCATTGGCGATCTCGAAGACCTGAACAAGGCCCCGGCGCCACTCGTCGCCGCCCTGACCGATCCCGACGACGAGATCCGCGCGGCCGCGGCGCAGGCCCTGAGCCAGATCCAGGACCCTGCGACTACTGCGGCACTGGGTCGCGCGCTCCAGGATGACGCGGTCGAGGTGCGCCGCCACGTGGTGGAAGCGCTCGCCGAGATGCAGAACAGCTCGGTGGAGCCTTTCCTCCTGACCGCCATGAAGGACGCCGATCCCGAGGTGCGGCGGAGGGCTGCCGAAGCGCTGGGCGACCGCAACTAGCAGGGTTGCCGATTACGCGGCGCACGTTGAACTTGCGGCGTGTTCGCGCACTTCTTGCTGGTGGTCGCCGCACAACAGAGCTTCTGCCTTCGAACGCCGGCCAGTCCTTCCGAGCCGGCGCACGACATCTATTGCCTCGAGCTGATCGCACGGCCTGACATCCGCGACGCCTCTGGCGTGGTGGAGCTGCGGCGCGTCCCGGCGCCGTTCGACGTGGCAGTCAACGTGGACGGGCACCAGCAGTATGATCTCACGATGATCCTCTCGGGTCTTCCCGATCCCCGCTCGCTCGGGCCTTACACCACCTACGTCGCCTGGGTCACGCCGCAGAACCTGACCCCCGTCCGGAAGCTGGGCGAAGTCCGGAATGGCACCCTGCAACTCGGCCGGGTCGCGATGGAAAAGTTTCTGGTCCTGATCTCAGCGGAGGCCTCGGCGGGCGTCACCGAGCGCGCCGGGCGCCTTGTCCTGCGCGGCAACTCGCCAAGTACCCGGATGCAGCGCCATGACGTCCTGATGCTTCCCGGCGGCACCGGCACGCATTCGATGGATGACATGCGAGGCTGGCCCATGCCACCGATGGACTCCACGATTCCCATGTACATGCCGGGGATCGAGGGGATGGTCCCGCCCGCGACGCCATGGCGGCCGTCCGGCGCGAACGTGCGCGACGCCGAGCCGCGCAAGGTCGTACCGCTCAGGGATGGCGACACGCTGCGGCTCGAGGCGGGCCTCGTTCGCCGCTCGATCAAGGGCCAGTCGCTGGTGATGTATGGGTTCAACGGCCAGTATCCGGGCCCGCTGCTTTCCGTCCCCCAAGGCGCCACGATCACCGTGCAGTTCGAGAACCACCTCGGCGAGCCGTCTGCCGTGCACTGGCACGGCGTCCGGCTCGAAAACCGGTTCGATGGTGCCGTGGGAGTCACGCAGGATGCCGTGCCGGCGGGCGGGCGGTTTACGTATCGCGTGCATTTCCGTGACGCGGGGATCTACTGGTACCACTCCCACGTGCGGGAAGAAATCCAGCAGGACCTGGGCCTCTATGGCAACATGCTGGTCCGGTCCCCCAACCCTCTTTACCTGCCCCCGGCGCACCGTGAAGAAGTCCTGATGCTCGATGACATCCTCCTGGGTGATGGCGGGCTCGTGCCGTATGGCCAGGAAACGCCGACTCATGCCCTCATGGGGCGGTTCGGCAACGTGCCGCTCGTTAACGGCGAGCCATCGTATAGGCTCTCGGTGGCGCGCGGCGAGGTGGTCCGCTTCTACCTCACCAACGTTTCCAACGTCCGGCCCTTCAACGTGTCGTTCGGAACCGGTGCTCGAATGAAAATCCTGGCCGCCGACGTGGGGAAATTCGAACGCGAGGCCTGGGTCGAGAGCGTGGCGATCGGGCCTGCGCAACGCTACGTCGTGGATGTCCGGTTCGAGCAGTCCGGGACCGCCACGCTCACCAACCGGGTGCAGGGCATCAATCACTCCTTCGGCTACTACTTCCAGCAGGTGGATACCCTCGGCGCCATCACGGTCCGCGAAGGGTTCGCGCCGACGGACCTCGCCGCCTCCTTTGGACGTCTCCACGACAACCCGGATGTCGCCGCCGAGCTGGCGCCGTTCCGCCCGCGCTTCGCAGAAGCGGCGACGCGCGAGCTGGTCCTGACGCTCGGCGTGAAGGGTCTCCCGTTCGCGCTCGAGCAGCTGCTCCAGATCGAGACCGGCTACTTCTCGCCCGTTGAGTGGAGCGGCACGATGCCGATGATGGACTGGCTGAGCACGGGCCGGCAGGTGGAGTGGAAGCTCCGCGACCCTGCTACTGGTCGTGAGAACATGGCGATCGACTGGAGGTTCAGGGTGGGCGACGTGGTTCGCGTGAGGCTGGTGAATGACCGGGCGACGCTGCACGCGATGGCGCACCCCATTCACCTGCACGGCCAGCGGTTCCTGGTGCTCTCGCAGAACGGCGTTCCCAACGACAACTTGGTGTGGAAGGATACGGTGCTGCTCCCCGTCGGCTCGACCGCCGAGCTGCTGGTCGAGATGTCCAACCCGGGGCGCTGGATGATTCACTGTCATATCGCCGAGCACCTCCAGGCCGGCATGATGGCCGTCGTCGAGGTCGCTCCGAACTAGTCGCACGTCGCTCGAAGGAGATTGCGTGATACGTCGCCTGGTTGTGATTGCCGGACTGGTCGTGGCCCCCGCACCGCTCGTGGCGCAGGCGGCTTCGTCGCTGAGCGCTGCGACCAAGGCCTTTGTCGCGGTGGATGCGCCCGTGGTGGCGCTGACGCACGTGAAGGTGATCGACGGCACGGGGGCCGCGCCCACCATCGACCAGACCGTGGTCATCGAGAACGGGAGAATTTCCGCGGTGGGGCCCTTTGCCTCAGTGCGGGTGCCCGCGGGCGCACGGGTCATGGAGCTGCGTGGCGCGACCGTGATCCCCGGGCTTGTCGGCCTGCACAACCACACGTTCTACACCACCTCGGCCGCGCGCCGCGTGCCCAGCCCCTATAGCGCCCCGAAGCTCTATCTCGCGAGTGGCGTCACGACCATCCGTACGACGGGCAGCATCAATCCCTATACGGAAGTGAACGTGAAGGCGCAGATCGAGCGCGGCGACGTCCCGGGACCGCGCATGCATATCAGCGGCCCGTACATCACCGGTCCCGACCAGCTCGTCGAGCGGGTGCACGTGACGACGCCCGAGGAGGCGCGGCGGGTGGTCGAGTACTGGGCGGAGGAGGGCGCCACCTGGTTCAAGGTCTACGCTGGCATAAGTCGCCGCGAGCTTGGCGCGGTGATCGAGGCCGCCCACAAGAAGGGCGTGAAAGTGACGGGCCACCTCTGCTCGGTCACCTACCGGGAAGCGGTGGCCCTCGGCATCGACGGGCTGGAGCATGGGTACACGGCCAACTCGGAATGGGACCCCAACAAGAAGCCGGATGAATGTCCGTCGACGCTCCGGCAGTCCCTCCTGGGGTTGGACATCGCGAGCGCGCCAGTCCAGGCAACCATACGGGACATCGTCGCGCATAACGTGCCCATGACGTCCACGCTCTCCGTGTCTGAGGCTGGGTTACCCAACCGTCCGCCGCTCGAGCAGCGCACCCTCGACGCGATGATCCCGGCGGTTCGCGAGGAGTACCTGACCAACCGTGCGCGCGCGTCGGAGTCGTCGAACGGCGCGGCGTCGCTGACGATCTTCAAGAAATCCATGGAGTTCGAGCGCGCGTTCGTGAAGGCGGGTGGGTTGCTCGCGGCGGGGGTGGATCCTACCGGCAACGGCGGGGCGCTGCCCGGGTACGGCGACCAGCGCAACTTCGAGCTCCTGGTCGAAGCCGGGTTCACGCCCGTCGAGGCGGTGCAGATCATGAGCGCCAATGGCGCCAAGGTCCTCGGCCAGTTCGACCGGCTGGGCTCCGTCACGGCCGGTAAAATTGCCGATCTTGTCGTCATCCAGGGCGATCCTGCGCAGACACCGGCAGACATCCGGAAGGTGACGATCGTATTCAAGGACGGAGTCGGCTACGACTCCGCGAAGCTCATCGAGGCGGTGAAGGCGACCGTCGGCCAGCGCTAGGAGACTCCATGCGTCGAATGATTGCTGCCGCCACCCTGCTCGTGCTTCCCGCCTTCCTGGAAGCGCAGGCGCCAACGTTATCGCAGACCGTCAGGAATTTCGTGACCGTGGGCGAGCCGGTCGTGGCCCTGACGCATGTCACCGTGATCGACGGGACCGGCGCACCGCCGGCCGCGAACCAGACGGTGGTCATCGCCAACGGCAAGATCCAGGCGGTAGGAGCGGCGGTCGCCGTGCCGGCGGGCGCGCGGACGATCGACCTCACCGGTCACGTGGTTATCCCGGGCTTCGTGGGACTCCATGACCATTCCTTCTATGGCGGCG
>CAMDCH010000054.1:0-12152 GCA_945889655.1 bacterium HR33
CACGATCGAAGTCCTCGATCAGCGTGGGATTGCCGAACGCTTCGTCTCGCAGGGACAGAAACACCCGGCCTCGATGTTCACGGGGGCCAGGTTCATCAGCGACATCCCTACCCGGCACAACTACGTGCTCGCACTCATGCAGATCCACATCGAGCGCATCCTCGCCGGCTGGGTCGGCGAGCTGTCAGTGCCGATCCACTACGGTCGTGAGGTGACCGGCTTCGCGCAGGACGACGCCGGCGTCCAGGTCCAGCTGTCCAGTGGCGAGTCGCTGCAAGCGGAGTATCTCGTCGGTTGCGATGGAGGCCGCAGCCTGGTCCGCAAGGCTGCGGCTATCGACTTCCCCGGGTGGGATCCCACGACCAGCTGGCTGATCGCCGAAGTCGAAATGACCGAGGAGCCGAAATGGGGATTCCACGAGGACTCGCGTGGTAAACATGCGATCGGCAAAGCTGAAGGCGGGCTCGTCGGGCTGGCGGTGATCGAATCGCGCGTGCGACTCGACGGCGAACCCACGCTGCGGGACGTAAGCGAGGCGCTCGTTGCCGTCTACGGAACCGACTATGGGGCCCACAATCCCAGGTGGATCTCACGGTTCACCGACATGACGCGACAGGCCGCGGCGTACCGCTCCGGGCGCGTCCTGCTGGCCGGCGACGCCGCGCACGTACATCCACCGGTAGGAGGACAGGGTCTCGGCGTGGGTGTGCAGGATGCTGTGAACCTGGGATGGAAGCTGGCCCAGGTGGTCAAAGGGACATCACCGGAGAGTCTGCTCGATACCTACCACGCCGAGCGCCACCCTGTCGCCGCGCGAGTCCTGCGGACGACGATGGCGCAGGTCATGCTTGCCCGCCCGGGCGACCACATGAAGGCCCTGCGCGACACAATGAATGAGGTCCTCGGCATGGACGAGCCGAGCCGGCGCTTCACTGCGATGATGGGTGGTCTGGACATCCACTACGACATGGGGAACGGACACCCACTGCTCGGCCGCCGTATGCCGGATCTCGACCTCGTCACCGCCAACGGCCCAGTGCGGGTCTTCACCCTGCTACATGATGCCCGGCCGCTGCTCCTCAACCTTGGTGAGCCCGGCCGCTTCGACATCACTTCGTGGGCGGATCGCGTTCAGCTGATCGACGCCAGATACGCAGGGGCGTGGGAGCTTCCGGCGATCGGGGCCGTCAAGGCGCCAGCGGCCGTGCTGGTACGGCCTGACGGACATGTGGCTTGGGTTGGAGACGGGACCGAAGTGGGGCTCGGTGTGGCTCTAGCCAAGTGGTTCGGGCCACCTGCCGGTTCTCGGCAGGTAGCCTGAACAGCTGCAACCAACCCCGGGCGCAAGCCCGGAGATAGCTAAACCGTCTCCGGGTTCGACCGGGTGATCCGCTTGATCACCCAGATGCCCGCCGAGATGACGACCACCCAGAAGAGGATCTTGAGCAGGATCGCGAAAACGCCGAAAACCAGGGGCAGGACCAATCCCCACACAAGCTGCCAGGCAATGAATCCCACCGCTCCGAACGCGGCGAGGGTGAGGACTGGACGAAACATGCTGCCTCCCGTTGGGGGTTGGCATGACCTACGCTGGATTCAAGATCGGGGTTTCGTGAAAGGGCCGAAAGGGCCCCAAACTGCCGCTTTTTGTAGCAACCGGCGCCTGGCTGAACCGGAATGTGGCCCGCCGTTTTTTGTCCTGTTTCGGTAACCTGTTACCTACGTATAGGCAGCACATGCACTTCCGCCTCACTTCCTACGTCAAGATTCTGGCCCAACAGTTGCGTTACCGCCACGTCGAAGAGCCGATACTAAGCAATCCACCGCTCGCAACTGGCCCAATTCACTGGAGAGTCACCTCATGGGAGTCTCAACTACGACCGTCTATCCCGATGCGATCCAGCCGTCCAAGCCCGCGGAGCCTGCACAGACGCTGACGGCCCGGGAGCGGCAGGTCCTCCTCCTCACGGCAGAGGGACTGACCAGCAAGGAGATCGCCGGACGCCTGGGCATCAGCCCCCGGACCGCGGACGTGCATCGCGCACACGTGATCCAGAAGCTCGGCCTGCGGAACCGCGTCGAAGCGGTCCGTTACGCCCTGACCACCGGCATGGTGCCGTGGGAGTCCGGGACAGCGCGCAGCTCGGCAGCCTAGGCCTGACAGATTCGCCCGGCCTGACGGCGGGCATGGTGTGGAACGCTCGAGGTCGGAGCGGTTGCTGGAAGAGAGCTGGCGACGACGAAGTGGCAGGATCCGGCCTCGAGTTCCACGCTTTTGTCTCAAGACCAATCCCGCGGGGGGGGCCCCCCGGCCGGTCCAGCCTTGGACTCTGATAGTCGGCATGGGAAGCAGCGACCATACGATTGTCGGCCCCCTGTCGGACTCCCAATCAGAGTAAATCCGCGCAGATCCACGTGATCCGCGTCATCCTGTAGGACGCTGACCTACGCCCCCCGATACAAACTGAGGACTTGTAGCGTCCTCAGGCGCTGATTTATTGGACCTCCAGGGGCCTTTACGTTTCCAGAGTCAAATTCACCCTTGGAGAAGAAATGAATCGCGTCCTGGTCGCTGCCGATTCCTCTACCGATCGCCGCCTCATCGTGGCCCTGCTCGAGAGTGATCCTGACTTTCTGGTGATCGGCGAGACGGATAACGGGGTGGAAGCCGTGGATCTCGCGGTACGGCTGGAACCGGACATGGTCGTGATGGATCTCCGCCTGCCCCTGATGAATGGGGTCGAAGCAACGCGGGCGATCATGGAGCGCTGCCCCACGCGGGTAGTCGTTCTGTCGGCCGCCGAGAGCGGTCCCGAGCTCGGCCAGGGAGCCGAAGCACTCAAGGCCGGCGCCATCACCGTGGTGCCCCGCCCCGATCACCCCACCTCCAGCGAGTTTGTGATGCGCCGCGAGATGTTCATGGAGATGATCCGCTCGGCGGCGCGGAAGATCTTCCGCCCGAGCCGCACCGACAGCGCCCCGACCACGGACACCGCCGAGCCGTTCGCCACCACCTGGCTCCGGCCCATCATGCATTCCTCGTCTCCGTTCGAGGGCAACGACCTTCCCGGCGACACGACCCCCGACGGCGATTTCCGCATCTTCGGCCTGCCGTTCACGGTGGATGACCGCAAGGTGAGAATTCGTCAGCTGTTGGATGAGATCGAAGGCGGCTACTGAGCCACAGATCACGCTGAAACGCGCTGACACAGCCGCTGATCAGATCAGGCACAATGAAGGGCCGGTTCTCAAGAGCCGGCCCTCCTTGCGTCAGCGGCTTCTTCAGCGTGCATCAGTGAGATCAGTGGCTATCTTTCCCGCAGACATTGAGTTAGCTCCCCAACCGAGGACTTCGTGTGGCGAACAACACTGTCACCGTTACGGACAATCGTACCGGTAAATCGTATGAACTGCCGATCACCGACGGGACCATCAAGGCGCTGGACCTGAGGCAGATCAAGACCGGACCGGCTGACTTCGGCCTGATGACCTATGACCCGGGATTCAGCAACACCGCCTGCTGCCGCAGCGCGATCACGTTCATCGACGGCGACAAGGGCATCCTGCGCTACCGCGGTTACGACATCGCGGAGCTCGCCGAGAAGGCGACCTTCGTCGAGACCGCCTACCTGCTGGTCCACGGGGCGCTGCCCAACCGGGCGCAGCTGGACGATTGGTCGTACCACATCACCCACCACACGTTCATTCACGAAAACATCAAGCAGCTTCTTGACGGGTTCAGATATGACGCGCACCCGATGGGCGTCTTTGTCAGCACGCTCGCGGGGCTCTCGACGTTCTATCCCGAGGCGCACCTCATCCGGGACGCCGAGGTCCGGAAGCGGCAGATCTACCGGCTGATCGCCAAGGCGCCGACGCTGGCCGCCTTCGCGTACCGCCACAGCGTCGGCATGCCGTACGCGTATCCCGACAACGATCTCTCGTATGCCGGGAATTTCCTGAACATGATGTTCAAGACCACGGAAACGAAATACCAGCCCAACAAGATCCTGGAGAAGGCGCTCGACGTCCTCTTCATCCTGCACGCAGACCACGAGCAGAATTGCTCCACCAACGCGATGCGGGGTGTGGGATCGAGCGACGTGGACCCGTACAGCGCGATGGCCGCGGCCGCGGCCGCGCTCTACGGCCCCCTGCACGGCGGCGCGAACGAAGAAGTGCTGAAAATGCTGCGCGAGATCGGGGACGTGAAGAACATCCCGGCCTACATCAAGCGGGTCAAGAACAAGGAAGTGCGCCTGATGGGCTTCGGGCACCGGGTCTACAAGAACTTCGACCCGCGCGCGACCATCATCAAGAAAGTCGCGTATGACGTCTTCGAAGTCACCGGCAAGAATCCGCTGATCGACATGGCCGTGGAGCTGGAGCGCATCGCGCTGCAGGATGACTACTTCATCAGCCACAAGCTTTACCCGAACGTCGACTTCTATTCGGGGATCATCTACGAGGCCATGCACCTGCCGGTGGCGATGTTCCCGGTGATGTTCGCGATCGGGCGGACCGCCGGATGGCTGGCGCAGTGGGAAGAGATGCTGCTGGACCCGGAGCACCGCATCGCCCGCCCGCTCCAGATCTACACGGGGAAGGATTCTTTGACGTACGAGGCGATAGCCAGGCGCTGAGGGCTCGCTAACCGGGGAGGCGAATCCCCCCAGGCACCTGTATCCCGCCGGGCAGCTTCGGCGTCAGCTCTTTCACCCGGTTCTCCAGGTCGGTCTTCGCCTGCTCGAGCTGGACGCGCTGCTCGGCGATCTTCGCCTGCACCTGGTTCTGCAGCAGGGCGACTCGTTCATCCACCTCGCGTCGGCCCTCACCAACCAGGCTGTCCACCTTGGCGCGCACGAATCGCTCGGCCCGCGCCACTTCCTCCCCTACGGCCTTCTTGAGGCTATTCGCGACGACGTTGCCGATGTTCGAACGCACGCTGAAGTTCGGCTTCGCCATCGTGCCGGTCATCTGCGCCTCGATCTCGACATTGGTCACGCCAGAAATCGTTCTCCAGAGTAGATCCTCAGCCGCAGCCTGGATCTGGCTCTTGGCATCCCCTCGCACCTCGCCCCCCGCACCCTTCGCTGCGCTCAGGGCAGGCGCTCGCACCCTCTCCCACTTCGCACTCGACGTCCCCACATACCAGCGGCCCACCACCTGGTCGCCGACGCGCGAGAGCAAGATCTCTGTTGTTCCCTGTCCCAACCCAAGCCTGGCGCCGAGAGCGGGAATGTCCACGGTCGGGAGCGTGAGTCCGCCCACGGTGGCGAGCGCCGAATCCCGCAGCGGCCGCGTGGCGTGCGCGAGCTGCGCAAAGACCCGCACGTTGGTAGGTCCCACCGCACCCCCGGTGCGTTGGGCCACGATCTGCATCGGCCGCCCAGTGAGCGACGGCTCGGTGGTCAACCCCGCGACCTGCGCCTTGTACGCGCCGGCGGCCAGGTTCGTGCCGCCGAGCAAGAGATCGAGATCCGCGAAACGGAGCAGGAACCGGGGATACGATTCCGCCCGGGGATAGTCGACCGTGGTGCCGGACGCGCGGGCCCGCTGCGGCCCCACGCGGCGGCGCGGGTCCAGCCCCGCCGGCATGTACTGCTCGGCGAGTTCCAGCCAGTAGAGCAGCGGCTTCAGCCGCTCGAGTCCCATCTGGCCGAAGAGCGCGGGCGAGATGTCCGGCGCGTCGAGTGACGGGAGCTTGACCAGGCTCCGCGCGTACGCGTAGTCGGCCAGACGGGCATCATTGAGGGCGGCCACGCTCGCCTTCACGCTCGCCACACCCGCGTTCACGTTCTGCTCCAGCGCCTTCACCTGGCTGATCGTACCGGTGAGCTGGTCTATGGTCGACCGCGTGCTCGTCAGCAACGCGCGCGTGCCCTCCACGCCCAGCGCGCGGACGTCGGCGGTCTTCAGCCGCTCCACCAGCTTCTGTGCCGTGTCGATCTTCGGACGCGGGTCCAGGGCCGTGACCTGTCCCTCCCACGTGCGCCGTAGCGAATCCGCTGTCGAGACGATCGCCCGGGCCTGCATGACCGTGCGGAGACTGTCGATCGAGATCGCCGGGATGTTTACCACCTGGCTCCCGATACCTTCCAGGCTGAACGCGGGAATGCGGACCTGGCTGGCCCACTCGGAGACTCGCTTCGCTACCAGGCCGCTCGTGGGGCTCGGGTTGGGCAGGGCGCCGGATTCCTTCCGGTCGGTGCCGAAACGGACTCCGTGCACGATGAGAGAGTCGATGATGAGTTTCTTCTGGAGCAGCGGGCCCGGACTGATGGCGGCCACGATCTCGGTGGCCTCGATCAGGTTCTTCATCGGGGAGCCGGGGTCGGTCACCTGGAGTCCCTTGAGCACCACGATGCCGCGGCTGAGCTGGACGTCGGCGAACTCCAGGTCCACCTTCGCGCCCACGATTTCGGCACCCACGCTCTCGACGCTGCGCTCGACGAACGTATCGAGATAGAGATACCAGAACCCGGCGACGAGCAGGATCACGAGGACCAGCGGGATGATGCCCTTCCAGCGGAAGATCTTCATGACGGCGGCTGGAAGAGACGGTAGACGTTGTAGACCTTCGACGCCTTCACCGCCTGGAACATCTTCGTCTTCTTCAGTCGCTCGTAGACATGCTGGCGGTACCGGGCCACCGCGACCCGGAAAACCAGGTAGAGGGGCAGCGCGGCCAGGATCCACGCCACCAGGCTGCCGATAACGATCGAGTTGTTGAAGTTCGTGAGCACCGCGGCGCTGTTGTACAGGTCGATCCAGAACGGCCGGATCTGCGAAACGCCCAGCAGGAGCGATTGGCCGAACTGGTCGAACAGCGGATCGAATACGAACCCCAGCGGGACGAACAGGACCCACCCGAGCATGAAGCCGGGCATCGAGACGTTGAACATCACGGCGATGGCCACGATGACCAGGTTGTGGAGATTGACCAGGGGCGTGAGCCCCAGGGCGGCGCCCAGTGCTATACCGGCGGCAACCTGGCCCGGCGTGCCATCAGAATTCAATGTCTTGAAGAGCTGCTGTAGTAGCTTCAGAAGGAGCATGCACAATTAAGACTGGTCGCCGACCCCGGGCGCAAGCCCGGGGTCAACGTACAGAGGTGAGGCCGTGAAAGTCTTTCTGACCGGCGCAACCGGCTTCATCGGCAACGCGCTCGTCCGCGCCTTACGCCAGCGGGGCGACGAGTGCACCGTGCTGTCACGCTCGGGCAAGTATCCATGGCCGGGACTCGGCGTGAAGATCGTCCGGGGAAACCCGGCAACCGCGGGCCGCTGGGAGCAGGAAGTGGACGGTGCCGATGCCGTCATCAACCTCGCCGGCGAACGGATCGTGGATCCTCCCCACCGCTGGACCGACGCCCGGAAGAAATCCCTTCGCGACAGCCGCATCGAGAGCACCCGCAACGTGGTCACGGCCATCCGCGCCTCCCGCAAGCCGCCCCGGGTCCTGCTCAGCGGCTCGGCGATCGGATTCTACGGCAACCGGGGTGACGAGATCGTGGACGAGTCCGCCCCACCGGGGGACGACTTTCTCGCGCGCCTCTGCATTGACTGGGAGGCGGCGGCGCGCGAAGCCGAGCCACGGACCCGGGTGGTCGCCCTGCGATCGGGGCTGGTGCTGGGCAAGGAGGGGGGCGGGCTCGCACCGTTGTTCTGGCTCTTCAAGCTGGGGTTCGGCGGTCCCTGGGGCGACGGGAAACAGTGGTGGTCGTGGATTCACCTGGCCGATGAAGTCGGCCTCATCCTCTGGGCACTGGACCGGGAACTCGCGAGCCCCATGAACCTCGTGGCGCCGGAGCCGGTGACGGTCAACGATTTTGCGGAAGCAATGGGAAGGGCCCTCCACCGCCCATCAGCGGTGAGGGCCCCCGAGTTTGCCTTGCGCCTCGCGCTGGGCGAAGCAGCGGATCCGCTTCTGAATCTTCAACGCGTCCTGCCGCGCCGTGCTCTCGACGGTGGATACGTGTTCCAGTTTCCATCCGTCGGCGGGGCGCTGGAGCAGATCTTCGGCTAGAAGCCGAGCGCTTTCCAGCCCGAGCTGCGGCGGTCTGGAATTTCGCGCCGTTCCTTCCCCGCACGCCGAGCCTCCACGACGGCCGGCTGCTTGTCCTTCGAACGGCGCGATTTACCCTTCCGGCGGTTCTCCGTCACGGGCTTTTCCTTTGCCCGGCGGTCCTCGTGGCGGCGCTCGTCGCTCTCCCGGCGGTCCCAGCCGCTGCGGCGGTCGCTCGAGTTGCGGGACCCTGAACCAGACTTCTCCTTCATGCGAACTCCGACTCGGTGTGACGGTTAACCTATCGCACCGGCGCGGCGTCGCAAGCTGACCGTCTCGCGAATCGCCGTGACGTCGGCCATGAAGTCGGCGAACTGGGACAGATTGAGGCTCTGGTCACCGTCACTGCGGGCGCGGTCCGGATCGGGGTGCACCTCGACCAGCAGGCCATCGGCCCCGGCCGCCACGGCGGCCAGCGCGATCGGCAACACGAGGTCCCGACGTCCCGCGGCGTGAGAGGGGTCGACCAGGACCGGGAGATGGGTCTCATGCTTCAGGAACGGAATCGCGCCGATGTCCAGCGTGTTGCGGGTCGCGCGCTCGAACGTCCGGATGCCGCGCTCGCAGAGCATCACATTCCGGTTGCCGTACGAAAGCACATACTCCGCGGCGAGAAGAAAGTCTTCGATCGTGGCCGACATCCCCCGCTTCAGCAGGACCGGCTTCGGCGACTGCCCCACTTCGCTGAGGAGCGAGTAATTCTGCATGTTGCGGGCGCCTATCTGGAGCACATCGGCGTACTTCCCGACCAGCTCCACGTGACGCGTGTCCATCACCTCGGTGACGACCGGCAGGCCCGTGATCTCGCGGGCTTCGGCCAGCAGGACCAAGGCTTCCTCCCCCAGCCCGCGGAACGCGTACGGTGAGGTTCGCGGCTTGAACGCCCCCCCGCGCATGGCGACCGCGCCCGCTGCCTTCACGGCTTTTCCGGTTTGAAGCAGCATGTCGCGGCCCTCGACCGAGCAGGGGCCGGCGATCACGGCGAACTCGCCATCGCCGAAGGCGCCCGTTCCCAGCTGCACGATCGTCGGCGTCGCCACGTAGGCCCGGCTCGCGAGCTTGTACGGCTTCTCGACCGCCATGACCGTCTCGACACCCGGCAGCGTCATCAGGGGGAGGTCGCGCAGGCGCGCTTCGTCGCCGACGCATCCCACGATCGTGTGGGATTCTCCCTTCGAGACATGGGTTTTGAGGCCCATTTCGCCGACCCTTTCGACGACTGCCTTGACGTCAGCTTCGGTAGCATCCGGACGAAACACGATGACCATTTCAGCTCCCTGAAAAACGAAGGCCCCGCCGATGGGGCGAGGCCGCTGGTGAACGCTGCGTTGAGTGCTTCCTACCTGCTAAACGCGCGTGCTCCCGGCGACCCCTGAGGGGTACCAGTAAGAAAATCGATAGTAGACGCGCGTGAGTTTCATGCTGGTCACAGTATAGCCGAGGGTTACTGCGGGAACAAGGCGAGGTTTGCTTCCTGTCAAGATCCCGGTTCTGTGAGGAGCGAGCGAACCGTGGCCATCAGGTTCTTACGACCTACCGGCTTTCGGAGAACGCGGTCCGCCCCGATTTCGATTGCGACCTCCAGCGACCCGTCTTTCCAGCCAGTCATGGCGATGATCCTTGGGCCGGCCCCCCGGAGCGCGCGTGCCGCCTGGATGAAGGCCAGCCCATCCATCTCCCCCATGTGCAGATCGGTGATGATCAGGTCCGCCGGCCCGGCCGCGAGCTGTGACATCGCCTGCAGCCCATCTTCGGCCTGCAAGACACGGAATCCGTGCAGCTCCAGCAGGTGGCTGATCGCCCAGCGAGTGTCGGCGAAATCATCCACCACCAGAACGACGATTTCGTCCAGCCGCTCGTTTCTGAGTTTCACCTCGACGGCTCCTTTTGCCTCGGTCGCGATTGCGCGACGGGTTCCTCCCACCTGCTCGCTCCATATCCGCGGGACCACTCGTCTGGGTGACTTTCGGCAAAAGTCGCGCCGGGACCGCGCAGGGGGGGCCTGTCCGCCAATCCCCGTCTTGTGGCGCTGATCCATCCACTTAGATGACACTTTCGCGTGCCGATTCGGCACCCTGTAAGCGGAGTCGGTTCCGTTCGTTGCAAGCCCTGCGGGAACCGCACAGTCGGGCGATCGTTGCGTTTGCCGCACTCCGGATCTACAGGCCGATACAGTCCTTGAATGCCGGACTGGCGTGGCTGCCCGTGCCGAGGATGTCGTGGATCATCTCATGCTTGACCAGCATGGGATCGCGTGCGGCCCAGCCGGCCAGATAGATGAAATGCGGCGAGGACCACAACCCGTAACAGGTCCCGAGTTCTCCCACGGTGCACGCGAAGCCCTTCCCCCACTCGGTTGAAACCGTGGCCCAGGATACACGGCCGAAATGCGCCTGTACGCCCAGGCAATTCTCGATGTCGGTCCACCAGGTGGCATACTCGGGTAATGGCGCCGTGGCACTGGCCGCGGCAGGTGCACCCTCCGGAATGTCCCCGGGTGCGAGGAGTTCGTGGCAGGCGCTCACAAGAACCATGAAAACAGTCGCGAGCGCGGCATCGAGGAGGCAGGTTCGGCGAGAGCGGGGCCGGGTGGGCATCGGCTCGAACGCTGGCTTTGTCGCGTTCTTCCCGGTATCCGACGGGTAGGCATGTCGGCGTACCGCTTACGGGTAGCGCCTCGTCGGACGCCGGCGGACACCCATTCGCAACAATACGTATTGGCCTCGGGTTCAATGTGCGTTCGTTTACATGGAGTGTACTCCAGCAAATCGACCAGTCCGGGAACGAGTCCATGAACGCGACAGGGAACGGCGAAACAGCCGCAGGCATCGTTCTCATCGTGGATGATGACGACGCGCTGCGCGAATCCATTTGCGATCTGCTCGAGGAAGATGGCTACCACGCCGTCCAGGCTCGTGACGGAGTGCAGGCACTCGAGCATCTTCAACGCAGAGAAGACAAGCCCGGCCTGATCCTGCTGGACCTTATGATGCCTGGCATGGATGGATGGTCGTTCCGTGACGCCCAGCTCCGCGATCCCATCCTGCGCACCATTCCGGTCGTGCTAATGTCGTCGGTGCAGGATGTTCACAACTTCCGCGCCGACGGAGTTCTAGAGAAGCCGCTGCACCTGGACCAGCTGCTCGCCACGGTCCGGCAGCACCATCCCAACGGACACGCGCGGCCTGAAAAGCCTCGAGCAGGGACCTCGCCTGCTCCGCTGCACACGACGCCGCACCGTCGTGGCAGCAATCGGCGCGGGGATGAACAGATCTTCCGCTCCGGTGGGGAGATGGGCGCCCTCATGCAGTCCATCGACTGGTCAGCCACACCGCTGGGCCCGGTCGCGGGCTGGTCGCCGGCACTCCGCACCATGGTAGGTCTGCTGCTACGCAACCGCTTTCCACTCCTCCTGTGGTGGGGACCGGAATTCGTGCAGTTCTACAATGACGCGTACCGTCCCATCGCCGGTGACAAGCACCCAGGTGCCATGGGCCAGCCCGGGCGCGAGTGCTGGACCGAGATATGGGACATCATAAGGCCAATGGTCGAGGCCCCCTTCCGCGGCGAGCCCGCGACGGGGAGCGACGACCTGTTCCTCCTGATCCGGCGCAAGGGCTTCCTCGAAGAAACGCATTTCAAGTTCGCATACAGTCCGGTTCCCGATCCTACCGTGCCGCTGACGGGGATCGGCGGCGTGCTCGCCACCGTCGCGGAAACCACGGAACAGGTGTTCGGGGAGCGACAGCTGCGCACCCTCGGAGAGCTGGGGGCCCGCGCTGCCGAGGCCAAGACAGCGGAGGAGGCGTGCAGGCGCGCCTCGCTTACGCTGGCGGAAAACGCCTGGGATGTTCCCTTCGCGCTCTTTTACCTGTTCGACGACCAGCGTCGCCTGGCCCGGCTGGTGGCCTCGGCCGGCTTCGGCACGGCGGAGCACGCCGCCGCCCCTGCGGTCATCGAGCTCGGGGGGGAGGAGGACGGGACGTGGCCCGTGAGCAGGGCCTCACGGGAACGTGAGGGCGGCGTGGTGGAACAGCTCCAGGCGCGATTCGACTCGCTGCCCTCCGGCCCCTGGTCGGTGCCTC
>CAMDCH010000055.1:0-12150 GCA_945889655.1 bacterium HR33
ATCTCGGCGATGGCCATCCCGGCCTCGCCCTGCTTCAGGATCTCGACGATCTGGGTTTCGCTGAATCTCGACTTCCGCATGCCCAACTCCTCTCCGTTTGGGCACCCGAAAGTCTACTTTCAACTGTCTACGCGGAAGGGAAGCCTACGGTGGGGGTACTTGCTCAACGGTCAACTGGGGGAGTTTGACTCAAGTAAGGACGCTCTTACGAAGCTCCTCGACGGCGACCCCGAAGCGGACAAAGTGATCGAGTTGTGGAATCGCTTTTTCGTTCACTACGTCAAGATCGCTACCCTGCTCACTGACTGTAACGAGTACCTGGCGACCAAGATCGATGCTGTGCCCGAGGCCAAGAAGTACCTGGATCGCTGGAAAGAGCGGAACGCGAAGTTTGCGGGTGATCTGCTGTTTGTGGCCAGCATGACCGGCTACAGGGCCAGATTGAGTTGTGCCGCCACCAATCAGCGGGTGCGCGAGTTTACGGGGCTCCGTGACGTTGTTTGATATTTGACAGAGACACGTGCTCGTTAGCGACCGAGAGGGCGGCAATAGTTGGCTATAGCGTGGATCGTCCGTGGGGATTGAAGAAGGCCTGTTTGAACCTTCTTGAGCAAGGCATCGCTCATGTCCGCGTGGAGTTTGTAGCTGCCGTTCGCCAAGGAGGTCTCAATCTTGCGAACTAGAAAGAGTCCAGCCGTTCCGTAGTCCACATTCGAGTCGTGAACTACGAACGGGTGTTCCCCTTTCTGAATCGTGACAGTCTTGTCGGTATGGGGCTTTGCGCTGACCAACATGGCTGCGACGACCTTGTTGGAGTCTGAAGTGGGATCGGTCAGTACGAGCCAGAGATGCGGTTTTGTTGGACCACGTACTTCAAGGAACGTGCGTCCGGCACAGATGATTTGCACGGACGCGGCCTGATGCTATTCCGTCAATTGTTCAGCGGTATAGTCGGCGGCTCTCAAATCATCGAGAAGAGAAGTTGCATCATCTTCGGAGATGCCTTGAGCCTTGAGAATGTCGCGGAGACGAATCGGGATAGATGACCCATGAGGGTCCTCGTACTCCGGCAACTCATGGGCTCGGTCTTTGAGAGACCATTTGCTCAGATGCCCAAATTCACGAAACACCAAGTCCAAGACCGACTCTTCGGCGGGTGAAAGCGAATCGTTGCCAGGATCCTGAGTCAAGAACACTTCGTAGTTCTCTGGTTCCGAAATATGCTGTCGCCAGTAGGTGGGCTCCGGGTCCGTCTCTCCGACAATGAGGTCGTAGGTACGACTCAAGACCGGACCATGCGGCATCGAAACGAAAAGGTCGCTGGAGATCGGGTGACCCAGGGCGGCCAAGGCTCTTCGATCAGCAAAATAGAGAAGCTTGATAAGGCTGAGATAGGGTATGCGACCCTTCTTGAGCCGCAACAATCTGGCGGCTGCTTGGGTCGTCTTATCTTCGCGGAAACGCAGGTATGCCATCGTCTTACTAAATAGAGGATTGACCCGAGCTTTGTGCAAGAGGGCCCCAAAATGCGGGCGACTGAGTTCGCCGAACGAAGCGAAAACCCTTAGCGTTTCCTAAATTGTAGCGAGACATGTTCCCCTACCGGGATGACAACCCGACACTGAAGACCCCGTTCATCACTGCGGGCATCATTGTCATCACCGTCATCGCGTGGGTCGTGGTCCAGGGCGCAGGGTCCGAGGTATCGCTGGCGGGGTCGGTCTGCACGCTCGGCGCGATCCCCGGCGAGCTCCTGGGCACCGTTCCCGCCGGCACCCGTGTGCCGCTGGGGCCGGAGGTCGCCTGCGTCATCACCGACCAGCCGGCCTGGTACACAGTGGTCACGTCGGTATTCCTGCACGGCGGCTGGTTTCACCTGATCGGCAACATGTGGTTTCTCTGGATCTTCGGTAATAACGTCGAAGACTCGATGGGTCACGTGCGGTTCGTTGTTTTCTATCTCGTCGCCGGCGTTTTGGCGGCGCTCGCTCAAATCTTCGCGACCCCCGGCTCTGCTGTTCCGATGGTTGGCGCGTCGGGTGCGATCAGCGGGATCATGGGCGCCTACCTGGTGCTCTATCCCAGGGTCCGCGTGCACATGCTGGTCTTCCTGGGCTGGGTATTCACGATCGCTGTGCCGGCGTGGGTCATGCTGATCTACTGGGCATTGCTGCAAGCTGCTGGTGGGCTCCCTGCCCTGGGTGAAATGGAGCGGCAGGAGGGCGGGGTAGCGTTCCTCGCACACCTCGGGGGGTTCATCGCGGGCGCGGCGCTGATCAAGCTCTTCGCCCGGCGTGACCTCGTGGAGGCGCACCGCGTGGCGATCGCCAACCACGACTATCGCCGCTCATGGCAGAGAGGTGCGTTCTAGTGTACCTGGCCCGCATTGTTGGCCGAGTGGTCTCTACGGTAAAGCAGGACACGCTCAAGGGTCACACCCTGCAGTGGCTCCAGCCGATCAATGCATCCGGCGCGGACCAGGGGAAGCCTCTCGTCGCGGTGGATCCCATCGGGCTCGGTGCCGAAGAGGTGTGCTACTACATCACGGCGCGTGAAGCCACGCTGCCGCTCTCGGAGACGTTCGTGGCCGTCGACGCGAGCATCGTTGGGAAGGTAGATCGGATCGATCTGAAGCAAGGGGAAGCGGGAAGCGGGAAGCGGGAAAGGTAAGACAACGTGTTTCTGGCGAGAGTCATTGGTGATGTCGTTTCTACTCACAAGAATGAGCGTCTTGTGGGGAAGAAGTTATTGCTGGTGAAGAAGCTGACGCTGGACGACGAGTTTGATGATTCGGTCGAGGTGATCGCGCTGGATGTCGTGAGCGCCGGCGTCGGCGACAAGGTGCTGGTGGTGCAGGAAGGAAGCTCGGCGCGGACGATCTTCGGCGATGACAAGATCCCGGTGCAGGCGGTGATCGTAGGCGTGGTGGATCGGGTTGATATCGAGCGATAGGCGGGCTGGCGGGTTGGCGGGCAGGCGGGTAGCGCTGACTGGGAGGGCTGATGACTGAGCAAGAGATCGAGATCCTCGCGCGTGCGGTGGCCGAGAAACTGGCTCAGCGTGGCTGGGTGGGTCGGCAGGTGGAAGTGTCCTCGGGTCCACCCGCCCACCCGCCCACCCGCCAACCCGCCTCTATCCGCGTCGCCGACTTCATCGACCATACGCTATTGAAGCCCGAAGCCACCCGAGCGGAGATCGAGAAGCTTTGCGCCGAGGCGAAGCAGTACCGGTTTGCGGCGGTGTGCGTGAATGGGTGCTGGGTGGCGCGGTGTTCGGAGCTGCTCAAGGGCACCGGCGTGAAGGTCGCGGCGGTCGCCGGTTTCCCGCTCGGCGCCATGAACTCTGCCGCCAAGGCGGCGGAGACCAAGCAGCTCGTGAGCGACGGCGCCGATGAGATCGATATGGTCGCAGCCATCGGCCACATCCTGGACAACGACTGGGATTACGTCGAGGACGATATCCGTGCAGTGGTTGAGGCGGCGCGCGGCCGGGGAGTGAAGGTCATCATCGAGGCAGCGGCGCTGGATCCCGAGCGGATCATCAAGGCATCGGCGATTGCCCGGGAAGCGGGAGCGGCCTTCGTGAAGACATCAACCGGATTTCATGCCAAGGGTGGAGCGACCATCGAGGCGGTCGAGCTGATGCGCGCGGCGGTGGGTCCGGCGATGGGTGTGAAGGCTGCCGGTGGAATTCGCGATTGCAATGGTGCGCTGGAGATGATCGCTGCCGGGGCTACTCGGCTGGGAACGTCCGGCGGGGTGAAGCTGGTGGATTGCCTGGGGAATGCAGCGACGACGCTGGATCAGCTGCTCGCTCGCGCGCATGATCATGGTGCGGGCTGCAAGGGAAGCTGCAAGGTCGAGACGTACTGACGAGATCTGCTTCGCAAGTCGGCGGGTGAACCCGCCACTCGGCTGCATAACCGCTGAAGCGGTCATTCGATGTTGTCGCCGAGCCTAAGATCCGGTCGCTTTAGCGACCATCAGCCGAGTGGGGGCCTTGGCCGCCGACCGGCGCTCATCGCTGAGTCAGAACGTCCCTGATTGCCTGCACCACGAGTTCGGGCTCCTCGAGATGAATGTGGTGCCCGCTGTTCTTCGCGATCACCTGCCTGCTGCTTCGCGAGAGCTGGGTCATCGCTGCCTGGGCGGCCAGGCGCTCCTTATCAAGACTCGGCTCCGTGTCTCCAAACTGGCTCAGGCCCGCGGTCAGCACGACCAGCGGCTTATCGCCGAGCGGTTGGGGATTTGCCGCGAGCGCCTTCTGCATCAATGACAATTCTTCGGCCTCGAGCTCGAGCGCCCCGGGCCGGTACGCGACGTAGTGCTTCCACTGGCCCAGTGCCCACGTGCGCACCCGCTGCGCCTCGGCGGGGAGGTTGTCGCGGGGCGGGTCGTTGGCGTGTTGCGCGGTGAGGCGGGCGGTGGCTTCCAGGTGGATCCGCACGTCTTCCGAAAGGGCCGACGTGCGTAGCGGTCCCGACGTTTTCACGGGCGGGACGGGCTCGCCCCGGGCCTGCGCGTTGAGCTGCATGGCGCCGCCACCCACGTAGCGGACGGGGTTGGCGGGGGATGCATCGACCAGAACCATTCCTGAGACGTCGCCGGCGTACGTGGTCTGGTACAGGCGAACGAGCATGCCGCCGTACGCATGTCCAACCAGGATGTACGGGAGAGCGAAGCCGCCCTTCTGCATGAGCGCGTGCAACTCGTAGACGATCTGTTGCATGCTACGCGGCATCGGCCCCAAGTCACTCCAGCCGGTCCCTGCACGATCATACGAGCAGACGCGCGCGAACTTGGCGACGTCCGGCTGTACCAGGCTCCAGTCCACTGAGAAATCGCCCAGGCCCGCTTCGAGCACGACGGTTGGCTGGCCCGGCCTCGCCGTGCCGGTGCAGTTGAGGTGCAGCTGCCATCCGCCGATGTCCACCAGCCGGCCCGGCGGTGGATATGGCACGGGCTCCTGCGCCGCGAGCGGAAGGGCGAGGCAGAACGCGAGCAGAGTGAACCAGCGGCGACCTCGCATCATCGACCGTATCCCATCTGTTCCAGGGTGGGCTGGAGCAACCGTTCGAGTGTCGCGGCCTGCGTGGCATCGAACGCCGTGCGCCACCGCCCTATGGACGCCTGGTGTACGGCGCTCTGCACGCCCTGCATGTACGGCGTCCGTTCGACATCACCCAGCTTGAGTCCCATCTCGTGATGGCGCAGCATGCGCTCATCGAATGGAAGACCGAGAAAGTCCGACACCCGCCGCAATTCCTGCTCGGGCTGCCGGGCCACGTCCTCGTACCGTACCTCGAGAAAAAGGTTCGGATGGCGGTCGCGGAAGTCGTGCGCGGTGCGCACGGCCCGCACCCAGACCATCGCGGCCCGCGAGATATCGTCACCGAACGCGTCCGCAAACGACGCGGCCACGTCCCGCCCGTCACGCAGCATGTAGATGACCCGGAGATCCGGGAACGCCGAGTGGAGGTCGTCCAATGCGAGCACGGAGAGCGGGCTCTTGTCACCCCACCTCAGCGCGCCGGCCTTGTGATGCCGCAGGTGGGCGCGGTACACGGCATCAATGAGTGCGGCAAAGTTGCGCCCCGCCGCCGGCAGCTCGGTCAGCTCCTCGAAGACGGGGCCCGCCGGCAATTCAAAACTTTCCCAGGACTGGTGCAAGGCGAGCCGGCCGAAGACGATCCGTACGACCGCCGACCAGGGCAGCCGCGAATACCGGCGGAAGTCGTGAAGCATCGCGCGAAGAACCGGGTTGCCCGGCGGGATGTGCACAGCGCGATGCGTTTCCAGCATCGCGCGCATGAGCGTCGTGCCGCACCGACCGGAGCCGACGATGAAAAACGGCGCATGGCGCTCGTCACCGTGGAGGGGCCGGCCGAGCAGCAGGGGACGGAGGTGGCGGATCATCGCAGTGCCGTCCGGAGCCACGCGGCCCACCACCGCGGATGCCATCCCGCATGCGGAAAGGCGGCGCGCAGCGCTTCGCGCGCCTCGGCGTGCTGGCCGGCGCCGGAGAGACGCGATGCGATTGCGATGTTCACCCGGGCGCGCGCGCTGCGGCACAGCCGCCGGATCTTCGGCGAACGGTTCCGCGCGAGCACCCCGTCGTAGATCAGGTTCATGTACGACTGCACGTTGAGCTGGCTGGTTTTCCGGTCTGCGGGGTGGATGCGCTTGTGGACCAGCGTGCGCTCGACCACGGCCACCGGGCTCGCTTCCGCAAGCCGGATCCAGAGGTCCGAGTCCTGGCACCGAAGCAGCACCGGGTTGAACGCGCCGAGGGACTCGAAGAACGACCGTTGCACCAATACCGCGGAGGTGGCGATGAGTGCCTGCGATTCCAGAACCTCTTCGAGTATCCACCCGCGGTACGGGACGAACGGCCGGATGTCGGGACGGGTCAGCTCCGCGCCCCGTTCGTCCACGCAGATCCGGCCGACGTAGCTCCACCGGCATTCCGGGTTCGCGGCCAGGTCCTTCACCTGCTCGACCAGTTTTTCCGGCAGCCAGAGGTCGTCCGAGTCGAGAAACGCGACATGCGAACCCTTTGCATGCTGCACGCCGATGTTCCGGAGCGCGGCCGCGTTTCCCTGCCGGGCCAGCCACACGGGCCGTACGCGCGCGTCGGCGAGGCCCTCGAGAAAGGCGCGGGTGCCGTCCGTGGACCCGTCGTCCACGACCACCAGTTCCCAGTTGTCGTAGGTCTGCGCAGCCACCGAGGCCACTGCTTCGCGCAGAAACCGCTCGCGGTTGTGAGTTGGGATGACTACGGAGACGAGGGGCGAAGTCATGGCTGGACCGGGGTCACGCCGTGCCGGCGGAGATAGCGGTACCAGGGACCCGAGATGGTGGTCATCTGGAGACCGTCGCGTTTCCGGTTCTCTCCCACGACCTCGGTTACGAAGAGCGTGTGCGAACCCGCCGGGTAGGTCGCGCGTACCGTCACATCGCGGACCCGCAGTGCGGCCGCCGGGACGCGAAAACCATGGAGCGGTGAGTGGTCGAGGGTGAAGGGCAGCGACGTCCAGTCGATCGGCACGCGCTTGCCTTCGCCGCCGAGCCAGCCGACCTGCGCGGATGATTCCACGGGCATGTCTGCGAGGGACATCCGGCCGGCGGCGCGCATGAGATCAATCGAACGACTCGTGCTCTTGAGCGCCATGAGAAAGAGATCGCCGGTCACCGGGCCGATGAGATCCATCGGAAAGAGTGTTCCTGCGCCCTCGTGCTCGACGCTGACCAGCACCGCCGGGCGCGGACAGATGTAGAGCACTTCGAATGCGAGGCGGGCAGCCCGGTCCATCTGGAAGTCGGGCTGGTGACCCAGGCCTGACCAACCATGATATAAGGAATAGACCAGCGAGGCAGGGAATGACATGCAGTGATTGAGGTGCCGCTCCACGCGGTAAAACTGCAGCCGGCTGTTCCCCTGCAAGAAGTCACCGTCGGGCTGAAGGCTGATCTCGCCCAGCAGCTGGCTGCCGCCCGCCGGGGTAAACCGCAGCGTTCCGGGGCTCGGTCTCCGCGCGCCGCTCCCAATGGCAATGCGCAGAGGCTGGAGGGAGATGATCACATGGTTGCGAGTAACGTCCAGCGATCCCTCGGCGTCATCCAGCATCACCCGGATTGAACGTTGCGGGTCGCGATCACCCACAATCACGAAACGCGGAACCCGTCCCGCGAGCAGGGCGACCCGGCTGCGCAGCCGCTCTCTCATGTCCGTTCGAAGACCAGGAAGCGCCAGAGGCCGAGCCGATGGCGCAGCGATGGCCCTGCCAGCAGACGGAAGTGCGGCCGCGCTGCCTCCATGATGGAGGAGTGAAAGTGCCTGGAAGTTTCGAGGCTTTCTCCATGGGTGACGATGGCGCGTGGCGAACCGGACCGTCGCAGCGCAGTCCACCACCATCGCTGGAGCCTGTCGCGCCAGTAGAAGGGATTGAGGGTGCTCACGACCAGGCGGCGCCCGGCGCCGAGGAGCGGCGCCATCGCGCCAAAGAACTTCCCGGGGCTGGAGAAGGCGTTGAGGACGCCGTAGTTCGACACGATGGCGTCAGGGCGTGGTTGTTCCGACATGAGCGAGGGGAAGCTCGAGAAAGGCGCCGCCAGCGGAACGACCGTGCCCCGTTCGATCTCGGCGGCGCAGCGCCGTCGGAGCTGGTCGATCATTCCCGACGAGATGTCGTACGCGATCACCCGGAAACCACGGCCCGCGAACCAGGCGGCATCGATCCCGGTGCCGCACCCCATGTCCAGCAGCATGGAGCCCGTGGGTACGCTGCGTTCGACCAAGTGCTGGAACCGGCGCCGGATTGCGCGTTCCCGCGGGTCCTTGTCAAGGAGGGCGTCATATCTCGGCGCCAGGGCGTCGTAGAAGGTGTTCATCCTTCCATAATCTAGATTCCGCCTCGGCATGGCCAACCTCCGCACCCTGTTCCGGCCTTCGGCGTACGTCGCGTTCGCCCGGGATCGCGCCCACCGCTGGCGTGACATGTTGCGGCTCGCGCGGAACTGGCCCCTCTGGATCGCGCGGGACCTCCTGCGACCGGTCGCGGCCATCGCGGTGACGGTCCGCACCCGTGCCGGCGCCGGGTACCAGCTCGCGGATGATCCGATCGACGACCGGGTCCTGCTGCATGTAGCCGGGCCGGAAGGCCGCAGCCTCTACTTCCCCAAGGGGGTTGCCCCGGGTGAAGGCGACCTCATTCTCGACATCGGCGCGCACGCGGGGATCTACGCGGTCGAGGCACTCCGCCGGTATCCGCGGAGCCACCTCATCGCGGTCGAGCCGAACCCGATCTCGTGCGCCCGCATGCGGGTCAACCTGGGGCTCAATGCGCTCGACGCGAGGGTGCAGGTGGTGCAGGCTGCCATCGGGCCGCGTGACGGGACCGGCTGGCTCACGCCCGAAGCCGGGGGTTCATGGGGCGACCGCGGCCGCTCCGAGCCGCTGCGGGAGGATCCAGGCCTCAGGGAGATACCCCTGCGCACGATGCAACGCGTCCTCGCCGGCGAGCGGCCGGCGCTCATCAAGTGCAACGCCGAAGGCGCGGAGTTCGAGGTGTTCCCGCAGCTCTTCGCCGCGGGGGTGCGTCCGCGGTTCGTGATCCTGATGGTCCACGGGCGCGAGGGATCGAGCCGCGACCTGCTCGACCTGTTCCGGAAGACGGGATACGACGTGCAGGATGCCGATGCGCCGCCGCATGGGCGGCGCTTCCACTGCCGCCTGGGGCCTACTTCGTAGCCTTCAGCTTGTCCTCGAGGTGATGCTTGATCGATTTCCCTTCGACCAGGAACACCACGTCCTCGGCGATGTTGGTCGCAAGGTCCGCCACCCGCTCGAGATTCCGGCTCACCAGGAACAGCTCGATCGCCGCGCCGATGGTGTGCGGGTCCTCGGCCATGTGAGTGAGCAGGATCCGGAACATCGAGTCGTTGAGCGCGTCCACCTGGTCGTCGCGGGCGCAGACGGCGCGGCCGGTCGGCGCGTCGCCGCGGATGAACGCGCTCAGCGCGTCCCCCAGCATCTCGCGGGCGATCCGGGCCATCTCCACCAGCTCGGGCACCGGCGTGATCATGCGGTGCGCCAGCAGTCGCTCGGAGCACTGGGCGATGTTCACCGCGTGGTCACCGACCCGTTCGAGGTCGTTGGCGATCTTGAGCGCCGACAGGATCAGGCGGAGATCGCGCGCGACCGGCTGGTGCAGGGCCAGGAGGTTGGTGACGAGTCCCTCGATCTCGATCTCGAGGTCGTCGATCTTGCGGTCGTCGCCGATGACCTCGCTTCCCGCGGCGGCGTCACGGTCGAGCAGTGCCTGGACCGCCCGGTGCAGGCTCTCTTCGGCAAGGGAGGACATGTCGAGCAGGCGGTCCTTGAGACGCGCCAGCTCGTCGTGAAAATGGCGATGTGGCTCGGCGTTCATCCAAATCTCCCGGTGAGATACGCTTCCGTTCGTTCATCCTTCGGGCGCGTGAACAGCCGCTCGGTGCGGCCGTACTCCACCAGCTCACCGAGGTAAAGAAAGGCGGTATTGTCCGCCACGCGCGAGGCCTGCTGGAGGTTGTGCGTGACGATGACGATGGTCAGCTCCTCCTTCAGCTCCACCAGCAGCTCTTCCACTTTCTGTGTAGCGATAGGATCCAGCGCGGAACATGGCTCGTCCAGCAGCAGCACACCCGGCTCGTTGGCGAGCGCGCGCGCAATGCAGAGCCGCTGCTGCTGCCCGCCAGAGAGGGCAGTCCCCGGCTCGTCCAGCCGTTCCTTGACCTCGTCCCAGAGGGCCGCGCGCCGGAGTGCCGCCTCGACCCGGTCGGCCACCTCGCTCTCCGCGCAAAGGTGGTTGAGCCTCGGCCCGTACGCCACGTTGTCGAAGATCGACTTGGGGAACGGGTTCGGTCGCTGGAAGACCATGCCCACCTGGCGCCGGAGATCCACCACGTCGGTCCCGGGCGCGTATACCGACTTGTCGAAGACGAGAATGTCGCCGTCGTGTCGAACCTCGGGAATCAGCTGGTTCATCCGGTTCACGGACCGCAACAGCGTGCTCTTGCCGCACCCCGACGGACCGATCAGCGCGGTCACTTCGCGTGCCGGCACGGCCATCGACACGGAGTGGAGCGCCTGGTTCGTCCCGTACCAGAAGTTGAACGCCTTGACCGAAACCGCGGGCGGTTCTCCGCCGAAGGCGATGGCGCCCGAGTCGCGCGCGGCCGGGGCGGTCATCCGAACCTGCCGGTGACGTAGGCCTCGGTGCGCGAATCCCGCGGGTTGGTGAAGATCTCCCGCGTCAGGTTGTGCTCGATCAGCTCGCCCAGATAAAAGAAGGCCGTGTGCTCGGAAACGCGGGCTGCCTGCTGAAGGTTGTGGGTCACCATCACCACCGTAAACTCGCGCTTGAGGTCCTGCACCAGCTCCTCGATCCGGACCGTGCCCGCAGGATCCAGCGAGGCGGTTGGCTCGTCGAGGAGCAGCACGCCGGGCTCGGGCGCGATGGCCCGCGCGATGCAGAGCCGCTGCTGCTGGCCCCCCGAGAGGCTCATCGCGCTGGTGTGCAGGCGATCCTTCACCTCTTCCCACAGCGCGCCGCTCTTCAGGGCGCGCTCGACCAGCGCGTCGGTTTCGCCGCGGCTGTGCTTTCCATTGACCCGGAGGCCCGCGGCTACGTTGCTGTAGATCGACATCGTGGGGAATGGCGTGGGCCGCTGGAACACCATCCCCACCCGGCGCCGCAGCGCCGTGGGATTCACCGCGTCCCCGTAGATGTCCTGGCCGTCCAGCAGCACCTTGCCGGTGATCGAGGCCCCGTCCGAGAGCTCGTGCATCCGGTTCAGGCACCGGAGGTAGGTGCTCTTCCCGCAGCCCGACGGGCCGATGATGGCCGTGACGGTGTTGACCGGGAATCCCAGCGTGACGTGGCGGACGGCGGTCGTGCCGTTGAAGTGCGCCGAGAGAAACTCGGTGCGGAGCCGGACGGTGGGTTCAGCGACCATGACTGAAGCGGGACCGCGTGGCGTACCGGGCCGCGAGGCTGAATACGAGCACCAGCCCCATCAGCACCAGCGCCGCGCCCCACGCGAGGCGGTGCCATTCCTGGAACGGGCCGGTGGCGTAGACGTAGATCTGGAGCGACAGCGTCTGCATGGGTTGCAGGACGTCCATGCGGAAATTCAGGTTGCCAAGCGCGGTGAAGAGCAGCGGCGCGGTTTCGCCGGCCACGCGGGCGACCGCCACCAGCGCGCCGGTCATGATGCCCGGCCAGGCGGTGCGCACCACGATCGCGAGCGACGTGCGCCAGCGGGGATACCCGAGAGCGAGTGCGGCCTCCGTCAGCGAGTGCGGGACGAGGCGCACCATTTCCTCGGTCGTGCGCGTCACCATCGGAACCATGAGCAGGGCCAGCGCGACTCCACCGGCGAGCGCCGAGAAATGGCCCATCGGCTTCACGAGCCAGGTCCAGGCGAAGATGCCGACGACGATGGACGGCGTCCCGTTGAGGACGTCGGCGACGAACCGGACCAGCCAGGCAAAACGGGTGTTGCCGTACTCCGCGAGGTAGATCCCCGACCCGATCCCGATCGGCAGGCCCACGCCGCCGGCCAGGCCGACGATGATCAGGGTACCCATGATGGCGTTGGCCACGCCGCC
>CAMDCH010000056.1:0-12059 GCA_945889655.1 bacterium HR33
GCTACAACGAGGCCCTCGCCGCGCTCCAACGCTCGGCGTCGATCGATTCGACCGATCAGCGCACGCGTCTTTATGTCGCATTTTCGCTGGATGCACTCGACCAGTTCGCGGATGCTCGCAACGCCTATCAGGAGGTCCGCGCGCGGAAACCCGCGCCCCCGGTTGCCAAGGCGATCACCGAGCGGTTGATGGTGTTGGATCGCAGGGAAGCAGTGGTACTGGCCCGGCACGCGCTCGAGCAGGAATCCACCGTCGGCGGGGAAGCCGCGGGTTCGTACACTGTGGCCGTTCTCCCCCTGCAGTACACGGGAACCGACTCGACGCTCAAGCCATTGGAGAAGGGGCTTGCCCATCTCCTCGTGACTGATCTCGCCAGCGTGCAGCGCCTGACGCTGGTTGAGCGCGTGCAGGTGCAGGCACTCCTGGACGAGATGAAGCTGGGCGAATCCGACCGGGTCGATCCCGTCACGGCGGCGCGCTCCGGTCGGCTCCTCCGCGCCGGGCGCGTCGTCCAGGGAACGATCGGTGACCGCGAACCGGGACAGCTGGCCGTGAACGCGACGGTGATCGAGGCGTCCACCGCGAGCGTCGCGGCGACGGCCACGGCCCAGGACCGGCTCCAGGCGCTCTTCGACCTGGAGAAGCAGGTCGTCTTCGCCATCATCGAACAGATGGGAGTCGAGCTGGCGCCTGCTGAGCGGGCCCGCATTGCCGAGCGGCCAACCCAGAACGTGCAGGCGTTCCTTGCGTACTCCCGGGGGCTCGAAGCCGAGTCGCGCGGTAACTACATGGATGCGCTCGGCTCGTTCCGGGAGGCACTCACGCTCGATCCATCATTCAACGCCGCGAAGAGCGCCGTCGAATCGTCGGCCCAGCTCTCGCGGGGCGCGGCCGTGCAACCGGATGAGCTGGCACCGCAGCTTTCCGCCAGCGCCTCGAACGAAGGCGCGCGCCAGCGCCTTCGCGAAACCGTGTCCCGCGTAACTCCTTCGGGTGGCGATCAGGTCGCCGGCGCCGTCGCCGGGGGCAACGACCGGGACAACACCAACCAGCGGAAAGGCGTCCAGGAGGGCACCGACACGCAGGGCGCTACCGACGCGGCCCGGACGACCACGATCACGATCACTGTGACGCGTCCCGGGAACACGCCATGAGCCGGCGCGCGATTGGATCGTTCGCGATCGGTATGCTGCTTGCCGCGGGGCCCATCCAGGCCCAAGGCCTCTACCAGCGGCCCGTGGGACTACTCGGCATCGAAGGACGTGGTTTTGCGTTCCGTCCAGGTCTCGGCATCACGTCGCTCTCCCAGTGGTCCGTTCCCGTGGTGGCCGCGGTCCCCATTTCGTCGCGTTTCTCAGCGGACCTGTCGACGAGATGGGCGCACACGGCGCTGAAGGGCTCGAGCGGCGCGTCTGAAACGGTTTCGGGCATGACGGACACGCAGCTGCGAGCCACGTACACGCTCGGGCGCGACCTGCTCGTGATTTCGGGAGTCGCAAACCTTCCCACGGGCCACCGCGTGGACCAGAACCACGCCGCCGTGATCGGTGCCGCCTCCGGAGATTTCCTGACGCTTCCAGTTTCGCAGTACAGCTCGGGCACGAGTTTCACGGGCGGCGTGGCGCTGGCCCGGCGACTCGGGGCATTGAACGTGGGATTTGGAGCGAGCGCCCGGGTCAGCACCAGCTACGAGCCGTTCAGAGGTCTTGGCCTGACCTACGACCCGGGGATCGAAACGCGCGTGCAGCTCGCGGCGGACGCGCTTGCGGGATCAAACCGCATCGGCGGGGGGATCACCTTCTCCACGTTCGGTTCCGACAATTTCCAGACGCCAGGCGGGACCACTACGTCGCAGGCGTTTCAGTCCGGGAGTCGCTTGATCGCGGAACTGAACTATTCCGGGGTTGTCGGTGCCGGTATTCTCACGCTGTTCGGCTGGGACTACTACCGCTCGTCAGGAGCACTCGCCGGCTCACCGATCGCAGGATCGAAGCAGAACATGATGGACTTCGGCGCTTCGTGGCGCGTGCCAACCTCGAGGCTCGTGAGCCTGTCTCCGCTGATGGAGTACAAGCAGTGGTCGCGCGAGGGAACGCTCAGCGGTCGCTTGGTATCCGTCCGGCTGGATCTGGACATTTCGGGCGGTGGGCGCGTGTCGCTCCAGCCGTTCCTGCGGGGTGACTGGGGCTTTGTCACCGACCCGGCCGGTGGGCATGTCTCCGTCCAAGGGTGGGGAACGGGCCTCTCGGCTCGCCTGTTTTTCTAACGCAGCTAGTCTCATAACCCATTGATTCATAATGTCTTATGCCGCCAAAGCTAAAGCATGGCGGCGCTTGACGTATGGGGGTACACCCGCTAGGTTGGGCGCTCCGACGCGGTTTTTGAACCTTTCAGGAGCGGTATGGCACCGGAGTCCGGTTCCCCCAATACAGCGTTACTCGAGACGGTCCCGGGGATCGCGAGCGTACTTCGGAGCCCCACGGCCGATGCGCTGGTGGGTCTCATTCGCGCGGCGGCCGGTCTCGTAGATTTTCGGCTCGAGGATACCCGCGAGCTGATCCAGTTCGCGATTCGCCGAGGCCTCATCGGCGTAGACGAGGGCGACCGGCTGACCATCGAGGTCCAGGAGTCAGGACGGCGCCGTCCTGCCAAGCAGTCCGTGGCATCCCACCGTGCGGTTGCGCACAAGGCCCCCAAGGTCGCGAAGCGCTCCTCGCCGAAGAAGCCCAAGGCCGGTAAGAAGCGGCGTGCCTGAGGCGCTCTTTCAGTTCGCGGAATCACTGCGCTACCTTCTTCACAAATTCACTCCAAGGGATTTCGAGCAGACCTGGGACGCCGGGCGGGTTGATGCCGCCGGCTGGTCAGTCCTGGGTGCCGTGCGCCGGCCCGACGCGGGCAACTGCGAACGCGTCCTCGACGAAATCGACGGCTTGCTGCTGCGCCTGCTGGACCGGGTGCCGATCATGGCTGCGGGTAGCGATCCGGAAGCGGTTCATATCCGTGTGTTCCGGATCCCGGCGCTGGAGCGCCTTCAGCACGCCACCGCGGCGACGCTCGTGGGTCACCGATACGGGATCGCCGGATTGCGGACGGTCATCGCGGATACGGATGCGCCGATCGGCCGCCGGTATTTTGCGTTCCTGGGACTCGCGGAGCTTCATCCACCGGCGGAGTGGCCGATGTTCTCCCGCTATCTCATTCCACGCGTCCATCATGCGTTCCAGGGTGCGGCCGCCGAGGCCGCACGCTTCTACCCTGCTGATACACCGGCCGGCCGGCTCATCGAGCTGTTCGACGCGGTCCGCACCGACCTTCACCTGCGGGCGTTTCTCAGCCCGCGTATTCTCGGATCGCTGTATGTGCTGGGAGATCCTGGAAGCCTGCCGTTTTTCCGGGATCTGCTGACCGCCGGTTTCACCGACCAGGACGTGGAACGGTGCGAAGTGACGCGAGCGCTCGTGATGGTGCGTCGCTTCGTGGGGCGAATCGAGCCCAACAGCAAGTATCCGGATCCCGCGGCGCCTGGCGTGAGCCGGGTGATTCACGAGGCGGAAAGGCAGTTCGAGCGGTCGCGTGGGACGCTGACGCCCGTCGTGGTGATCTAGCGGTTCACTTGAGGCAGCCGGGCGCCCCGGTGGTCAGGCCGCGGAAACTGCGGCGCAGTACGCCCGAGGGTCCCGTGCCCGTGTGCAGCGAGTCCTGCAGGGGCTGTAGCAGCAGCGAATTCCCCTGGGGATCATATATCCCCGTCCATTCCTCGACTTCCCAGGTCAGCGTCACCCGGCGCGTTTCCCGTTCCCATTCGCCGCTTGCCCACTTGGCGTCTTCGACCGTGGGGTGCCAGCAGGCGGTACGGTCGCCGTTCAGGTTGATCTCGACAGGCTGCATGGTCCCGGAGAAGTCGAGATCCCCAACCCAACGTCCCCAGAGGGGACGCCCGAGCGTGCGCTGGGTTGCCATGGTCACCACGTTGCCATCGGGCGTTTCGAGCAGGAGCCGGCCCATCGCGAGGCGATACCGCGCGACGACACTCGTGTCCCCGGTGGCGATCAGCGAGTCGTAGGTCATGCGGTACGAAAGTGCGTATCGGTCACCCACCACCAGCATCGTGTCACCATAGAACTCTATGGTCAGGGGTTTCCCCTCGGCGTATGTCCCTACCCAGCGCTTCAGGATGGTGGTATCGGCCTGGGCATGAGCCGACGCCGGCGCGAGCAGGAGCGCCAGCATGACGAAGCGATACACGTGGTTACGACCGGTGGCTGTTCTCATGGACATGCTGTACCCCGAAATGGCACCGCCGGCCCCAGTGTTCCGGGGCCGGCGGCGGGCGAAATAGGTCTTCGACGCTTACGCCACTTTCCGAACGTTCGCGGCCTGCAAGCCCTTCGGGCCCGACTTTACTTCGAACTCCACCTTGTCGCCTTCGGCGAGCGAGCGGAATCCGTCAGCCACGATTGCAGTATGGTGAACGAACACGTCCGGACCACCCTCCTGCGCGATGAACCCAAAACCCTTCGCGTCGTTGAACCACTTCACCTTGCCCTGTGCCATACCGGTTACTTCCTTTGAAATGGGGCGAATGGCCCCGGTGCCCACCGGCCACGGCTGGCCAGTGTAAAAAAACAAACACCGCGGGAACAAGACATCTGGTCCACAGCGGTGCGGTCATCTACGCTAGGCAGATTTCTGCAGGAGCTTGAACCGGGCATAATGGTGGGATTCGGTCCAGAGTCTGTCAATACCCACCGGGCGGGCCATCTATGGTAGTGGTGCTCAACGAGATAGCACGGTCGCCCAACGCGGGCCTGTTCGCTCGAATCCTCGCGAAACGAGCCACGTTGCGTACTGGTCGCCCCCCGCTCCGCGCGGTATCTTGCGCGAAATGACGGTTCCCGCCGTGTCACGAAGTGTGTCGTCGTTCCCGGATCGGGCTGAAGCCCTCGGGCATTTTTTCCAGAGGGCGGGCGAGGCGCCACGCCTGCTGGCGTACGACGACGAGATGGGTTGCCCGCTGCACAACGCCCTCGCGGCGCTCGAATGGACCACCGCCATCGGTATTTTGCAGGACTCCGACCTCATCCACGCGGCGCGACTGGGCGGAGAGACCGCGGCGGCGGTGGTTGAACGGCGAGCCGACGGCCGCCGGCTGTTCCTCTACCTCGGTCCACGCATGGATGCGCCGCCGGCGGATCCGTATGAGGGTTCTCTGCTCTTCGACGAACCCGGTGTCCGGGCCTTCGAGTTTGCCCAGCGGGTGCATGCCGTTGCGCATTTCCTGCGTGCTACCCAGGGCGTGGGTAGCGTGATCGCCATCCTCACGCGGCGCGCGCCCGAGCTGCGGCACGTGAAGCGCTGGTTGGGCACCATTTTCAGCGACCCGGCTCCCAGCATGTCAAACGTGATGCTGGGCGGCTGGTTCTCCACCACGGCTGGCGGCGTGCTGTTCCTTCCCGCGGGGCCGGGTGAACCCTACATCTACCAGGAAGTCGGATCCGAAAGCTGATGCCCCGGCTCGCTCTCATGGCGGGTTGGTTCGTTTCGGCATTTGCCTTTCCACGCCAGCAGTCCCAATCCCAGGTTTCGTACCAGGCCGCGCTGCTCCGCCTGCGTGACACTCTCGTCGCGGTGGAAGCCGCAGCCGGCGAATTCAACCGTGATCTCCGCGTGGCAGGCGCGCAGACCGTACTGGTTCGCGCCGAACATCTTCGCAGGCGTTGCGAGAACGGCATCGTGGCGGCCGACAGCACGCGGCGGGAACTGCGGTCTGCTTCCGCCATTCCGCGGTTGCAGGCACGGCACGCCGCCCTGGGCGACGCGATGGCCACTCTCCAGCGGGAGCTGGCGCGTGAGTGCGTGACGCCGTTCCGATCGAGCGGCCCCGGGTCGTGGGCCGACTCGTTGCGGGCGTGGGGTCCCTATCGCGGCGGGCAGATTGCGGATGCCATCAGGGTCTACAACCGCCAGGCTGTGCTCTTTGCCGGGGCCGCGGGGTTCAGGCTCGAGCCGAGAGTGCCCGCTCGCTGAAGACGGCTTGTGGACACGCTGTGCATGCGAGTTACGCACAATTCCACACTTAGTGGAAAGCAGGCCCAACTCTCGCCTGAATGGCCGTTTACAATTCCACAAAACATTCACATCGAGGCGCGTCACCCGAAGGAATTTCGGCGCTTGCCAGCACTTCACGGCGCTCTATATTGGCGGCGCTGTGCAGGGGAAGGGTCGGGACATCAGTCTTGACCACGCCCTGCGTGGCGAGTTCGAGCGGAAATTCCGTGGAGGGCGCCGACGCAACAAGGGCTCAGGCGTCCGTTGATACGGGTGCACACTCCGGCTCGAATCGGCGAGACCAGTCGCGTGTCTCGTCCACGCCGATGTGGCGCCTCGGTGTGCAGTGCGAAGGGTCGGTCCGCGACCCGATCCGACTCGCAGCGCTCGTACCGGTGAACCTTGCGGTCTGGCCAGGCTGCTTGGGGATGGAAGCCGGAGCTCCAGTTCGCCTTACCGGGGACGCACCAGTCCATCGGCGGCGGCTGGGAGAAGAACAGCGGGAGTGAATCCCCTGGCTCCGGGTAGCCGGTGCGCAAGACGGCGGGCGTTCTGAAACCGCGTGAGCGGTGAACGAATTGCCCGCCGTCTTTTTTCGTCCGCTGGTGTCGTTCCCTCCCGGTTCTAGGCAGATCCCCAGTCGGCCTTGCCCCTGAACAGTCGCCGGCCATCCATCCCGCGGATGCGTTGCGATACGTCTCCGGCCGGGAAATTCCCATTGCTGGCCAGCGCCTCTGCGACACTCGACGTACGCGCGCTCGCGTTGTCCGCCCAGTGAATCACCTCAGCCTCGAGCGTCATGGGCAGTACGGGGCTGCCGTATTCCAGGCGTCCGTGATGCGACAGCACGATGTGCAGCAGGAGGTCGCGCTCCCCGGCGGTGCACGGCGGGCCGGCCTCTTCGCGCATGCGCCGGTCCAGCATGAAGGCCCCCAGCGTAACATGGCCGAGGAGGGATCCGGCAGGCGTGAAGTCGAACATGCCATTCCAGCTGTAGGCCTCGATCTTCCCGATGTCATGAAGGAGGACGCCGGCGAGGACCAGCTCCACGTCGGCGCCGCACGCGCGCGCGATCGTGCGCGCAATGGCCGCGACCTCAGTGGTGTGCTTGAGCAGGCCCCCGATGGCCGCGTGGTGACCGCGGATGGACGCCGGGCATTGTTCGTAGAGCCGCCGGAAGTCCTCGTCGAGATAGAACAGTCCCACCACCGCCTTGAGGCGCGGCTTCCGGATTTCCTCGCGCCATCCGTCGAGCGTTTCCCAGTAGCGGTCCACGGCGCCTACGGACGGGAGGAGCTGGCGGACATCAACCCCGCTGGAGGGAAGGACGTTCAGGGAGGAGACCTTGAGTTGGGGCCGGTCGCGGTAGGTCTCGACTTCCCCGATCACCTGGGCGACATGTCCGCGGTGCACTCCGGCGACCATCGGCTGGCGGTCCAGCCAGAAGGGTCCGGTCTCGATGGATCCGGTGGAGTTTCCCACCGTCAGGACCGTGAACGGGTCACCTTCGCCGGTCGTTCGTTGCTCGACGTCGAGTACCAGCAGTGTTTCCCGCACCTGCGAGCCGGCTGACAGTCCAGGGATGTTGAGCGGTTGAGGCATCGCCATGAAAGTATCACTCCCGGCGAGGAGGGACTAACCACTCCAACGCAGGGAAGGGCAAATAACGGCGGAACTGGACCTGGAGACTAGACCGTTTCGGGGATGACGCCGGTTTTCTCGTACTGGTAGGCCATCTGCTTGAGCCTGGCGATCCTGATGGCCATCGGCGGGTGCGTACCAAAGACATCGGCGAGGCGACCTTCCCTCACCGAGACCCGTCGTCCCAGGGGATCCGCGATGCAGAGATGAGCCGCGCCGTGCTTGATGGACGACGTGGGGTCGGCGGCGTCTTCGATCTTCCGCAGGGCATCCGCCAGGGCCATGGGATTGCGCGTGAACTGGGCGGAGGAGGCATCGGCCAGGTATTCGCGCTTCCGGCTCACCGCGAGGGCCAGCAGCCGTGAGATGAGGGGGGCGAGGATCAGGGTGACCAGCCACAGTACCAGCACGATGCCGCCCGCGCCGCCTTTCTTCCCGCCGCGCCGCCCGAGGCCTCCACGGCCTATCAGGCGCTTGGTTCCGTCCGAAACCAGGGCAATGACCCCCACGAGCGCGGCGAGGAGCGTCATGAGTTTCACGTCGTGGTTGCGGATATGGGCCAGCTCGTGGGCGATGACCCCCTGGAGCTCGTCGCGGTTCAGCTGAAGGAGCAATCCCTCAGTGACGGCGACGTGGGCGTGGCGTTCATCGATGCCGGTGGCAAAAGCGTTCGGATACTGGTCCGGCACGATCCAGATGGTGGGGCGTGGCAGGCTGGAGGCAATGCACATCTCCTCCACCACGTTCACCAGCTGCTTTTCCTCCGGGCGCGCCGGGTCGATCAGCTCCCACGCGCCGGAGGCCCAGAGGACCTGCCTGGGCCCGTTTCTCCAGCCATACCAGGCCATGCCGATGCCGAGGAGCGTGGTAACGATGCCGAACCACGGGATAACGTACTGCTGGCCGGGAGGCAGGTCGCGAGTGTTGAGGTAGAAGGCTAGGTCACCACCGAACCCCACCCATGCAAAGAACGCGAGGAACACGGCGACGAGAATCGTAGAGCGCCGCCGGTTCCTTCGCTGCTGCTCGAAGAGATTGGCGTCGCTCACTTCGATTTCATCGACAGGTCGACCTGCGGCACGGCGCGCTCGGTGTCGTCGGTCAGCTCCCACAGTTCCACGATCTCCGCCCGGGCCAAGCCCGCCACAAGAACGGTGGGGAACTGCTGCTGGCGGACGTTGTACGTCGTGGCGGTGTCGTTGTACGCTTGCCGTGCAAACGAGACGCGGTTCTCGGTCGACGTCAGCTCTTCCTGGAGCTGCCCGATGTTCCCGGTGGCCTTGAGCTGTGGGTATTGCTCCATGACCATGCTGAAGCGGGACAGCGCCGCCGTGAGCTGCGCTTCCGCGGCGGCGACCTTCTTGACGCCCGCGGTAGGCAGCGCGGTGGCTTGTACCTGGACGGCCTGGTTGCGGGCCTGGATGACGGCTTCGAGTGTCTGTTTCTCGAAGTCCATCGCTCCCTTTACCGCGTTGACGAGATTCGGGATCAGGTCGTGCCGGCGCTTGAGCTGGACGTCGATTTGTTTCCACGAATTGACGGTGTCGCCCTTGAGTGCGACAAGACCGTTGTAGGCGCCGATGACCCACAGGACCACGGCGACGATGACGACCAGCAGGACGATGCCCAGCATGTGTGCTCCCTCGAGAAGGGGACGAAAGACACCTTAACTACGTTGCAGGAGGGCTGGCGGATTCGGAATACCCGGTCCGCCGACGGACGGGTGCTAGGCGCCGAGTACCCGGGCGACCGCGGCGCGGATTGCTTCGGCGAGCTCGCCGCCGCGGCCGGTGTGCGGCGCGAGCGGGTGATCTTCGTGGACGTGCAGTTCCAGGCCGCGCGCGACCACGACGCGGCGCCACGAGCCGTTGGATGGGGCATCCACGACCGGTTCGGCGCTTTGGCTGCGGTTGCGGCCGCTGAGGAGCCGTCCGACGCGCCCGCGCGGGGGGGATTCGCGCTCCGCCATCGGCAGGCGCTGGGGCGGCGGCAGGCCGGGGCCCAGGGCGGAGGCGACCCGGCGCTCCAGCACGTCCCCCGTGGACTCGATGAGCTCCTGGGAAATGACGGCGAGCGTCCCGCCTTCCATCTGGCGGAGCTTGATGGAGAGCACCTGGAGGAGGTGCCGGTACGAATAGACCGCGGCCGTGCCACGCCCTTCCGGCGCGGCAACGAGGCCCCGGGTCACGTAGAAGCGGATGGTCCGTTCGTTGGGGTGCGCGCTCGCGGCGGCGTTGATGGGGCGGACGGCGGATGCTTCGAGGATCGCGCCGGAAACCATGGCGAGATCACGCAGGCTCCACGGGGCGAGCTGGCGGTATTCTCGTAAAATGAGCAGCGGATCGGACAGAGACGCGCTTACCGTCCCCACTGATCAGAGACCGTTGGCTTGCTGGCGCCGCTCCGCGGCGGTAAGCATGTCCACCATCTCGAAGACGCGGAACAGTTCGAACGGCTTCGCGAGGACGGGAAGGTGATACATCTGGAGCCATTCCTGCTGGTCCTCGGCCTCGGGGTCGCCGCTCATGATTGCGACCCGGGCAGCGAGCGAGGGCCACTGCGAAAGGATGACGTGGAACAGCGTCTGGCCGGACATGCCCGGCATCCGCAGGTCCATGAGGATGGCATCTACCGATTGTGCGGCCAGGAGCTCGCAGGCCTGCTCGCCGGACGGGGCCAGGAAAACCGTGTGGCCGCGCCGAGTCAGCGCTTTCTCCAACGCGCGGCGGACTGCCGGTTCGTCGTCTACGATCAGGACGCTCACGGCCCTCATGACACGCGAAGGTGACGGGTGGTGGTTGCGGGCGTGAAGTAGCGTTCGCGAACCCGCGCCAGTGCCTCTTCGGGCGTGAGGGAAACGCGGAGCTCTCCCGGCGTCATGCCGAGGACTTCCTTCACGTTCTGCGCGAGCGAGCGCGTCTGTGCGTAGCCCAGCTTGGTGGCCACGTCTTCGACCGTGTAGCCGGGGTCCTGGAGCAGGCGGTGTGCGTAAATGACACGCAGCACCATCAGCGTGGTGCTCGGCGGGGGCAGCTTGGCCTTGTCGAACCACCGGAGGCAGGTGCGCCGGTCCATCCGGGCCCGCCGGGCGAGATCCTTGACGGATTGCACCGTGGTAGGCTCGCGGACGGCCGTCTCGATGGCCCACTTCAGCTCGCCAGGACAGCTTCCTAACAGGTCCGACATCGCGTTCATCAGCTGTCCCACGACCGCGTGGGACGCTTCGCCGGAGAGCAGCTCGTTCAGGCGGGCGGAATGGTCATCGTGACGTGCGATAACGATTTGTCGCACACCCACTTGGCCCAACCGGAGCAGGACGGGAGCGACGTCCGGGGAGAGCTGGGTATAGAGGATGAGCGGGAACGAGGGAAACAAAACCTTGAGCCGCTCTATCTCTTGCGACCTGGCGGTGCCGTCCAGGGCGTGGTCAATGACACCCAACTCCAAGGGCTTGCTGAGAATAGCCGACAGCGCGTCCTCCCAAGTACGGGCGTGGACGAAACGGAACCGGTCCCGCGCGGCGTACTCCAGCCGGGCGAGAAGGGGTCCGTTCATGGCGGCTAATACCAGCATTCGGGCTCCAAAGAATGTCCCAAAAACGTCATACGATGTCTCAAAAACGCTCTACCTGACATTACGCCCCCGGGCCATGTTGGGACTGCGCCTCGGCCAACTACGCCCAGATCCCGGAGGTTTGTCCTATGTCTCGTCGCATCCGTCTGCTGCTCGTCGTCCTGCTCGCATCGTTCGCCGTTGGCACCACTGCCTGTGCGAACCTCAGTGGTCCTGTTGCCGAGTGCACGCCTGGCGTCGCCGGTCCTGGGTGCTGATTACAGCTAACCAGCCCGGAGAGCGTACAAGCTCTCAATAGTCTGCAAAACGACAGGTGAATCTTCGGTAGCAACACGCGGGGCTAGCGCCTCCTTGGAGGCGCTGTGCCCCGCATTGATTTCGGCAATCGCGCGTTCGGCTTCGAAGACCTGCTGACCAAACTTGAACTCCTCGGCAATGGTCAGCGCCCGAGACAGGTGTTCAAGCGCCTCTCTGGGGCTATCGAATGCTGCGAAGCCCATCCCGAGTTTCAGCTCAAATTCCGCTTTCTCATCAGGGGGCAGTCGATCATGCTGATTGTCCAATTCCCGCCGCCACCGGGCAAATCCAACCCGGTCGTGGAGGATTGCGGAGAGCTCGAGTAACTCGAGCTTGGGCTTAACCGAGAGCTCCGGACTTGGCCGCGCTTCGAGTACCAGGAGAAACGCCTCTTTGGCCGCGGCGTAGTGCCCAAGCTCTTTCAGGAATATCCCAAGGTCGTTGAGTGACCGTGTTCGCTGGTCTGGTTCTTCGTACAACCCGTACGCACGGAAGACGAG
>CAMDCH010000057.1:0-12003 GCA_945889655.1 bacterium HR33
CTGCCGCGGGTACCACCCACAGTGCGACTATCGAGGAAATGCGGCGTGCGATCGTTGATGCGGGATTCACCCCCGCCCGCCGCCGACAGGACTATTCCATCGTCACCGAGGAGAGGGCGGCGTGACGTCGAAGAAGGAAGTCCTCATCATCGTGGGTTCCGAAAGCGACCGCGAACGCGTCGCCGCCGCCCAGAAGGCGCTGGACGAGGCGAATGTGGGTTACGAATTCGTGGTCTCATCGGCGCACCGCAATCCCGAGCAGACCGGGGACATTGCGAAAAACGCGAGGAAGAACGGGTTCCGCGTGATCATTGCCGGCGCAGGCCTGGCCGCTGCGCTCCCGGGATTCATGGCGTCGTTGTCGGACCTCCCGGTCGTGGGTCTCCCGCTGGAAGTCGGGCCCCTCCAGGGCGTGGATGCCCTGTATGCCACCGTGCAGCTCCCGCCCGGATGTCCCGTCGGGACCGTCGGTATCGGGAACGCAAAGAACGCCGCGCTGCTCGCTGTGCGAATCCTCCGCGCCTAGCGCGGGCCCCTCGAGTGCCCGGGCCGCTGGTATCCCCTGAGTGCCGTGTCTAGTTCCATGATGACCAGGTTATTGGCCCTCCTGTCGCTGGCCGCGGCAGGCACCCTCCAGGCGCAGGAACGGCGCGTCTCCGGCTCGGTTCGCTCCGAGGCCGACAGCGGTGCCGTCGCCGCCGCCCTGGTAACCGTCCCCGGCACCATCATCCAGGTCCGGACCGACTCGTCCGGCCGTTTCGAGTTCACCCGTCCGTTTCCCGGCGGATTCCGCCTCATCGTCTCAGCGCACGGCTTCCTCCCGGATACGGTGGCCGTCACGGCTGAAACTGATTCCATCCTCGCCAGCCTGGTACCATCCGCGGTACAGCTCGCGCCCGTTGAGGTCGAGAGCGAGGCCAGTGTTGCCCGTTCCCGGTTCGAGGACCTCGCGCAGCTGTCGACCATCACGCTCTCCGCCACCGAGCTGCGTCGAGTTCCCACGGTCATGGAGCCGGACGTCATCCGCGCCATCCAGCTGCTGCCCGGCACGGTGGCAAAGAACGATTTCTCGATCGGGTTCAATGTGCGGGGCGGGGAAGACGACCAGAATCTCATCCAGGTGGATGGCATCACGGTCTTCAACCCCTCCCACATGGCGGGGCTGTTCAGCACCTTCGACGCGGACGCGGTCGGCCGCACGGATTTTCTCACCGGGGGCTTCCCGGCCGGCTACAGCGGACGGCTGTCCAGCGTCCTCGATATCGGGATCCGCGACGGCGATTCCACCCGGATCCGGGCCAGCAGCCTCATCTCCCTGCTGTCGAGCAAGCTGATGTTTGAGGGCCCCATCCGGAACGGCACGTCCTTCCTGCTCACGGCCCGCCGGACGTACATGGACGTGGTAGCCCGAACGATCAAGCGCAACCTCCCGTACTACTTCACCGACCTGCTCGGCAAGGTGTCCACCCGCGGACCTAACGATGGCCGGATCACGTTCACGGGCTACTGGGGGCGGGATGCCCTGAACCTCAAGCTGGTGGACAGCACGGAGTCATCGGACCGTGTGGACCTCGCGTTCAACTGGGGCAACCGCCTGGCAGGCGTTACCTGGCAGCTCCCACTGGAGTCCGCCCGACTGCGGACCCGCGCCTCAGTGAGCAACTACACCACGACCCTCGGCCTGCTTCCGGACCTGATCCGGTACGACAACGCGGCGCTCCTGCTGAGCGGCTCGTCGGCGCTCGCTTTCAACCCATGGACGGGTCACAAGGTTGAGGTCGGCGCCGGTATCGAGCAGTACGCCATGCGCCTCGACCTGGTCAGCCCGGCCATCGGCACATCGCTCATGCACTCCCGCTACCGCACCACCGTGGCGTCGGCGTTCATAGACGAGCAGTGGTCGGCCCATCGCAAGTTGCTGGTTCGCCCCGGCGTGCGGGTGGAGCATGTTCCGCAAGCGGGATTCACCGGGATTTCTCCGAGAGTCGCGGTGAAGTATTTCCTCTCCACCACGCTCGCCCTGACGGCGTCCGCCGGCCGCTACTACCAGCCGGTGCACTCGATCCGCGACCAGGAGTTTCCCATCACGATCTTCGAGTCATGGATCAGCGCCGACCGGAACGTGCCAGTGGGACGCGCCGACCATGCCGTGCTCGGGATCGAGAAGTGGATGTACCGGGACATCCAGCTGACACTCGAGGGATACCACAAGCGGTACAAGAACCTGGCCAGCCCCAACCCGGTGCAGGACCTGAGGCGCCAGGGAGACGAATTCGATCCCGCCACTGGCACGGCCAGCGGCGTGGACTTCCTGCTGCGGCGCCATGCCGGGGCCATCCGGGGGTGGATCGCCTATACGTTCGTGAAAACATCCCGCACAACCGGCGACCTGACCTATCCGCCCTCCCACGATCGCCGGCACACGTTCAACGTCGTGTTCGAGGCGCCCGGCCCGCTTCATAGTCGGCTGACGGTCCGCTGGGGTTACGGGTCACCGCTGCCATACACGGAATTCGTGGGCCAGTGGGAACACCGCCGCTATAACCCCGTCACCCACGTCTTCGACGACACGAACGACGAGCCGATCGCGGGCCCGCGCAACGGGGCGCGGTATCCCCATTACACCCGCCTTGACGCCGGAATGCGCTGGAGCTTCCGGAAATGGGGCGTGCAGTGGGAGCCCTATTTCCAGGTCGTGAATGTCTACAACCGGCGAAACGTCTTTCTCTATTTTTTCGACTTCGAGGCCATTCCGCCCACGCGCACTGGCCTTTCCCAGCTCCCGATTCTCCCGACATTCGGCGTGGAGATCCGGCTGTGAGGGCGCGTCTCGCAGTCGTGGCCCTGCTCGCCGGACTGCTCGGCTGCGAGCTCACTGAGATCACGCTCAATCCCGGCAAACGGACCGTCGTGGTCCAGTCCATCCTCAACCGTGATACGGCCACCCAGTTCGCCGTTATCGAGTATTCGTTCAACGGCGATACCACGGGCCGGACGTCGGGCCGCCGCGTGATTCCGACCGGCCGTCCCCAGTTTCCGGTCGTGGGAGCCAGGGCGATTCTCACGTACCCCGGACCGGGACCATGCTCCGGACGGAACGACACGCTTTTCGAGGTGGTGCCGAGCGGGACTCCCCTACAGCCCTCCGGCAGATACCAGGGCGTTCCCTGCGCCCTCCAGCCCGGGGGTCGCGCCCGTCTCACCGTGAAGACCGCCGCAGGGGAGATCGTAACGGGGGAGACGGTGATGCCGGGCATCGCCAACCGCCGGATCGTCGCGGGGGTGGATACCGTGCGATTCGAGATGGATACACTGTCGGTCTGGAAGGAGCGCGACACGATCCGGATCGCGATGGACGCGGCGCCGGGCCGCGCAATACAGGTCGAGGCCCGCCCCGTCGAAGACCTGACCAACCTGGTCCTTTACCTGTTCTCGGACTCGCTCGGCATGGCGCTGGCCGGCAACCTCGTGAATCCCTTTGAGGATGACGGCACCTTCATCTTCCATTCGGGCCGTTTCTACCGCTTGGCCGTGGTGCTGGGCGACACCAACTACTTCGACTACGTGCGGTCGATCAGCGATCCGGTCACCGGCCGAGGGTATATCAATCACATTCGGGGCGGGTACGGTGTTTTTGGGAGCGTAGACATGGAGGAATACATCCTCCGTGTCATCGGGGACCAGCACGATCCGCGCGAGGGGACCTATCGCTTCACCGGCACGGTCGCTAATACGACCGTCGACCTCTCAGTTGAATTGTTCCTGGATCGCGACCCTGGCTACGACGGATCTGATGAGCCGCTTTCAGGATTCGTTCGCGGCGTGGTCACGGAGGGAGCGATCGACCAGAGCGGGGTAGGCGTGTTCGGGACGGCGATAGGGGTGAGTGGCTCCGATCCGAACGCCCTCCAGTTCAACTTCCAGTTCACCCGGGTCATCGTCGCCGGCAATAACGCGGTCACGCGGAGGTACAGTCTCAACGGGATCCGGGCAGGCGGGCTCAATGCACCCTTCAGTATCCTGCTCCGCGTCACCAATGCGAACAACACACTGGTTCGATCAGGAACGGTGACTGGCCGTCAAACGCAGGGCCCGATATCCTCGGGACAACCTTGAACGGAGCCAAAATGAACCGACGGACATTGCTTCTCTCGCTGTTAGCGTTGGGCATCGCGAGCCCGTCGGCTGCGCAGTCTGCGGCGGCGGCGAAGGCGGATGAATCCGCGGTCCGGGAGGCGGTCAATTCCTACCTGCACGGCCTCAAGTTCAACGACGTCGAGGGCCTGAAGAAGGCATTCTGGCCGGAAGCGAAGCTGTTCTTCGTGGGACGGGACGGGAAACTCGGCGAGCTGACACAGGCGGCCTGGTACAAGGGTTTTGCCGGAAATGCCGGCAAGGAAGAGCCCGGGGATCTCCGGATAACGTCTGTCGAAGTGACAAGCAACGCGGCATCGGTGAAGGTAGTGGAGGACTATCCCGGGAAGCCTGGCACCCGCTATACGGACTACCTGTCGCTGTTGAAGCTATCTGGGAGGTGGTGGATCGTGAACAAGATCTACACGGTGGAGCCTCTCAAGTAGCCGCGTCATAATCTGCTTCAGGTTGTGATCAAGGTTTCCACAAACAGCGTATGCATTTGTGCTGTAAGTAGTTAGCTATGCGTTCCTCCTGGTCTAGTTAGCTCGGGGCTGCGATAGCTGGTGATCGTCTATCTCGATACTCTAGCGTATCGTGGTAGACGTTCCTATTCTTTGGCATGGCTCCCAAGACATCCAGGAGGACCGCCAAGCCGGCAGTCCGCGAACGCCTGCTCGGCGCGGCCCGCAAGCTGGCGGGAGAGTACCCGACCCGGTCGATCACCCTTGCCTTGGTCGCCGAATCGGCCTCCGTCAGCTGGCCCACGGCTCGGCGGCACCTGGGGACGACCTCGGCGCTCCAAGACTACCTGCGCGGTGACCAGGGTGACCTTTTGGAAGAGCCCGGCACCCGCGATCGGGTCCTTTCGGCCGCGGCCGCCGTGTTCGGTGCGAGGGGGTACGCGGTCGCGACGCTTGATGATGTAGGCGCCGCCGCCGGGATGACCAAGGGCGCCGTCTACCGTCACTTTTCCAGCAAGGCGGATCTCTTCGTGGCCCTCGCGGAACGGCGGCTCGGCGAGCGGCACGCCACGCTGGGCGAGGATGTCGCCCAGGCGCTCAGTACGGATGATCCTCCCCCAAGGCTCGCGCGATTGCTCCAGCGATACCTCGAGGTCGCACGTGACCAGCCGGCCTTCGCGAACCTCCTGCTGGAGTTCGTCGCGGAGCGTCGCGACGAACGCGTGCGAGTTTCGGTGCAGCGCGCGCATCGGGGACAGTTGATGCGAGCCGCCGAGTCGGCGAAGCGGTTGCAAAAGGCCGGACGCATCAGCGAACGGGTGGATCCGGACGCCTTCGCGGTACTGTGGCTGGCCCTGATCGAGGGCTTGTTGTTGCTCTCCGCGGCCGATCCGGCCATCGTGGAGCCTGGAAAACTCGCGCCCCGCCTGGTGGAACTGCTCTGGAACGGGATGAAGCGACGCTACGGAGGGCGTTGACGCATGGGAAAACTGATCAAGTGGCTCGTCGTCGCGGCGTTTGCCGGAGGGCTGCTGGGCGCTGGTTCATACGCGGGGGCCCGCATGAGCGTGGGGAAGTTTCTCGGCTCGCCGGCGCCGCCGATGGGAACGCAATCGGTCCAGATGGTCTTGACGGGAGTCGCTGAGATTCCCGAGCATCCCCGCGCCTGGGAGTTCCGATATTCCAAGGTTGAAGCCATTGCCAACAAGCCCGCGAAAATCTTCGTGTCGCTGGACGGCAAGGTGATTGGCAGCGTGCCGAAGGATCTCCAGCGGCGAATCGAAACGTGGCGCAAGGCCAGGGAGATCCGGGATCCATGAGGCAGCGGTTCGGCATCGGGTATGACTCGCACACGTTCGGCGCCAAGCGGCCGCTCAAGCTGGCCGGTGTGACGATTCAGCACACGTCGGGCCTCACCGGCCATTCCGACGGCGATGCCGTGGCCCATGCCGTTACCGACGCGTTGCTGGGCGCGGCGGCGATGGGAGACATCGGCAGGCTATTCCCGGACACCGATGAAAAATGGAAAGGCGCTGATTCGTTGAAGATGCTGGCCGAGGTCAAGCGCCGGCTCGTCGCCGCGGGCTACAGCATCGTGAATGTGGACGTCACGGTGATCACGGAAGCACCCAGGATCACGCCCCACGTCGAAGAGATGCGAAAGAACCTGGCCGGAATCCTCACGACCGCCGTTGGCGCGATCTCCGTGAAGGCCAAGACTAACGAGGGCATGGATTCGGTAGGGAAGGGAAAAGGGCTCCAGGTGTTTGCGGTGGCCTCCATCGGAGGCGCCTGACCGCTTCAGGATGAGCGCCGAAGACGACCGCCGCGCCCGCGCGTTCTGGCTGGAGTCGTTCCAGGACTACCTGGTGCTGGAGACGGGTGCCGCGAAGAACACCGTGGTCAGCTATGGCCGGGACGTCCGGCGCCTCGTCACCTTCCTGGTGTCTCGCGGCATTAAATCGCCCGACGCCGCTCGCCCCGCGGATCTCCGGGCACTGGTATTCCATCTCAAGGATCTTGGTCTCGCGCCCACGAGCATCCGCCGGCAGATCTCGGCCACGCGGGTCTATTTCCGGTTCCTCGTGAATGAAGGCCGCCTGTCGGCCGACCCGACCACCGAGCTCGAAATACCCAAGGCGTGGCGGAAGCTGCCCAGCGTCCTCGCCGTGTCGGAGGTCGAGGCCCTGCTCGGCGCCCCCGATCCCGATGAGAAGCTGGCGTGGCGTGACCGCGCGATGCTGGAGGTGGGATACGGGACCGGCGTGCGGGTATCCGAGCTGGTCGGCCTCACGCTCAGCGACCTCTTACTCGATGAAGGCCTGGTCCGGGTGACCGGAAAGGGATCCAAGCAGCGACTGGTTCCCATGGGCCGCCGGGCGATCGGCGCGGCGTCCATCTACCTGCGTGATCACCGCCCCCAGCTCGATCGTGGCCACACGGAGCGGCGTTTCCTCCTCAACGCCCGCGGGCGGCCGCTGTCCCGCGTGGGCGCTTGGGCCATCATCCGGAAGCACGCGCGCCGGGCGGCCATCCAGAAGCGCGTAACCCCGCACACGCTCCGCCACACGTTCGCGACTCACCTGCTCGAAGGCGGGGCGGACCTGCGCGCGGTCCAGGAAATGCTCGGCCATGCCGATCTTTCAACGACTCAACTCTACACCCACGTCGACCGCGACTACCTCCGCAGCGTGCATAAGAGCTTCCACCCGAGAGCCTAGACCCTCCCGAGCCGATCAGCGTGAATCTGTCTGTGAATCTGTGTAGTTTCTGTGGCTATGATTTTCGTTCTCGACAACTACGACTCTTTCACCTACAACCTCGTCCAGTACATCGGCGAGCTTGGGGCGGACCCTGTCGTGTACCGGAACGACGACCTGACGCTCCAGCAGATCGAGCAGCTCGCGCCTTCCGGCATCGTGATCTCGCCGGGACCGGGAACACCTGAGGACGCCGGCGTCAGCATTCCGCTCATCCGGCATTTTGTCGACCGTCTGCCGATCCTCGGCGTCTGTCTCGGCCACCAGGCGCTCGGTGCGGCGTTCGGCGGCCGTATCGTGCGGGCGGATCGCCTGATGCACGGGAAGACCTCGCCCGTCGCGCACCGCGGCGGCGGCATATTCGAGGGCCTTCCGTCCCCCTTTGTTGCGATGAGGTATCACTCGCTCGTCGTGGAGCCGGCGTCGGTCCCAGCGGAGCTGACGGTGACCGCATGGACCGCGGACCGAGCCGAGGGAAGCGAGATCATGGGACTCGAGCACCGGAGCCGGCCAGTGTACGGCGTGCAATTTCATCCGGAGTCGATTGGGACGGACTCAGGCAAGCAAATCATCCGGAATTTCCTGGGGATCGTTTCAGCGAAAACGGGGAAGCAGGCGGCCTCGGCAAGGGCTTGAGCGGACGGACCTAAGATCAGTAGCGTAGGGCTGTTACAGGGGCTTCAGGCGTCACCGTCCCGTCGCTGGCATGTCTTTTGACAGAACCCCATGTCGCTGTTACCTTCTGCCATGCCGCTCCTGTGTGTGATTCCAGCTCGCATCGGCTCGACACGACTCCCAGAAAAACCCCTCAGACAAATAGCCGGCACGCCACTCATTACTCTCGTGGCCGAGCATGCCCGTGCACTTGGATTGGCGGGGGATCTGGTCGTCGCGACCGATGACGCACGAGTGGCCGCACTGGCCGAGGCAGCAGGGGTGGACGCGGTCCTGACCGACCCCCGGCATCGGTCCGGGACGGAACGGGTGGCCGAGGTGTTGGCGCGAGCCGCGTATGCACATGCGGACGTGATCCTGAACATCCAGGGTGATGAGCCGTTCATTCCCACCAGGGCGGTGCATGGAGCGCTCGCGCGCATCGCGCGCGGTGATCCGATCGGTACCGCCGCCGCGCCACTGGCACCCGAGCGGGTGAACGATCCGCACCGGGTCAAAGTGGCCATCGATGTTCACGGGCACGCGACCGGATTCTCCCGAGCCCCCTTGCCCGCAGGCGAGGGGGCTTCGTCTGAGTACCTGCAGCATGTCGGGGTGTACGCCTATACCCGGAAGGCGTTGCTCGACTGGGTTCGCTGGACACCGGTAACGGAAGAAGAAAACGAGCGCCTGGAACAGCTCCGGCCGCTCGGCCACGGGGTATGCATCGGGGTCGCCGTCCTCGCCGAGGAGGTTCCCCCGGGTATCGATACCGAAGACGATCTTCGCAACGCGGAAGCCTGGCTGGCCAACCAGGAGCGGGAGGTGAACGCATGAGCACGAAATACATTTTTGTCACGGGCGGGGTGGTTTCCTCCCTGGGCAAGGGCATTACCGCCGCATCGCTGGGCCGGCTGCTCGTGGAGCGCGGTCTCAAGGTGACGATCCAGAAATTCGACCCGTACATCAACGTGGATCCCGGGACGATGTCGCCCTTCCAGCACGGCGAGGTCTACGTGACCGATGACGGCGCGGAGACCGACCTCGACCTCGGTCACTACGAACGGTTCATCGACCGGTCGCTCTCCCAGCAGAACAACGTGACGACCGGGCGGATCTACCTCTCGGTCATCACCAAGGAGCGGCGCGGGGAGTACCTGGGCAGCACCGTGCAGGTCATCCCCCACATCACCGACGAGATCAAGACGGCCATCCGGCGCCTGGCGCCCGATCACGACGTGGTGATCACGGAGATCGGCGGGACGGTGGGCGACATCGAATCCCAGCCGTTCCTCGAGGCCATCCGGCAGTTCCGCCAGGAAGTCGGCCGGGACAACGCGTTGTTCATCCACGTGACGCTGGTTCCGTACATCGGTGCAGCCGGCGAGGTCAAGACCAAGCCCACGCAGCACTCGGTCCGGGAGCTGATGGAAATCGGAATCCAGCCCGACATGCTCATCTGCCGCACGGAGCAGCCGCTGACCGAATCCATCAAGCGCAAGATCGCGCTGTTCTGCAACGTGGATTTCGGCTGCGTGATCGAAGCGCGAAATGTCCCGACCATCTACCAGGTCCCGTTGCTCCTGCACGAGCAGGGAATGGACAAGGAAGTCTGCCGCCGCCTCGGGCTGGAGCACCTGCGGGAACCCGACCTGCGCCAGTGGGGCGCGATGGTGAAGCGGGTGCTCGAGCCCGCCAGCCGGGTGAAGATCGGCGTGGTGGGGAAGTACACCGATCTCGCGGATTCCTACACCTCTATTCGCGAGGCGCTCATCCACGGCGGCATCGCGAACGATGCCGGGATCGAGATGGAATGGATCGCCAGCGACCTCTTCACCGACCAGCAGGCGGCCGGTGAAGCGCTGTCTCGCGTAGACGGCCTCCTCGTGCCGGGCGGGTTCGGCGTGCGTGGCGTGGAAGGCATGATCGAGGCCATCCGGTGGGCGCGGGAAAACCACCTCCCGTTTTTCGGCATCTGCCTCGGCCTCCAGGTGGCGATCATCGAGTATGCCCGGAATGTCTGCAAGCTGCCCGCCACCAATTCTTCGGAGTTCGAGGCGGAGTGCGCCAACCCGGTCATCTCGCTGATGAACTCGCAGCGGGACGTGCAGGACCTGGGCGGCACCATGCGGCTGGGCGCCTATCCCTGCAAGCTCCGCGCGGGTTCGCGGGTGTCACAGATCTACGGCGCCGACGAGGTGAGCGAGCGCCACCGGCACCGCTACGAAGTGAACAACGGCTATCGCGACCTGCTCGCGGAATACGGGATGCGCTGCAGCGGCCTTTCGCCCGACGGGTCGCTGGTGGAAATGATCGAGCTGCCCGAGCATCCCTGGTACGTGGGCTGCCAGTTCCATCCCGAGCTGCGGTCCCGTCCAACCCGTCCCCATCCGCTCTTCGCGAGCTTCGTCACCGCCGCGCTCACTCGCCAGAAGAAAACCCGTGCTGCCGCCCTGGCTGAAGGCACGCTGGCGGCGTCGCGGGGGTAGGGGTGAACGGGTTCTGGGCGCCCGCGCCGGTGCTGGTGGCTGGTCCGTGCGCGCTCGAGGGTGACGAGATCAACCTCCGCATCGCGGAGACCCTCGCCGCAATCCGTGACCGACACGGGCTCCGCGTGATCTTCAAGGGCAGTTTTGACAAGGCCAACCGCGCGCGCGCGGGTGCGGCACGAGGACCGGGACTCGATCGGGGTCTCGCGCTGCTGGAGCGGGTCCGCTCGGAAACCGGCCTGCCGGTCCTCACTGACATTCATGAGCCATCGCAGGCGCCCGTCGTGGCGAGCGTGGTCGATGCGCTTCAAGTGCCCGCCATGCTCGCGCGCCAGACCGACATCGTCACGGCGGCAGCGGCCACCGGCAAGCCCGTCAATCTCAAGAAAGGCCAGGCCATGGCCCCGGCCGAGATGACCGGCGCGGTCGAGAAGGCGCGCCGTGCTGGCGCCGTCGACATCGCGGTCACCGAGCGCGGGACGTTCTTCGGCTACGGTGACCTGGTCGTGGATATGCGCAACTTTCCGCGACTCCGCGCGGTAACCGGGTGCCCGGTGATCTTCGACGCGACGCACGCGGTCCAGCAGCCCGGCCGCGGCGCGGGCGGGGTCAGCGGCGGCGCGCGGGAAGGTGTCCCGGCGCTCCTGTATGCCGCGGCCGCGGCGGGCGCGGACGGTTTTTTCCTCGAAACGCATCCCGATCCCGCTTCGGCGCCGAGCGACGGCGCCACGATGTGGCCGCTGGCCGAGCTCGAGTCCCTGGTGGAACGGGCCGTTGCGATCCGGCTCCGCGCCGCGGAAGGGGAAATCCATGCTTGAGCCGCTCCTGGCGCGCCGCATCCACGTCGTCGCATTCAATGTCGACGGTGTCATGACCGACGGCGGGATCTATTTCGGAGCCTTCAACGGTGAGCCGGTCGAGATGAAGCGGTTCTCGGTCCAGGACGGGCTCGGCGTCCTAATCCTCCGGAACGTCGGCGTGAAGGTGGTGGCGCTGAGCGGCAGGCAGTCGGAGGCCACGCGGCTCCGCATGACCGCGCTCAACGTGGACGAAGTGATCGAGGATGCCAAGGCGCGCACCCTGCCGGCTTTCGAAGGGGCGCTCATCCGGCTGGGCTCGCGCATGGAGGACGTGGCCTACATCGGCTACGACCTCGCGGACCTGCCCATGCTGCGGCGCGTCGGCGTGCCCGTCGCCGTACCCAACGCGGTGCCCGAGGTGCGAGCCGCGGCCCGTATCGTTACGACCACCGCCGGCGGCGGGGGCGCGGTCCGTGAATTTGCGGAGACGCTCCTGCGGGCCCGGGGTGAATGGGAACCCGCCGTGCAGGATTACCTCGCCGAGCGGGGTGATCCCGCGTCGCGTCACAGCCGTGTCCGGTAGCAGGGGGGCGCTGCTCGCGGCAGCATTGGTCGCCGTGTTTTCGGCCTGTCCCGCGACCGACCGGCCGCCCACGGCCGCGAGTGCCGCGGCGGATTCGTCGGATCAGACCATCTTCGGCCT
>CAMDCH010000058.1:0-11851 GCA_945889655.1 bacterium HR33
GCCGCAGCATCGCGCAGCGGTTCCCGGTTCCGGAGGGCTTCGGCGGGCCGCCCGCGGGGTCGGCGTTGCGGGAGACGACGAACGGGGTGAGGACAAAGCCAAGGCGCTCGAAGGCGCGCGTCGCCTCGTCCACGTCACGGATGAACCAGCCGACATGGTCGAGGAAAATCTCCCCGGTACCCGGAACCTGACTTTCAGAAACGCGCATCACTGCGTTATATAACTCGCCCATGACCACTACGGCAGCAGCAGTCGCGCGAAAAATCCGGGACGCAGGCATCAAGCGGGTCTTCGGCCTCCCCGGCGGCGAAGTCCTGGTCCTCATCGACGAGCTCCGGAAGGCCGGCGTGGAGTTCGTGCTCATGCGGCACGAGGCCAACGCGGGAATCGCCGCGGCGGTGTACGGAAAGCTCCAGCGGCAACCGGGCGTGGTCCTGGTGACGCTCGGACCAGGCGCGGCGAATCTCATGCTCCCCATCGCCAGCGCCTACCTGGACCAGGAGCCGCTGCTGGCGCTCTCGGCCCAGATCCCGGACGAGTTCCCCGCCAGTCACACGCACCAGCTCCTGCCGCTGCACGACATGTATCGCCCGGTGACGCGGGTCTGCGAGAAGATCACGGCGCAGAACGTGGACGAGGTGCTCAACCGGGGACTGGCCTCCTGTCTCCAGCGGCCCTTCGGCGCCTCGTACCTCACGCTCTCGGCCCGCGAGGCGCTCAAACCCATTACTTCGGAGCTCACCACGTCACCGGTCGCCCATAACCTCGCCGTCGGTTCCGCCGATGCCGCGCAGGGACACCTGGGGGAGAAGCTCAAGGCGGCGAAGCGGCCCCTGGTGGTCGTGGGACTAGGCTTCAACCCCGACAACTCCGCGGCCCTCAGGCGCTGGCTGGACGCGTGGAAGCTGCCGGTTGCGGTCACGCCCAAGATCAAGGGCGTCGTGGACGAGACGGCCGACAACTTCGTTGGCGTCGTGAGCGGCATGGCCGCCGATGACATCATGTGTGACGCGCTCAAGGCATCCGACCTGGTGATCGGGTTTGGCCTCGACCCCGTGGAAGTCGACAAGCAGTGGCACGTGGAGCTTCCGATTCACTGGGTCCTGGAAGCCCCGAACGTGGGCGAGATCATTCCGTCCGGCACGAAGCTGGTGGATCATGCGCAGCTCCTGAAACTGCTCGCCGCCACGCCGGCGCCGGCAAAATGGGACGCACCATTCCGGGAATTCCAGCGCAAGCGAACCGACCGGCTCAACGCTCCCTCGGCCACGCCGGACACCATGTGGCCCGGGGACCTGATCCGCGCGCTCGACGCGGCGCTCCCGCCCGAGGCGATCGTCACCACCGACGTGGGCTCGCACAAGTATCTCTTCGGACAGTACTGGCCCAGCCGGAAGCCGGAAACGTTCTGGATGTCCAACGGCCTGTCGGGAATGGCGTACGGCCTGAGCGCCGCCATCGGCGCCAAGCTCGCCCGCCCCGATGTCCCGGTGCTCGCTGCCGTGGGTGACGGCGGGTTCTCCATGAACTCCCAGGAGCTGGAAACCGCCGAACGGGTCGGCGCGCCGTTCATCACGGTGGTGCTCGAGGACGAGAGCTACTCGCTGATCAAGCTGTCGCAGGAAGGGAAGAAGCTGGAACCCTACGCGATGGACTTCCAGCCCATCGATTCAGTAACAACTGCAGAAGCGTGCGGGGTCCGCGGCATCCGCAGCACCGATCCCGGGGAGATCACGGCAGAAGTGAAGCGAGCTGCCAAGGCGAACGAGAGCCTGGTGGTGGGTGTGCCGATCAACTACGCGGACTACAAGAAGCTCTTCTAGCGCCTGGTGTAGATCAGGATCACGCCGTTGTTGGCCCCCAGGCCATATGTCGCCCCGGCGGCCGGGCCGGAAATGACCTCGATGCGCTCGATGGTCGACGGATCGATCAGGTCGAGTATCGATGGGTCACCCGCGCGGTTGCGGGCGGTCGGCGAGGACGGTGGCGCCACGGGGAATCCATCCAGGAAGTAGAGGGCGTCACCCGAAAGGTTCATGCTCTTCCGTCCCCGGAGGAGTATGCGGGTCGCCGTTCCCACCTCGCCGCCGTTGAACACCACGCGCGCCCCCGGCACACGCGCTGTCAGCCGGTCTCCCGTCTCCTTGCTACTGCTGGTGCCCCCATCGAGATGGCTGCCGCGAACCACCTTGTTCTCGCTCGGCCGCGCAGGAGCGGCTCGTCCTGCCAGCCGGTCGAGCATTATGGCGAAAGGCTGGAGGTCCAGTTCGACGAAGACTGTACTGCCGACCTCGACCGCCAGCGGCTGCACGGTCCCGGTGTACCGGTCGGCGGAGGCACGCAACTGCACGAGGCCGGCGGGAACACCTTCGAGCCGGTAGACCCCGAGGGAATCGGTGCGCGTCTTGAGGGAGGTACAGACGATTTCGACCGCGGCGCGCCTGACGGGCAGCCCGCTGATTTCATCCCGCACGTGACCTTCGATCCGGGATGGTTGGCCGCTGAGCGACCCGGGGTACATCGGGAGGCAGACGAGGAAGGCGGCGGACCGCCACAAGTGTCCAGCCATGATACCAGATACGTTGCCGCCCGGACCCAGCCACGGCAATAGGGAGTTTGGCCTACGCCAACCCGAGCTTCTTGGCGAGACCGATCCGCTGCAGCTTGCCGGTGGCCCCGACAGGAATCTCCGTCAGGATCAGGATCTTCTTCGGCACCTTGAAGTCGGCCAGCCGCGTCGCCGCAAACTTGCGTAGCTCCTTGTCTTCGGCCTGCATCCCTTCGCGCAGCACCACCGCCGCCGCCACGTCTTCGCCCAGCATGTCGTGCGGCACGGCGAACGTCACGCACTGCCGGACGGCGGGGTGCTCCATCAGGATCTCGTCCACCTCCCGCGGCGAGATCTTCTCGCCACCGCGGTTGATGATCTCCTTCAGCCGGCCCACGATCGAGACGTACCCGTCTTCATCCATGATCCCCTGGTCGCCGGTGCGGAACCAGCCCTTGATGAAGGCGTCCGCATTGGCCGAGGGGTTGTTTTCATACCCGGCCATCACGTTCGCGCCGCGGATGACGATCTCGCCGGGCGTGCCGCGCGGCACGGAATCACCCGACTCGTTCACGATCTGCACCTCGGGACCGGCCGCTATCCCCACGGTGCCCGGCTTCTGCGCCTTGGGAGGCAACGGGTTGCTGGTCATCTGGTGCGACGCCTCGGTCATGCCATACGATTCGATCACCGGCGCGCCGAAGACCTTCGCCAGCTCGTCGATGACCCTCAGGGGCAGCGCGGAGGATGACGACCGCACGAACCGCAGCGGATTCGCCTTGATGATCTCGGTGTTGTTCGCGGCGCGGAGGAGGATGGCCTGGTGCATTGTGGGCACGCCGGTGTACCAGGTCGGCTTCGCCTCCTGCATCCATGCGAAGAACTTGAGCGCGTTGAACCCGGGCGGGCAGCAGACCTGGCCCCCGGCAGACAGGGGGGCCAGCAGGCCGGTCATCAGGCCATGGATGTGGAAGAGCGGCATGATGACGAGGCCGCGATCGCGCTCGGAAAGCTGGAGAGTGGTGCGGATGCTGGTGACCGACGTGCAGATGTTCTTCTGCGCCAGCGGGACGATCTTGGGTCGCGACGTGGTGCCTGACGTGTGCAGCACCAGCGCGAAGTCGTCCGGCGAGACGGCGCGCCTCTCCCCCTCTACCGGCTCCATGCCGGCGGGGAACTCCAGCGCAAACATGCCTGCCCCCCTCTCCGGCTGCGGCACCAGCCGCGCGACCGGGATGCCGAGCTTCGCGGCCGCGTCCACGGACGGGGAGGCCTTGTCCTTCCCCACGATCAGCAGCTTTGCCCTGAGATCGGTGAGGTAGAACTCGAACTCCTCCGCCCGGTACGAATGGTTGAGCGGAGCCGCTGTTGCCGCAGATGCCACAGAAACAAACGCTGTGGCCATTTCGGGGCCGTTTTCGAGTACGATGCCCACGCGGTCACCCGGACCAACGCCATGAGCCGCGAGCGCCTCGCCTACAGCGGTGACGTGGGCGCGGAGCGCCTTGAACGTGAGCGGCACGCCGCCCGGTGACGTGATCGCGACCGCGTCAGCGGCGCCGGTTTCCAGCAAGTCGGGAATGATCGAAGCAGTTTTCATTGGATGACCAGTTTGCCCTTCCGCGCAGCCAGCGATTTCGTCAGCAGGCTGACACACGCGTACACGGCATCGATGTGTGGTGTCGCTGTTTCAGTGATGCGGCCCAGCTCGATCACCGCTCCCATGAGCGCTTCGATCTCCAGCGGCTTCCCCGCCTCCACATCCTGGAGCATGGACGTCTTGTGCTCGCCCACCTTCTCCGCGCCCGCGATGCGGCGGTCGATCCCCACGCGAAAGGTGATCCCGAGCTTGCCCGCGATCGTCTCGGCTTCCTTCATCATGTCGACACAGAGCTGGCGCGTGAGCGGAAACGTGACGAGATCAACCAGGGTGGTGTGCGTCAGGGCGCTGATGGGGTTGAAGCTCAGGTTACCCCAGATCTTGAGCCAGATCTCGCCGCGGATGTCGTCGGTCACGGGCGCCTTGAATCCCGCCTTTGCCAGGGCGGCCGAGATCGCCTCGATCCGGGGTGTCTTCTTCCCGTCCAGCTCGCCAAGGGTGAACCGCTTTCCTTCGACCACTTCCACCACGCCGGGACGCACGAGGTTGGTGGCCGGGTAGACCACCGAGCCAATGACGCGGTCCGCGGGAATGTGCCGCGCGATGCTGCCGTCGGGATCGGCAGAGGTGACGGTTCTTCCGTCGTAGGGGCCGCCGTGCTTCTGGAAATACCAGAACGGGATGCCGTTCTGCATGGTCACGATGCTCGTGCCGGCATGAAGGAGGTGCGGGATGTCCGCCGCCACGGCGGTCACCTGGTGGGCCTTGAGCGTGAGGAGAACGACGTCCTGCGGTCCCGCTTCCTGCATGCTGGCGGTAGCGTGTCCCCGCCCGTTGACCGTCGTGCCGTCTTCCAGCTTCACCGTCATCCCGTGTGCCTTGATGGCATCGAGGTTGGGCCCGCGGGCGATGTACGTCACCTCTTCACCCGACGCCGCGAGCAGGCCACCGAGATACCCGCCGATGGCTCCGGCACCTACGACCGCGATCTTCAGCGTGCGGCTTCCGGCTTATCCCGCAGCCGCTTGAGCACCGCGAGCGCCAGCACCGCGGCCACCACGTTCATCGCCGCCCCGACGTAGAACACGGCACTCCACCCCCGCGTGGCCGCGATGACGCCGCTGAGCGGCACCAGGAGCGACGCCGCCCCCTTGGCGCAGTAGAGCAGGCCCGCGTTGGCCGATGCGAACTTGCGGCCGTACGTATCCCCGCAGGCTGCCGGGAAGAGGCTGTAGATCTCGCCGTAGCCGAAGAACACCAGCGCGGAGAACACGACGAACGCCGTGGGGTTGTGCCCATATTGCGCGAGCAGGAGAATCGCGACAGCCTCGAACAGGAAGGCGGCGAACATGGTCCGCTCGCGGCCGATCTGGTCGGAGACCCAGCCGAAGAACGGGCGGCTGACCCCGTTGAAGATCCGGCTGATCGAAAGCGCGAACGGCAGTGCTGCCAGCGTGAGGCCGAACAGGGTCGCGGGCAGCTCGGCGACCTGGAAGTCCTTGGCCATCGCGGTGAGCTGGGCCGTGACGATCAGGCCGAACGTCGCGGTCAGGACGAACATCAGGAACATCACCCAGAATGCCGGTGTGCGTGCCATCTCCATCGGCGTGTGGTCTCGCGCCTGCGCCACGGGCTTCGCCTTCGCGGGAACCTTGAAGGACGCGTCCGGGGCCTTGAGGAACCAGCCCACGATGAACACCACCAGGCCCTGGATGAGCCCGAACTTGAGGAAGGTGGCCTCGTAGCCCTGTTCCCGGATCATGTTGGCAATGGGCACGACCGTGAACGCCGAGCCCGCGCCAAATCCCATCGCCGTGATCCCCGCCGCCAGGCCGCGCCGATCCGGGAACCACTTGAGCGCATTACCGACCGTCGCCCCGTAGACCCCTCCTACACCAATGCCGCCCAGCACGGCGCCCAGGTAGAGCATGGGCAGGCTGGCCGCAACGGAATTCACGGCCCACGCCACCGCGACCAGTATCCCGGAACCCACGCCGACCAGCTTGGGACCGAACCGGTCCACCAGGTATCCCTCGGCGGGAACCAGCCACGTCTCGACCAGGACAAAGATTGAAAAGGCGACCTGGATGGCCGGCCGACCCCAGTGGAACTTGTCGTTGATCGGGTCGACGAAGAGCGTCCAGCCGTACTGCAGGTTGGCAACCATGGACATCGAAATGACGCCCAGGAACAGCTGCCACCACCGACTGGTTGTCGCGTGACTCGGCGCGGCGCGCGCGGGAGATGGTGCGGCGGTATCAGTCATCGGACAAGGATAAACGGACCTCGCAACTACAGCCAGAAGCCGGATATTCTCGTGAAGTGGACACCGGCCAACTGACTCTTGCCCGTGCGGCCGGGGTTTCCCATCTTGGCCTGGTAGCAATTCTGCGGTCTCCGAGCTCGCCCTCTCGAAGCGTCGCCACTCAGTAACCCGCGCCCGACGGGGATGCAGCACCATGACGCTCATCAAGTGTTCCCACTGTGGCCACGCGGTCCTGAGCGTGGCAACGAAGTGCCCCACCTGTAACGCTGACATGGGCCCCACGTTCCTTGGCCCCGAGCATTCCGGCGAGCTGACCGAATGCCACACGTGTGGGCATGCGGTGCGCACCCGCAGCCGGACCTGTCCCCAGTGCGGGATCGCCAACCCCGGCCGGCACCGCGCCGTCTCCACGCTCGTGCTCCTGTTGACGGTCCTGATCGCGGCGGGCGCCCTGGTGATAGACCGCTGGCCGACCACAGCGGCATCATCGGGTTACGTGCGGCTCGTGCCCCGCCCTTCGGAGGCACCACCCCCCGCGCCTCCGGACTCCAGCGCGGCCACTCCCGATTCGATCGTGGCATCTGCGAAACCGGTTCCCATCGATGCCCAGGAGAGGGAGCCCGCGGCGGAAAGCACGCGCCTCACGCGCTGGACGCACCTGTGGACCAATGTCCGGCGGCGACCGGAGGAGAACGCGCCGATTACGCGCGTCCTGCGGCCTGGGACCCGCGTCGAAGGCGAACCGCGGCGGTACGGCTGGTGGGTGATCTACGTGGGTGGAGACAGCGCCGGCTACGTGGCGGGCGAGCTGCTGAGCAGCCGGACACCGGAGGTCGGGGGTCGGAGGTCGAACTGATCGACATCCGAACCCCGACATCCGACATCCGTTTTTATCGCTTCGGCGCCTTGTCGCTTTCGCCGTTACGCGCGTCGATGTTTTCGGAAGCCGGGTCGAGCATCCCCGAGCGCGTCACCAGCTGGGCGGCCAGCGCGGTCTGGATGACGGCCGTGATGTTCTGCGTCGCGCTCAGCGCGGCCCCGCCCGCCTCCCCGCCACCCGAGATGGTGATGAGGCGAGCCTTCGCCAGCGCGTCGGCGATCACCGGCGCGATGTCCGGCAGCATCTCGATCTGGCGGTACCGGAAGTAAGAGTCCCCGCCGGCCTTGATCGCTTCGTTCACCTTCCGGATGCTCTCGGCGGTGGCTTCGGCGATCGTGGTGATGCGGAGCGCTTCGGCCTTGGCGCGGACTTCCACGTCGATCTTCAGCCTCTCCGCATCCGCCCTGGCCTGGGCGATCTGTGTGGCTTCCAGCTCCGCCACGCGCTGCACCCCCATCGCTTCCTGCCGCTTCGCTTCCGCCTGCGCGATCAACGCGGCGTTTGACGCCTTGGTCTGCTCCAGCTCGCGCTGCTTGTCGGAGATGGTACGCTCCGCCTCCAACTGGGCTTCCTTGGCCCGGCGCGTCTGCTGCGCCGCCACGATGTCCGCGTTCGCCTGCGCCTCGGCCGCAGACTGGCGCCGCCGCGCTTCGGCAACCTCCGACTGCACCGCCTTGATGTTCAGCGAATTGAACACGAGCCCCAGGTCCATCAGCTCCCGCGAGCAGGCCTTGCGGATGATCACGGCGAGCGGATCGTCGTCATCGTCCGCCACCGCCATCGCCAACTGCTGCTCGTGAGTCGGGACGGCCGGGAGGTTCGGCCGCGGCGGCTTGGGCACCGTCGGGGCCGTCTTGGCCGAGAAGAGCTGGTCGTGCGTGAGCAGGTTGATCGCGCGCCGTCCGGAGCTGGAGAGCAGGTCGGTCAGCGTGCTCATCTGGTCCAGCTCGGGCTTCGAGAGGAAGCGGTTCGCTGACGTCTTCACCATGGCATCCGTGTCACCCACGGACACGATGGCGGAGGCGAGCACGCGCACCTTGATCGGCCGGGGTGTTTCCTCACGGTCCAGGTCGGCGGTCTGGTCGGTGATGTCCAGGTCCACGTTGATCACCTTGCTGGAGATCGTGGTCCCGGTAGTGAGCAGCGGGATTTCCTTGGACTTCCCGGGCCCACGGTAGATCACCGTCGCGCCGTTGAGCCAGCTCACGATGCGGATCGTGCCGGCCTCCACGTCGCGGAGGAAGAGCGAAACGATGATCGGCACGCCGACCACCACTCCGAGCACGACGCCGACGATCGGTATCCACTGCGACAGGTCCGGCATCTACCCTCCTATGAGGACTGAAGCGTCTGCCGCTTCAGGACGACAGCGGCGACACGATGAATCGCTGGCGGGCATCAACTTCTTCCACGCGCAGCCGGTCACCGATCCTGATGCGAACGCCCCGCGCCACATCGTCCGGGCGGAGCGTCGCGAGCACCTGCACCACTTGTCCATCCAGCTCGGCCGACACGAGTCCATGCCCCGAGGCATCGAAACCGGCCACGGCCAGCACTTCATCCATCAGGCAGCTTTCGAGCGTCAGCGCCGGCTTGGAAGCGAATCGCAGCACGAACCGCGAAAGCGGAGCGGCGAGCAGGAGCTCCAGCAGGACACCTCCGCCGATCGCAATCGGCACCCGCGCCACCCCCGGCAGGGACGAAAACGCCAGCCCGGTCGCACCGAAGCCCATCAATACCGTGAACCACACCCGGGGCGCCAGCAACGTCAGCAGCCATCCGGCGGCACCCGCGTGCCCACCATGATTCCCGTGATGGGCGGCGTCATGTCCGTGGCCATGCCCCACGTCGTGACCATGGCCGCCGTGGCCGTGGCCGCCGTGGCCGCCGTCATGGCCCCCGTGCGAAAAGCCCAGGACCGCCATGGCCACGAGGCCGAGGGCGCCGGTGACTAGTCCGATCGTATAGATGTTCATTGTTGCCGGATGTAACTACGGATGGGTGCCCGGCAGGTTACAACACCCCCTGCGGACAATGACGGCTGGCCAACTGCGGACGCGCATGGCGCGAAGAATGCTACCGGATCGGCTCGATCGCGAATTTCGTCAGGTTCATCTCGATGCCCGCATCGAAGCGCATGCCGGCGAACCCATCCGCGCGGACCGTCGCGCGGTCGATGGTGTGAACCTTGATGTTGTTCACGATCATGTCGATCCGCAGCGGGCGCACCTCGAAACGAATCGCGTAATGCGTCGGGATCTCACCCAGCGCCTTCTCGATGGCCCGGTGCGGCTTCCAGGGCGCCAGCGCGTGCACGCGCAGGCCGTCACGCAGCTCGAGCAGGTAGGTACCGTCCCCTCGGATCTGGAAACTGAGGTAGGCAGCCTTCTCGGACTCCAGGTCGCGCCCCCCGACGAAAACCCCGAACCCGTTTTCCACCGAGTTGGGTTGCAGGTCCCCTTCCATGACCATCGCGAAGGCTTTCAACCCCACCATGGTGGTATCCCACCAGAGTCCAGCCTCGGTGGTTCTTACGCGCAAGCCGGGGCCCTCGGACACAAGCTGCCCGGAGCGGTCGAATCCGCCCAGCAGGAGTCTTGACCGCCAGCCGACAGGGCCGCGAGCAGCCTGGGCCGAGGCGGTGGCGGGAACTGCCACGAGCGTCATGAGTAGGAACGGTGCGATGCGCATGATTGAAAGGTATACCCCAAAGCCGCCCGGGCTACTCCGCGCGCCCGCACCCGCTTGATGTCCACTTGACGGTGCCCAGCATATTACGGTCATGAAACACGCATCATTGGAGGCCGAATGCCGCGCATAGTCGTAGGCGTGATTCTGCTCCTGCTCGCCGGGGTGACAAGCATGGAAGCCCAGGAAACCCAGGTGGCTATGGACGCCGCCGGGCGGATCCAGGTGATCACCCCCGAGCTGGCGAGCCGTCTCGGGCTATTCCCTGACGTACCCGGATTCCAGGAGGCGCGGCTCTTCTCAGTCGCCGACGCTTCGTTCGTCCTCGAGATCACCACCAGCCGCCGGGGCACGGTCCAGCGCGAGCGCCGGCCCTTCTCGGCGGCGGAGGCAGACGCATTTCGCCGCGACGTCTCGGAACGGGTGACATCACGTGCTCCCTCCGCGGCACTCGACCAGAGCGGCCGCACCAAGCTGCTGGTGGGATCCACCGTCCTCGGCCTGGGCTACTATGGCTGGGCCACGGCCCTGGCGTTCGATCCCGACAACAGCCAGACCGCGGTCGCGGTTTACATGCTCGCCAGCTCCACGACCTTCTTTGCACCGTACCTCGTCACCCGAAACCGCCATATCCCGCAGCCGGTCGCCAACATGGCGCTCTGGGGCGCCATGCGGGGGCCCATACACGGCTTTCTCCTCTCTTATCTCGGGGACGCACGCAGCGACAAGACCAGGTTCGGCTGGTCGGTGGCGTTCGGTGCAGCAGAGACGATCACCGGCGGACTCGTAGCCAGCAGGCTGGGCATGAACGCCGGCCGCGCCGAGCTGACGGGCGTGGGTGGTGACATCGGGATGGGCGTGGGCTTGCTGGCAGCCAACGTCCTGGGCCTGGATGACCGCCAGCGGTGGGAGCGGTTCCAGTCACCTGGCTTCCCTGCCGACTCTTTTCCCACTGACGACCGCACACTACAAGCGGCCGTCACACTGGCGGCCTCCGGACTGGGTCTCGTGGGTGGGTACCTCGGAGGTGGGTCTGGTGACTGGACTGTGGGAGACGCGGTCGTCTTCCGGAACGTCACGGCCATCGGCGCAATCGCGGGCCTCGCTGCCGGCGACATCGTCCACCAGCCGCGCCTCATCACGCTCCCACCGCCCGCCCCGGGCTTCCCGGCCTACTCGTACTACGAGGACGATTTCTCGCGCCCGCACAGCGCGAGCGCCCTGGTCGGGACGGCCGGCGCCATGCTGCTCGGCCGCGCGCTGGTGCGGGGGCGGAACTTCACTGGCGGCCAGGGCACGCTGCTGACCCTGGCGCCGCTGGCGGGAGGCCTGATCGGCCTCGGCATCGCGTACTGGGCCACGCCCGAGAAACCGTACGACTACACGTCACCCGCGCCGGCCCGCGATCCCAACGACCACAGCGAGCTGTATCTCTCGGCTGCCGCGGTGGGAGCCACCGCGGGGTTCGCGGCGCTCTACCCCACCCTGTCGCGCCAGGCCAAGGGAATCAGCTCAGCATCGCGTTTTGATTTCAGCGTGAACCCGCTCGCGTTCGCGCACTTCGCGGGACGTGGCAAGGGGACGGTGACGGTGGCGGAGGTGAGGTACCGGTTCTAGAGGGAGACGGACAGAGTGGGATTCGAACCCACGGAACGCTTTCACGTTCACACGCTTTCCAAGCGTGCGCCTTAAGCCACTCGGCCATCCGTCCAGTTGCACGCACAATATAAACTGCGCCCTCGTTTCCCTCACCCCTGTCCCCGCGTTTTCCCTCACCCCTGTCCCCGCTCCCTTCAAGGGAGCGGGGGACAACTACGCAGCGTTGAGTTCTGCGGGCCGACCCGCAGAATTGTCAGTCTGGTTCTGGTG
>CAMDCH010000059.1:0-11676 GCA_945889655.1 bacterium HR33
CGCGTCGACATGATGAACGGGCCCTACTCGGCCGCATACGCCGGCAACTCGATGGGCGCGGTCATGGAGATCACCACGCGCCTGCCCGACCGCCTCGAGGGCGCCATCAGCCAGACTACATCCCTCCAGGCGCACAACCTGTATGGAACGAAGAAGACCTTCGGGACCATGCAGACGTCGGGCGCGCTGGGCAACAGGATGGGCAACCTGTCGGTCTGGCTCTCCGGTAACTACCAGAACAGCCACAGCCAGCCCATCGGTTACGTGACGGCGGCCACCAACCCCGCGGGCACGACCGGCGCCTTTGCGGCGACCAACAAGCTGGGGGCGAACGCCAACATCCTCGGCGCTACCGGCCTCCTGCACACGCATATGGCCAACGGCAAGGTCAAGGCGGCGTACGCCATCACGCCCACGTTGCACGCGGCGTACACGTTCGGGTTCTGGCGTAACGATGCCAGCTCCGCGGTGTCGTCGTACCTGACCACGGCGGCCGGCGCTCCGACGTTCGCCGGACAGGCCGGGTTCGCCAGCGGCTTCTACAGCCTCGACCAGTTCCACGGGTCGCACAGCCTGTCGCTGCGGTCGGACATGAAGAAGGACTGGGACTTCGACCTCTCGGGCAACTACTACCGGATGAACAAGGACCGGCAGATCCTGCCCACGACGAGCGCTGCCGCGGACACGACCTATGGCACCGCGGGACGCGTCGCCATGCTCGAGGGAACCAACTGGTACACGCTGGACGTCAAAGGTGCGTGGCACCGCGGCGGGGCAGAGGCAAAACACACGGTCACCGGCGGTGCGCACCTGGATCGCTACGAGCTCCACAACCCGACGTACAACACCGCCGACTGGCGCGTGGGCACCACCACCACGATCGCCACTGAGGGTGACGGCAAGACGCGCACGATGGCGGCGTGGGCCCAGGAGCAGTGGAAGGTCAGCTCGCGGTTCAACCTCACCGTGGGCGCCCGGGTCGAGTCGTGGCGCGCCTATGACGGGTTCAACCAGAACGGCCTCGTCCAGGTGACACAGCCGGTGGTCACGGGGAAGAAATTCTCGCCGAAGGCCATCATCGACTGGATCGCCTCACCCTACTGGGTCGTGACGCTGTCGGGCGGCCAGGCATACCGTTTCGCCACCGCGTCCGAGCTGTACCAGCTCGTCTCGACCGGCACCACCTTCACGTCACCCCAGCCGAACCTGCGGCCGGAGAACGCGCTGTCCGGCGAGCTGCGGATCCAGCGGCGCTTCGAGCAGGGAAAAGCCCAGGTCTCGTTCTTCGGCCAGGACGTGCACGACGCCATCATCTCGCAGTTCCAGCCGCTGGTGGCGGGATCTTCGATACTCTACTCGTACCTCTCGAACGTGGATCACGTGCACGCGGGCGGGATCGAGCTGCTCGGGGTGTACAACAAGGTGTTCATCGACGGGCTCCAGGTAAACGGATACGTGACCTGGCTCGACGCCCGTATCAAGGCGATCACCGGGAGCCCGAGTGCCGGCACCACCGCCAGCGCGGCCATCGGCAAGTTCCTGCCGAACATTCCCAAGTGGCGCTTTGGCTTCACCACCACCTATCGCCCGACCTCAGCGTGGGCGTTCACGTACGCCGGCCGTTACAGCAGCATGCTCTACACCACGCTGGATAACACGGACGTCAAGAATCCCAACGTCTACCAGGGATTCACGAAGTGGTTCGTGATGGATGCGCGCGTGAATTTCACGCGCCGCCACTACTCGGCGTCGCTCGGCGTGGACAACCTGAGCAACCAGAAATACTTCCTGTTCCACCCGTTCCCGCAGCGGACGGTGGTCGGGGAGCTGAAGTTCCAGTTCTAGCCACGGATAGGTGGGCGCCAACTGGCGCCCACCTGCGCGGAAACAGCAGAAACACAGGATTGCGATGACGCCTCATACGCCGATTTCCCAGTGAATGCGCTGATCCTCTGTTGCACGGCGCTCCTGCTCTCGGGCGGGTCGGCGGGCACGGTGGTGACCCGCGCGCTCGTGCTTGTGCATGCCGCGCTGGAGTCTGCTACTCCGGCATCCGGGGACACGCTCACCGCGTATCCTGATGTCATCCGCCTCACCTTCAGCGAGCCGATCGAGAGCAAGTTTTCCAACATCACGCTGAAGAGCGGCTCGGGGCAGGTCTGGTCGCTCAAGCCGCGCATCGATCCTCGCAACGTGAACGCGCTCATCGCGGATTTCCCGCAGCTTCCTCCCGGCGGGTATCTCGTCGGCTGGCGGGTGGTCTCGGCTGATGGCCACCCGGTGGGCGGCTATTACCAGTTCTACGCGGCGGTCAGTACCGAAGGCCATCCACCGGAGCACCTGCTGATGACCGCACCGGCGGCCCCACCCATCCCGACGCAGGCGCCGTCGGGCGGCCCCATCGGCACCAGCGGGGAGCCGCCGGTCGTTTCAGCGTTGATCCGGGGTGCGGCGCAGATGTCCCTCCTGGCGCTCGCGGGCCTGCTGGCGCTCGTCACCTGGGGCGGCACCGAGCGCACCGAGCGCCTCCAATGGCTCGAGCGCGTGCTCGTCGTCGTTACGCCGGTTCTGCTCGCCGCCGACTTCTTCCTCTGGCTCCAGCATGCGGCGCCACAGGGCCAGGTGAACTTCGAAACCATCATTGATTCGTTCGGCACGCAGAATGGCGCCGGGTATGCGCTCCGCGTGGGGTTAGCGGCCGGAGCCGTCTGGGCCATACTGCTGGCGCGCGCACCCGGGCTGGCGGCCGCGTTCGCGGTCCTCGGCCTGGTGGTCACCGGTGCCACCGGTCACCCCGCCGCGATCAGCCCGAGCATCGCGATTCCGGGCAAGATCGTACACCTGGGGGCGGCGGCGCTGTGGACCGGGGGGCTCATCGTCCTGGGATTCGGCCGGCAGTCGGCCGAGGGATTCCGCGAGGATGCCTGGAGAGTGTCGCGCATCGCGCTCATCTCGGTGGTCGCGATCGCGCTCACGGGCGCGCTGGAGACTTTCCTTTTTCTTCCGAAGCTCGGCGACCTGTTCCGCTCTACCTACGGCTGGCTGATCATCGGCAAGCTCGCAGGCCTGGCCGTCCTGGTCGCCTTTGGATTTCGCAACCGGTACCAGTTGATGCCCCGGATGGCCGAGTCCGGCCCCGGGCGCCTGCAACGCTCAGTCACCTGGGAGACCGCGTGGATGATCGGCGTCGTGATGCTTGCCGGCTTCCTGGCCTACATCCCGCCCCCGCCGGGCGAGGGCGTGGCCATGCCCGTGTCTCACCAGCACCAGATCATGGAAGAACATTGAACCTCACGGAGGCAACATGAACACGTCTCGCTGGTCGATGCTGCTGGTGCTCGCGACGGTCGTTGTCGTGGCCAGCGCGCACGTTACCGTCTCGCCGCGGCAGATCCTCGCCAACACGGGCGGCGATTTCGTCCTCAAGGTGCCGACCGAGAAGCCGGTGCCCACGATCAAGCTGCGGGTGGAATTCCCGCAGGGGTTCCGCGTTTCACGGATCAAGGCCAAGCAGGGATGGACCACGCAGATCGAGCGCGATACCTCGAAGGCCATCACCGCGGTTACCTGGTCCGGCGGCAAGATCGCGCCCGACGAGTTCGATGATTTCACGGTCAGCGCCCGGATTGCCGCCGATGCCGGCCCGATCCTCGCGATCAAGGCGTTCCAGACGTACGAGGGCGGCGAGGTCGTGGAGTGGACCGACGCTGTTGACCCGCAGGCGAAGCGTCCGGCACCCAAGATCACTATCATGCAGGCGCCTTCGCAGTTCGCCACCACCGCCAAGTCCAACTGGCTGGGCGCGAGCGCGCTGCTGCTGGGACTGGTTGCGGTCACGATGAGCATGCGTAACGGCAAGAACGGCAAGAATCAGTAGTAGGACGGGCGGAACCCCTTCACTCGGTGTATGTATCAAATGCGACCCTGGCCCCACGGGACAGTCGTTTCACTCAACCGGAGTTCGAGACTCATGAAGAAGTCGCTGCTGCTCGCCGCCCTGCTGACCACCGCCGCCGCGGTGAACGCATCCGCGCAGCAAACTGCGCCGGCGGAGAAGCGCTATCACATGGAAGGCAAGATCCAGTCGATCCGGCCGGCGGGGAAAACGGCCACGATCGACCACAAGGCCATCCAGGGCTACATGAGTGCGATGGCGATGCCGTATACGTTCAGGGACTCGGCCGAGCTCGCGAAGCTCAAGGTCGGCGACTACATCAAGGCCGATCTCGTCATCGTCGGCGGCAAGGGCCTGATCGAGAAGGTGGTCGTCGTCAAGGACAGCACCGTCAAGAAATAGGATGACCCGCCGCTCGCGCCTCCTCGCCTCGGTCTTCGCGCTCCTCCACCTCACGGTGGCGGCGCTGGGGCCGATTGCGGATGCGCGCCTCGAGGCCGCTGAGCAGACCCTCGCGACACACATCGAGTCCGAGCGCCAGCAGCCGTGCTCCCCCGGTCACGACCACCTCTTCTGCCAGATCTGCCGTGTCATCGGCGTCAGCGGAGACGCCGCTGCCGCGCCGCTGGTGCTCCGTCAGTCCGAAATCGTGGCCGTTGCCTTCAGCGAGCCGCGCACCGTGGCGGTCTCGCGCTTCATCCTCGTTTCCCAAGCCCCCCGGGCACCCCCAAGCCTCTCCGCCTAGTCCCGCGCACAGCACAACGCTCTGCGCGGCAACTCCACAGCGGAGAGTCACCCAATGTCCAGAAGATTCCGGACAGCCACCTGGCTGTTCGTCTTGATTGCTGCATTTCCCGGGGTAGTACTCGCCCAGGCGCAGCCAGCCGATTCCGTCGCGCGGCCGGCGCCCGGGGCGTACATGAACGTGAGTTTCGTGGGCTTGACCGATTTCGGCTGGTCCACCGAGGCCGACGTCGCCTCCCTTCAGCCGGGCGACCACGATCCCCATGTCCGCGGTTTCTCCCTTCCTAACGCCGAGCTGGCGCTGGACGGAACGGTCGACCCGCATTTCAAGGGCTTTGCCAACATCGTCTACAAGCTGGATGCCGAGGGCGAAACCGGTGTCGAGCTTGAAGAGACCTACCTGCTCACCTCCGCGCTTCCGGCCGGCCTGCAGCTCAAGGTCGGGCAGTTCTTTACGGAATTCGGCCGCCAGAACCCGCAGCATCCCCACGCGTGGGCGTTCGCCGACCAGCCTTTGATCCTGGCGCGCACACTCGGCGGTGAAGGCCTGCGCAGCCAGGGTGCTCGCCTCTCGTGGCTGGTCCCGACGTCGTGGTACACGGAGGCCATGCTGGGGGTGTTCAACAGCGCGGGCGGGACCGCGTTCAGCTTCCGCTCGGAGGAGTCATCCGAGATTCACGGCGGCGTCCCGCTGGACCGCGAGGTACGGCGGCTGGACGACCTGCTGATCGTTCCACGGCTGGCGACCTCCTTCGACCTCACGGACACGCAGACACTGCTCCTCGGCGTCTCCGGCGCCTTTGGACCGAACAATTCCGGCACCGACGCGCGCACGGCGGTTTATGGCGCCGACCTGTACTGGAAATGGAAATCCCTCACCGCCCACCAGGGTTTCCCCTTCGTCACCTTCCAGGCCGAAGCACTGGCCCGCCGTTATGGGGCCGGCACCCGGGTGTCGGCAACGGATGCAGCCATGATCCTCGTTCCTGAGACGCTCCGTGATGCGGGCGCCTACGCGCAGCTGGCCTGGGGCATCAAGCCACTGTTGGTGGCGGCACTCCGCGGCGAGTTCGTGAACGGCGACAGCCCGGAAGACCGTTACCGCGTGTCGCCGAACCTCACCTGGTATCCCAGCGAATTCTCCAAAGTCCGTGCCCAGTACAACTACGATCACCGGGAAGGTCTCGGGGTCGATCACTCGGTATGGCTGCAGCTCGAGTTCCTGCTCGGCGCGCATGCCGCTCACAAGTTCTAGGCGGGGCTCAAAGACCATGACACTGAAATTGATGGCATACACGCTCGCGACCGTCTTCGCGCTCGGTCCGCCCGGCGGAAGCAGGATCAACGTGGTCGCTACGACGCCGGATCTCGCGGCACTCGCGGTCGCCATCGGCGGCGACGCGGTAGATGTGAAGGCGCTCGCCAAGCCCACGGAGGATCCGCACTTCGTGGACGCCAAGCCGAGCCACATCGTGACGCTCCACCGGGCGGACGTGCTCATCGAAGGCGGGGCCGAGCTGGAGCTGGGGTGGCTCCCTCCCCTGCTGGAGAGCGCGCGGAACAACAAGATCGCGCCGGGAGCGCCGGGCAGGATTTCGGCGTCGGTCGGGATCAAGCTGCTCGAGGTGCCGACGACGTTCGACCGCTCCAAGGGCGACGTGCACGGGCTGGGCAACCCGCATTTTCTGATCGACCCGGTCAACGTGAAGGTCATCGTTGCCCGGATTGCCGACCAGTTTGCAAAGGTGGACCCGGCGAACGCGACGAAGTACCAGGCAAACCTCAAGACGTTCAATACAGTGCTGGATACGAAGAGGGCCGAGTGGGAGAAGCAGCTGGCGCCCTACAAGGGCGCCAGGATCGTCACCTATCACAACGACTTCGTGTACCTGGCCGAGCGGTTCAACCTCGACGTAGTCGAAACGCTGGAGCCCAAGCCGGGCATCGCCCCGTCGCCCGCGCACCTGGCCAGGGTCATCAGTACCATGAACGCCGAGCACGCAACCGTCATCCTGGTGCAGCCGTTCCAGAACAGGAAGACCGCGGAGACTGTGGCGCGCCAGACGAAGGCCCTGGTGCTGGACATCGCGCAGCAGCCCGGCGCCATCAAGGGGACCGATACTTACTTCGACCTGATGGATTACATCGTGCGTTCGCTGGTGTCGGGCCTGGGAGCGGGGGCAAAGACCTGATGCAAGGCGACTTCTCCGTTGCCTGGGAGGTGATGAAGTGGCCGCTGGCGGCGTGCCTGGTCCTGCCGCCGCTGCTGGTCTACCTCGGTCTCCATGTCGTGAAGCGCGAGGTCATCTTCGTGGACCTGGCGCTGGCACAGGTCGCAACCCTCGGCACCTGCGTGGCGCTGCTCACCGGCTACCACTTCGACGACCGGCCGACGTTCTGGATCTCACTCGGCGTCACGTTCGCGGCGGCAGCATTGTTCAGCTGGTCCCGCAGCAGCGAGAAGCACAAGGTCCCACAGGAAGCCATCATCGGTATCACGTTCGTCGTCGCGGCCGCGGGCGTGATCCTGCTGCTCTCCCGCGTGGCGGGCGGGAAGGAAGAACTGGAACACCTGTTGACCGGTGACATACTCAACGTGACGGCCGCGGAGGTGGGTGAGCGCGCCCTGCTCTTCGCGGTACTGGCGGGATTCTACCGGGTGTTTCACACGAAATTCGCGCTCATTTCCGGCGACCATGCATCGGCCGAGACCGAGGGCCTGGCTGTGCGCCTGTGGGATTTCCTGTTTTACGCGGCGTTCGCCGTGGTCGTGGTGAGCTTCGTGCGGGTGGCGGGCGTGCTGCTCACCTTCGCCTATCTCATCGTTCCCGCGGTCTGCGCGGTGATGCTGGCGCGTTCCTGGAAAGGCAGGCTCGTCACCGGGTGGATCGTCGCCACGCTCGCGAGCCTCCTGGGTCTGTGGACCTCCTACCAGCTCGATCTGCCGACTGGTGCAGCCGTGGTTTGCGCCTGTGGGTTGATGCTCGCGATCGTGAGTGTCGTAGCAGCATTGCGGGGACCGATCGCCGAATGACCTCCGGCCGCCCCTGCCCTTTGGGCGTCTGCGGGGTATTCTGAGACCATGATTCGACAAGCTGCATGGCTGGTTGCGGTTACCGCGCTGCTCGGTACCGCCTGTTCCGACGCCAGTGGTCCCGGTGGCTTCCTGGTCGACTCCACCGAAACCGCTGCGAACATCCCCCTCGTCGCGACGGTGCCTGTTCCCGCCAGCTACGGCATCCATGACACGTTCGTTCGCGACGGACTGGTCTTCGCATGCGTCTGGAATACGGGATTGATCATCTACGACGTCGGCAACGGCATCCGAGGTGGTTCGCCCACTGCCCCGGTGGAGGTGGGACGGGTGGTCACCGCCAACAACGGGACGCCCGGGCCAGAGGTGCACAACGCGTGGTGGTTCCATAATCCGACCAACGGTCAGAAGCGGTACGTGTTCGTGGGCCAGGAAGGGCCGGCGAGCATCGGCTCGACGTCCACCGGCGACATCCACGTGGTGGACGTGACGGACATGGCCCGCCCGGTTGAGGTGGCCTTTTATCACATGAGTGGCACGCCGGCGGCGGGCACGCACAACTTCTGGATGGATGAGGCCGCCCAGGTGCTCTACGCGGCCTACTACAACGGAGGCGTGGTGGCGCTGGACGTCTCCGGCACACTCGCCGGCGACCTGGCCACCCGCGAGCTGGCGCGGTTCAAGCCCGCCACCACCATGTTCACGTGGGGCGTGCAGGTCGCGAACAACTCCGTCTACCTGAGCGACATGCTCACGGGATTCTGGCAGCTCAAGTTCAGCGGCACCGCCTTTACCGCGGCCGCCGGCGGCAGCAACGTGCCCGACCGATACGGCGCAGACCTGTGGGTGAACAGCAGCTTCGCGTACAGCAGCACCTGGGGCGGCCAGCCCCGTTCGGTGGCGGGCTCTACTCCTCCCGGCAACTACGGCAACGCGATCAAGGTGTGGTCACTCAGCGCAACCGGCGCCCCGACCCTGGTCGACTCGGTAGTCATCCAGGGTGTCCAGACGACGAGCGACGTGAAGGGCACCACGGACGGGAAGCTCCTGGTTGTGACCGCCGAGGGAGGAACCCGGGCGGGCCTCTATGTCTTCAGCCTGGCCGATCCAGCGCGGCCGAGTCTCGTAGGGGTGTCCCGGGGATCGTCATCCCCATCTGGCTCGAGCGGTCTGCATACGCTCAAGATTGGCGAGATCGGTGGGAAGCGTTATGTCTTCGCGGCAAAGAACCCGTCCTCGCCGGCGCTCCTCATCTATGATATCAGCGCGTTCTGAGAATCACCTTAAGGCTTGGCATTCGCCTGAATACGTGACTCTCCTGTGTAGTGCCGATGCCACACCGCATTCCATGTTGCCGAATGTTTCTGGCCGAATAAATGCATCTCCACCGGAAAGGAGCTGAGCTCACAACCAACTACGAAGGACGAACAATGAACTTCCGCCTCACCGCCTCGACGACCGCGCTGCTCGTGGCCGCCACCGCCGCTTCTGCCCACGCTCAACGCGGGGCCGACTCCATCAAGAACCACGCGACCGACACCATCAGCCGCGAGACGCCGCACTGGCACTTCGACGGCAGGATTTCGACGATCAATCCCTCTGGCCACCAGATCACGATCGCCGCGGACAGCATCCCGATGCAGTATGGCGGGAAGACCACCCTCCCCTATGACGTTCCGCCGACGATGGACATGGCGCAGTTCAAGAAGGACATGGTGATCAACGCGGACCTGGTGGTGCGCGACAACCGGACGCGCGTGGAAAACCTGGAGTTCGGAGCCACGAAGAAGAAGGTGGGCCTGAAGAACCCGCATAACGGATTGAAGAATCCACACCACGGGATATGGACGGCGCCGAAGGCCACGGCCAGGGCCACGGCGAAAGACACTGGTCACGCGGGGATCGTGATCGAGAAGAAAAACAAGTCTTGACCGTCGCGCTCACGCCACGTGGCACCGTTCACACGCTGGAACAATCGTTTGTCCGCCGGGGTGACGTAATGAGTTGCCCGTATTCGCACACTCCGGAGGAGACGAAGACATGAACGCATTCAAGACCCTGCTCGCCGCGGCCACCCTGGCCGCCGGCGTGGGTGCCGCACCATTGCTTGCGCAGGACCCGCAGAACCAGCAGCCCAGCATGAGCGGTGAGGGCCTGAGCCGCATCCAGGTCGAAGGCCAGATCACCGACATCGACAAGGGAACGAACTCGATCGTGGTGGAGACCAAGGACCTTCCCGGTCACGCAGGCGCGACGATGAAGCTGACCTATGCGGTCACCGACATCTCGCTGTTCGACAAGTTCCATGATGGTGACAAGGTGGTTGCCGACGTGATCGTGACCGACAAGGGACCGACGGTCGAAGCCATTCACGTCCCGGGTGAAACTCCGGCAACCGGCGACTCGGTAACGGTTACCCCGGCACCAACGGTTACCCCGGCACCGGCAACCGACGCTCCCGCGACGCCTGGCACCGATCGCGACGCCATGAAGGGCGACAAGAGTGGCGATGTCCAGGCGACCGATTCGACCGCCAACCCGAAGACCGATACCGATGTGCGGCCCGATTCCACCCAGCCGCCCAAGCAGGTCGTCCCGGCTCCGGGAAGCGAACCTTCAACCTCGGCGCCCACGCCTCCAAAGTAGAGGCGCCCGCGGGCTCACGCCCGCGAAAAACGAATCGGCCACCGCGCGTTTTCACGCCGGTGGCTGTTTCGTTTCTGCGGGGATAGGTTATCGCCATGACCACCGCCTCCGCGTCGCTCCCCGGCGCGCTCACCATGCTCTCCGAGGACGAGGAGATGTTCCGCTCGGCGGTGCGCGATTTCGCGGCGGCCGAGGTTGCCCCGCGCGTGGCGGGGATGGAGCAGGCCGCACAATACGACAAGGAGCTGATCCCGAAGTTCGCGGAGCTGGGGCTGATGGGGATCGACGTGCCGGCGGAGCTGGGCGGCGCGGGCGGCTCGTTCTTCATGACCATCCTCGCGGTCGAAGAGCTGTCGGCCGTGGACGCGTCTACCGCGATCCTGGTGGACGTGCAGAACACCCTGGTGAACGCCCCGATCGGGCTGTGGGGAAGTGACGACCTTCGCCGGCGCTACCTGCCCCAGCTCGCTGGCGGCAAGGTAGGCGCGTACGCGCTGTCGGAAGCCGGTTCGGGCTCGGACGCATTCGCGCTGCGCACCAAGGCCGAGAAGAAGGGCGACAGCTGGGTGCTGACCGGCCAGAAGCTCTGGATCACCAACGGCGCGGAGGCGGAGGTTTTCATCGTCTTCGCCAACACCGATTTCGCCCAGGGCTACAAGGGCATCACCGCATTCATCGTGGAGCGGGGATTCCCAGGCTTCAGCGTGGGGAAGAAGGAAGACAAACTCGGCATCCGTGCCTCGAGCACCACCGAGCTCATCCTGGACCACTGCGCGGTCCCGGCGGCCAACGTGCTCGGCGAGGTCGGCAAGGGCTACAAGGTGGCGATCGAGACGCTGAACGGCGGCCGGATCGGTATCGGGGCCCAGATGATCGGGATCGCGCGCGGGGCGATCGACGCCGCGTGCAAGTACGTGAAGGAACGCCAGCAGTTCGGCAAGCCCATCGCGGATTTCCAGGCGGTCCAGTTCCAGCTGGCCCAGGCGGCCACCGAGCTGGAAGCCGCCCGCCTCATGGTCTACAACGCCGCGCGTCTCCGTGACGCGGGACAGCCGTACACCAAGGAAGCGGCGATGGCCAAGCTCTTCTCCTCCCAGGCCACGGAGCGGATCACGTCACTCTGCGTGGAGCTGTTCGGGGGTTACGGCTATACCAAGGAATATCCGGTCGAGAAATTCTACCGGGACGCCAAGATCGGTACGATCTACGAAGGCACGAGCAACATGCAGCTGCAGACGATCGCGAAGCTGTTGCTGAAGGACTAGTGCACCTTCGCCTTGCGGAAGAGCTTCAGCAGGTCCGGCTCCGCCAGAAGCTCGAGCGACTCGGCCTTCGGCGGGAGGCTCGCGTAGCGACT
>CAMDCH010000060.1:0-11670 GCA_945889655.1 bacterium HR33
TCATGATTGATGGCCTGAAGCTCATGGGCGATACCACCGCCCGTCAGAATCCCTCGGTGGCGATCCGGGATCTCCGGCGGGAGGATATCGAGAGCGTTGAGGTGCTCAAAGGCACCGCTGCTGCTCTTCAGTACGGCCCAGATGCGATCACTGGCGTCATCTTGGTGACAACCAAGGAAAAAAAAGGCGCGCTGGGTGGCATCCGGATGACCGGTGGTGCGTTTGGTACGGTGGCGAGGGGAAATGGAAGCATCGTCGCTGTCCTGGATTCTCTGAAAGTCCTTGCGCCTGAGGACTACTGGCAGGAAGTCGCGATACTCGCCACGCAGCGCGGGATGATTGATGAGGTGGCTCGGCGGGACACAGCCCGGGCGGATCTTATTCAGCGGATGTTCTCGAACGAATTCGCCACACGGCGGCTCCGGCGGATGCACCGGACCGCGGACGAACCAGGGCGAGCGAGGATCAGGAGCGACGTAATGCTCGCCGTCAACATTCATTACGATCTCGAAACAGAGCTCATGAAGCGGGAGGTCGACGATGCCACGCTGCGGCTCTCGCTCATCAACGGCGCCCTCAAGAAGCGGCCCGACGAGCGTTACGAGAGGGTAACGAAGGCGGTTGACGATATTCTTGGCGGTAACGGAAGGCCCTGACACCAACCGAGGCCGGCGATGGTGGACACGCTGATCCAGGATCTCAAGTACTCCCTTCGCCTCCTCGCGAAGAGCCCCGCCTTCACCGCGATCACGGTGTTGACGCTGGCGATCGGGATCGGCGTCAACACGGCAATCTTCAGCGTGGTCAACGCGGTCCTGCTGCGGCCGCTGCCCTACCCGCGCTCCGAAGAGCTCGTGGCGGTCCACACAAAGGGCCCGATGGGCGAGGGCGGGGGGCCTATCGGTTACCGCGACTACCAGGACATCGCGACGCTGAAGGACGCGCTGGCCGGCGCCGCCACCTATCGCGGCGGGCAGTACAACATGTCGGGCATCGGAGAGCCCCGGGAATTCGATGTCTCGCAGGTGACCGCCAGCCTCTTCACGGTGCTGGATGTGCGTCCGATCCTCGGCCGGGTGTTCACGGCGGCCGAAGAGGAAGAACCCGTGGTGGTCGTTTCCCACCGATTCTGGCAGAACAGCCTCGGCGCCGATCCGGCCGCGATCGGCCGGACGATGACGCTCGACGGGCGCGGGTTCCAGGTGATTGGCGTGATGCCGCCGACGATGCGATACCCCAGTGTGGATATGGATGCGTGGCTGCCGATCGGGTGGTCGTTCACCGCCAACCCGGGGATGCGCACGACACGCATGTTCCGGGGATACACCGGGATCGTACGACTGGCTCCCGGCATCACCCGCGAGCGGCTGGATGGCGATCTCGGCGTAATCGCGCGGCGGATCGATGAAGAGGTCCAGTCCTCCCAGGCGGGTGCAAGCGTCCAGATCACGTCGAACGGCCCTCGCGGTGGCGGCGGTGGACCACGTCCGGCCGCCGGTGCGCCGCGCCCGGGTTTCCAGATAACGACGTCGTTTATGACGTCGGATCTCCGGGACGAATACGTGGGTGATCGGACCCGCGCGATCGTCGTACTGGCCGGCGCCGTGGCTTTGGTGCTGCTCATCGCCTGCGCGAATACCGCGAGCCTGCTGATCGCGCGCGCGACGCGCGGGCGGAAGGAGATCGCGGTTCGACGGGCGCTCGGCGCGGAGCGCGGCCGGCTGATTCGACAGCTCCTGACCGAGAGCGTGATGCTCTCGGTCGCCGGTGCGGTGGCGGGGATCGTGCTCGCCATGCTCGCGTTGCGTGCGACGCTCGCCACCTGGCCCGCGGTGCTGCCCCGCCAGAACGACATTCACATCGACCTCACGGTTTTCTTCTTCACGATCGCGCTTTCCCTGCTGACCGGGATCGGGTTTGGCCTCGTGCCGGCGCTGCGGATGTCGTCGCCCAGGCTGGAAGAAGAGCTGCGGGACGAGTCCGGTATCGGTGGTGGGCGCCGCCGCCGGCGCACGCTGTCGACGCTGATCGTGGGCGAGGTGGCCTTGGCACTGGTGCTGCTCGTGGGCGCCGGCCTGATGGTCCGCAGCTTTGTCGCGCTCAACAGCGTGGATCCGGGATTCGATCCGCACGGCGTAGTCGGCGCACGCATTCGCCTCACGCCGGCCCGGTACCCGACCCCCGAGTCACGGGCCCACTTCTTCGATCAGCTCCTGGCCAACCTGCGTTCGCGTCCCGGTGTCACGGACGCAACGGTCGCCCGCACGCTGCCGCTCTCCGGCGGCAACATGGTCCTCGCGATGGATCCCCGGCAGGTACGCGCCGACGATCCGGAGCAGTTCCTGCCCATCCATACCACCGTCGTTGGTCCCGGCTTCTTCTCGACGTTCGGCATCCCGATCCTCCAGGGGAGGCCTCTGACTGCGCAGGATGGCGTTACCAATGCCGCGCCGACCGTGGTGATCAACCAGCGCCTCGGCGAGCGGCTCTGGCCGGGACAGGACGTACTCGGCAAGTCACTGCCGCTGGGTGGGGGCGGACCGGGTGGGCGGCCACCGCTGACCATCATCGGCGTGATCGGGGACATTCACGGCAGCTCCCTCGCCGACGATGTCGGTCCCGAGATGTTCATGGGGCTGGGCTCGGGTGTGGGGAATGGCCAGGGGCCGATGTGGCTGGCCGTGCGCGGCCCGCGGCCGGACGATCTCGCCGCGACGATCCGCGAGGCGGTGCACGCAGTGGACGCGGAGCAGCCGGTGGCGGAGATCGCGAGCATTGACCGCATGGTCGCCGACGACCAGTCCGCCCGGCGACTCAATACCACGCTGGTCACCGTCTTCGCGCTGATCGCGGCGGCGCTCGCGATCGTGGGGATCTACGGCGTGACTGCGTACGCCGTGGCCCAGCGTCGGCGCGAGTTCGGCGTGCGCATGGCGCTCGGTGCGGAGCCGTCACGCCTGCTCCAGATGGTGGTGCGCGAGAACCTGTGGCTGGTGCTGGGTGGAGTCCTCGCGGGATTGATCATAGCGGCGCTGGCCAGTCGAGTGCTGACGGCGCTGCTGTTCGGCGTGGCGTCTCTCGACCCGGTCACCTTCGCGGGGATGGCGCTGCTGCTGGCCGTGGTCGCACTGCTGGCGACCGCTGTCCCGGCGCGGCGCGCGGGTGAGGTGGATCCGGTGGTGGCGTTAAGGAACGACTAGGCGCGTTGTCGCGTTGGTTGGTTCGGCGGGTAACCCGCCACTCGGCTGGAAAACCGCTAAAGCGGTCAATATCGATACTCTCACCGGCCTAAGATCTGGGTCGCTTGAGCGACCATTAGCCGAGTGGCGGCCTTGGCCGCCGAACAGAGTACGGGGCCTATTTCGTCTTCAGCGACCTCAGCAGCCGGGTTTCCAGTGTTATCCGGTCCATCCCGTCCACCTCGATCACCTTCGACCTGCCCGACTCCCCGCTCACGATCGAAACACTGGAGCGCGGTACGTCGAGCGTGTCCGACAGGAAGCGGATCAGCTCCTCGTTGGCGGCGCCGTCCACGGGTGGGGCGGTGAGGCGGATCTTCACCGCTTCGCCGTGCATGCCGGCGACCCCTGTCCGGGATGACCGGGGCAGGACCCACACCGCGAGCCTGGATTTGATCGTCATCTTTGTGCCGGATTCTAGCCGGTCTTGACCGTATGAATGAGACTCTATAACGTAGAGTACTCCATACACAGGAGGGTGTGTGACCACGCCCGAACAGCTTCGTGACGATGTGCGGTTCCTGGCCGGTGCGGTCGAACGCCAGCGCCGCTTCTATCGTGCCGCCCTTACCCCAGCCGTTGGCATTGTGTGGGCGGTGTATGTCTTCGCAATCACGCTAGTCAACAGCATCGGATTGTGGGAATACACCCACTCGTGGGCGAGGTACGTCGGCTTCTTCGGGTTAGTGCTGGCGCTCGCTCTTACGGTCTGGATTCCATGGAGGGAGTCCGCCAAGCGGGGGGAAATTGTCGAGCACAGCTTGAAGGATTTGGCTTACATCTTCCTTCCCTGGCTTGCCTGCGGGGTGGCGGTCATCCTTGTCTCCCAGGGCATCGATGCGAGAAACGGCGAGAAGTTCTTGATCGCGATGGTGATGGTGGCGCTGACCGCTGTGCAAATCGGTTTGACTGGATCAGCCGTCATGCTTGGTGTCGGCGTGGGAGGTGGCATCGGGCTGCTGTTCCCGTTGAGCTCTCGCGAATGGGGTTTGCCGCTCTTTGGTCTGTCGTTGCTGGCGGGAGTCCTCATCGGTGCCGTGGTAGAAAGCCGGCGTGCCCGCAGATAAGGCCGAGGCGCGGGCCCACGAGGCTGTCGCGAACGGGGCTCGCGAGATGGACCGCCTGCTCGAGCACCGGTCACGCCTGGGCGCCTGCGTTCTCCTGCTTCGCAGCAAGGCGATCAACTTCTCGCGGCTCAAGGAGCTGCTGGACGAGACCGACGGCAACCTCGGCGCGCACCTCAAGAAGCTCGAGGATGCCGGTTACATCACGGTGAACAAGGAATTCGAGTCGAGGAAACCCGTGAGCTGGTACACCCTGACGCGCAAAGGGACCGACGCAGCGCGCAGTCACCTCGCGGCGCTGGAGGAGCTGCTCGCGGGAGCGAGCTAGCGGGCCGGCGCACCGGGGACGATAGTACCAGCGTGTTCCGCTCCGGCCTTCCCGTCGCATTCATCGGGTCCATTGCCCGGCGGTCGTTCGTCGTCTGGTTCGGCCTGCGGGTCATGCTCCTGATCATCTTCCGCCTGACCATCCCCAACGTTCCGGCTGCCATGATGATCGTCGTGACGGTAACTGCCGCCGTCGCGCTCGATCTCCGGCGGCGCCAGGAAGACCTCTTCCTCGCCAACCTGGGCGTTCCTCTTTCAGCCCTCGCACTGGCCGCGGCCGTGCCGGCAATCCTGGTCGAGGCGGCCATCCAATGGTTGCCGTGAACGCGGACGTCACGCTCCAGGTGGACGGCGTCGGGAAAAGCTTCGGCGACCGCCGAGTCCTGACCTCGGCTACGCTGATGCTCCGTCGCGGTCGGATATCGGCGCTGCTCGGACGAAACGGGGCGGGGAAGTCGACACTGCTGAAAATCGCCGCTGGAGTGGTAAAGCCCGACCACGGACTCGTGATCTTCCACGGCAGGAGAATGCTGCAGCCCACGCTCGCCTCGCTGGCGAGGGATGGCCTGTTCTATCTGCCCGAGCGCTCGCTGCTGCACGACCGCATCCCCCTGCGTACCCATCTTCGCGCCGTTCTCGGCCGGGTTTCCGAAACGGGATCCATGCTCGACCAGGTGCTGGACTCCCTCCGGCTCCGGGACCTGTGCGACCAGCCGTGCGGTGCCCTGTCGGGTGGCGAGCGGCGCCGGGCGGAAGTCGCGGTGGTGATGCTACGGGAGCCGACCTGCCTGCTGGCGGATGAACCCTTCTTAGGACTCGCTCCGCTGGACCGCGATCTGATTGCCCTGCATCTGAGAGACCTGGCACGAAACGGAACCGCAATCGTGGTGACCGGTCACGACGCTGCGTCGCTGCTGGATGTGGCGGATGACGTGACATGGCAGGTGTCAGGTACAACCCACTACCTCGGCACACCGGACGAGGCGTTGCGGCACGATCAGTTTGTGCGGGAGTATCTCGGTCCCGCCGGCGCGGGATCTCCTTCAGCATCGCGATTCGGCGGGTAAACCCGCCACTCGGCTAAGGGCCGCCAAGGCGGCCGTTCCCGAGCCTGGAAACAGTCGCTTCAGCGACTCGCAGCCGAGTGGCGGCCTTGGCCGCCGAACGGATGCGAGCTAGATGGCCGAGAGAACCACGTTCTGCAGGATTCGAAGGAGAAACCACGCCACGATCGGTGTGATGTCGATCATCCCGATGGGCGGGATGATTTTCTGGAGCGGGACGATCATCCAGTCAGTAAGCAGATACACCGGCCGCATCCAGCGGTTGTAGCGGAACGCCCCGAACCAGGAGGCAATGACCCGCACCAGCAGCGCGCCCTGGAGCAGCTGGAACGCGTAGTAGACCACGAGCTGCACCGACCCGCGCCCGCTGGTGCTGGCGGCACTGACCCGCATCAGCTGCTCCGTCACCCACCCCGCCAGTGATATCACCACGATGCCACCGACGAGCGCTACGCCGAAGACCCACCAGCCCGCGTTCTGCGGATTGCCGCCCCGCTTCACTACCCACCGCTCGGTGGGCTTGATGAACGGCTCGCTGATGGCTCGAAGGACGCGCCCAAGCCCGCTGAAGGGGCTCACCTTCCGGGTGCGCACGACCCACGCCGCGAGCGCGACGAGACTGGCCGCGGCAACGATGGCAAAGACGACATACCGGATGACCTGGAGCAGCGGCACTAGGGAGTGTAGACCTCGACGACGTCGGTCTGCGCAAACCCGGCGCGGGGTCCGCCGGCGATGACATAAATCTTCCCGTCCAGCGTCGTGACGCCGAGGCCGTGACGCGCGGTGGGCAGCCCTGGAAGGACGGTCCACGCGTCTGCGGCGGGATCGTATCGCTCGTGGTTCGCAAAGGCGCCGGGATTCTCACCGCCATAGGTGTAAATCAGCCCGTTGAGTGTGGCGCCACCGAGCCCGCCGCGCGTACTCGGCATCTTCGCCCTGGTGGTCCAGCGGCCGGTGCGCACGTCGAAGGCTTCGACGACGTCGAAGTTGGGGCCGTTTCGCCCACCGATCGCGAACACCACGCTGCCGACCGCGCCCGCAATGAGATGGTCGCGCTTCGTGGGAATCGGCGGACCATGCAGCCAATAGTCGACTGCCGGATCGAAGATCACGATCGAGTCGGTCTGCTGGTTGCCCGTGGTGATGCCCCCGACCACGACGATCTTGCCGTCCGCCACCGCCGCCGCACTCGCGCCGCGGGGCTCCGGCAGGAGCCCTCGGCCCACCCACACATCGCGGCCTTCATCGTAGGCGAGAACGGACCTCACCGCCGTGAATCCCGGCGGCGTGTACCCGCCGATCGCATACAGGGTGTCGCGCAGCACGACCAGCGGCATGTGGTGCCGGTAGTCGGGGAAATCGCGAAGACGCTCCCATTTCCCGGTCGCGGGATCGAAGCGGTAGACCAGCTTCGTCGCCTCGTTGCTGGTATTGATCCCACCCACAACGTAGATCCTGCCCTTTACGGTCGCCGCGTTCATTTCCTGCAGCGGCTCGGGCAATGGCGTGGAATTGCTCCAGCTTCCCGCCGTGCTGACGGTAACGCCGGCGCACGCGATGACGGCGAGTACCAGGAGCCGCCCCATCAATTGAGTGCTTCGGTGACCAGGCGGTCCTGTTCCGCATGGTGGGCCTTGGGATAACCCTCGGCCGGGCTGGACCGCTCGGGGCGCGAGATGTCGCGGACCAGGACGCCGCGCGCCGCCGCGCTCTCGAGCTGCGGCATGACCCACTTCCGCGCGCCAAGATTGCTCGGCTCCTCCTGGAGCCAGACGATTTCGGTCGCGTGCGGGTAGGCGCGGATGACGTCGATCACTTCCACCAGGGGGAAGGGATAGAGCATCTCGATGCGCGCGACCGCCACGTGGGCGACCTTGGCGCGGAGCGGATGCTGGATGACGTCGTAATAGATCTTTCCCGAGCAGAAGACCAGTCGGGTGACATGATCGTGGCTGGCCTGGTGAGATGGGTCGTCGAGCACCGGCTCGAAGCGCCCGCTCGAGAAGTCTTTCAGCGCCGACGATGCGAGTGGCAGGCGCAGCAGGCTCTTGGGCGTCATGACGATCAATGGCCGCATCTCGGGATGCTTCGCCTGGCGCCGCAGCAGGTGGAAGTACTGCGCCGGCGTGGAACAGTTGGCCACGCGGATGTTTCCCTCGGCGCCCAGCGCGAGGAAACGTTCCAGGCGCGCCGATGAATGCTCCGGGCCCTGGCCCTCGTACCCGTGAGGGAGGAGCAGGGTGAGGCGCGACGTCTGACCCCACTTCGACAATCCCGCGATGATGAACTGGTCGATGATGACCTGCGCCGCGTTGGCGAAGTCGCCGAACTGCGCTTCCCACAGCACGATCGTTTCGGGGGCCGCAATGCTGTAGCCGTACTCGAATCCCAGCGCGGCGTACTCGGAGAGCGGCGAGTTGTAGACCTCGAACGCCGCCCGCACGTTGGGCAGGTGCTGCATCGGCGTGTGGCCCTGGCCGGTGTTGGTGTCGTGCAGCGTGAGATGCCGCTGGCTGAAGGTGCCGCGCGCCGTGTCCTGGCCCGTGAGCCGGATCGGAATCCCCTCGATGAGCAGCGACGCGAGGGCGAGCTGCTCCCCATGGCCCCAGTCGATGGCCGGCGTGGGCGTATCGAACGCCTCCAGCCGGCGGTCGAGTTGTTTCTTGAGCTTGGCGTTGACCGCGAAGCCATCGGGTACGCGCAGGAGCTCCGTGTTGATCACGCGGAGCGCCGGCTCCGGGACGGCCGTGAGTGGCTCGGTGGGGGACCGCACGGTGCTCGAGATGCGGTCCGGCTCTTCCCCGTACTCGCCGCCCGACAGCTCCACGCGCAAACGCTTCTGGGTATCGGCGAGCGTAAAGTGCTGGTCGTCCGCCATGCGCCTGGCGTCGGACTCGGCGATCAGGCTTTCCTTGACGAGCTGCGCGGCGTACAGGTCGCGAACCGGGAGATGGCCATCGATCCGCGCGTACATCGAAGGCTGGGTGTAACGCGGCTCGTCGCTCTCGTTGTGCCCGTGGCGGCGATAGCCGACCAGGTCGATCACGATGTCGCCGCCGAACTCCGCGCGGTACATCATCGCGAGCCGCACCGACGCGATGCACGCCTCGGGATCGTCGCCATTCACGTGGATGATGGGAACGTCGAAGCCCTTGGCGAGGTCGCTGGCGTAGTGGGTCGAGCGAGCTTCCTTCGGATCGGTAGTGAAGCCCACCTGGTTATTGAGGATGATGTGCAGCGTGCCGCCGGTGCTGTACCCGTCGACGCGCGCCAGGTTGAACGTTTCCGCCACCACGCCCTGCGCGGCGAAGGCCGCGTCGCCGTGGAGGATGATCGAGAGTGCCCCCGCGGGATCGTGTACCGCGCGCTGCTGCCGGCGGTTGGTCTGTGCCGCGCGCGCGCGACCGTCCACCACGGGGTCGACGGCTTCGAGATGGCTCGGGTTCGGCAGCAGGGCCACCGGGAGCGGCTTGTTCGCCGGGCCGACGTACGTGCCGGTGGCGCCGTGGTGGTACTTCACGTCACCCGTGCCGCCCTTGGGCGTCAGCGTCTCTTCAACCTTGCGGCCGCCTTCGAACTCGGCGAGCAGCGTCTCGTAGGGCAGGCCGAGCACGTGGGTCAGGATGTTGAGCCGGCCGCGGTGGGCGGCGCCCATCACGGCTTCCCGGATCCCCTGGTCGATGGCACGGTCGAGCGCCTCGAGGAGCATGGGTACCGCGACATCCACGCCCTCGATGCCGAACCGCTTGGTGCCGAGGTATGCGCGATGGAGGTATCGCTCGAGCGTATCCACGCTGGTCAGCTGCTCGAGGAGCCTGATCTTCTCCTCGGTCGTGAGGGCCTTGCGGTGCTCGCCCGATTCGATCACGCGCCGGAGCCAGACGCGCTCCAGGTGGTCGGAGATGTGCTCGATCTCGTACGCGATGGTGCCGCAGTAGGTCTCGCGGAGCAGCGGGAGCGCTTCCCCGAGGGTCTTTCCACCGACGTAGATGCGGAGCACGTCGGTCGGGATGGACGCCATCACATCAGGCGTAAGGCCCAAGGGTCCTGGGTCCATCGCGGGATCGCCCGGCGGTTCAGTTCCGAGTGGATCGAGTCGTGCCGCCCGATGGCCAAAGCTGCGATACGCCTTGACCAGCGACACCGCGGCGGCGACGTAGTACAGGGACGGCCCGCCGGCGGGCGCTGGGCCAGGGACCGGTGCGGGGGCTGATGTCGCGAGCGCGACCGCTTCCGCCGCGGCATTCGCGGCCATTGCTCCAGCGGTGACGGCCCGCATCTCGGCAGTGACGCGCGGCCGGGCGCGTCGCTCGACAAGCTTTTCGCCGAGGCTCAGCGCCTGGCGGATCTCGTCGTAGAAGGCATCGGACTGGAGCAGGTCGTCGAGGTGCCTGAGGAAGCTCCCCGACGCCGCCCCCTGGATGATGCGATGGTCGTACGTGCTCGTGACTGTCATCAGCCGCTTGCCGCCGAGCTCGCGGATGGCGCCGGTTGCGATGATCGACCCCTGGCCCTTCATGAGACGGGGCACCGATGCAACCGTCCCGATAGTTCCCGGGTTGGTCAGCGTGATCGTGCCGCCGGTGTACGCGTCAGGACCGAGTTTGCCATCCCGTGCTCCCGTGACCAGCCGTTCGTACTCCGCGTGGAACTGGGCGAATCCCGATGAGCCGCCGCCCTTGATCACGGGCACCATCAGGCCGCGGGTGCCGTCCTTCCGCTCGACATCGACCGCGAGGCCGAGGTTCGCGGCGCCGGGGTCCAGCCGCTGCGCGCCGCCGTCACCGTCCACGACTGCGTGGTACATGATCGGGAACTGTTTCGTCGCCTGGACGATGCCCCAGCCGACCAGGTGCGTGAACGACAGCTTGGTCTTTCCGGCGAGGGACTGGTTCAGCCGGGCGCGGGTGTCCCAGAGCTTCGCGACATCGATGTCACGGAAGGAGGTCGCGGTGGGGACGCCGAGCGACGCCTCCATGTTGTCGAAGAGGCGTTTTGCTGGTCCCGTGATGGGGGAGGCGCCACTGCGGTGCTCGGTGCTCGGTGCTCGGTGCTCGGGGGTGGCGGTCGGCGCCGAGGGAGGTGGTGCCGCCTTGTCGGGAACGACAGTCTTCCCGTTGCCCGGCGGAGGTTGCTCGCCGCGAAGGCCCTGCTCGAAGAGCGCGCGCCATTCGGGGGGAACGGAAGCGGGGTCGCGCAGGAAGTCCTCGTAGAGGGCCTGGGCGAAGCCGGAATTGACGGTCTCGAAGATGTTCTCGAACACGGGGGAAACTTACTTAAGTGAGAAGTAAGAAGTGAGAAGTGAGAAGGCGCCCCGGACAGTATCGCAGACCGTCCTACGGCGCCGTTTTACTTCTCACTTCTCACTTCTTACTTCTCACTACCCCACGCGTTTCGTCTTTCTCCGCATGAAATCCATGAGGATGAACTGCCCCAGCGTCATCGTATTGGTGAAGTACGCCTTCCCGCGGCAGATCTCCGACACCTTTTTCACGAACTCGATCAGCGAGCGGTCCCGCGCCAGCATGAACGTGTTGATCATGATGTTCGACCGCTTGGCGATCGCGACCTCGCGATACGTGGCCGCGAGGATCTTGGGGTCGAGCCCCATCGAGTTCACGTAGACCCGGCCGTCCGGCAGCGTCAGCGCCGACGGCTTGCCGTCCGTGATCATGATGATCTGGCGCATGTCCTTCTTCTGCGCCATCAGGAGCCGCCGCGCCAGTTTCAGGCCTTCGGCCGTGTTGGTGTGATACGGTCCCACCTGCGCCTGGGTCAGCCGTGAAAGCGGAATCTCTTCCGCGCCGTCGTGGAACAGCACCACCTTGAGCGTGTCGCCCGGGAACTGCGTCCGGATCAGGTGGGTGAGCGCCAGCGCCACCTTCTTGGCCGGCGTGAACCGGTCTTCACCATAGAGAATCATCGAGTGCGAGCAGTCCAGCATGAGGACCGTCGCCGCGCTCGAGCGATACT
>CAMDCH010000061.1:0-11493 GCA_945889655.1 bacterium HR33
CTCGCTTCGCTCGGGACAGGCTCCGGGGTCGGCGGCTCTTCTGCGCACCAGTCACCAGCGCCTGAACAATTGGTCGAAGCGCCAATCCCGGACGCGAGCCCGGGGAAGCAAGAGACGCTCCTCATCATCGGAAACCCTGGCCAACGGGCGCTATTTCACCTGCGGACGGTCGCGGGGAATTGCGTAGAGATGGTTCTTACCGACGAGGGAAGGGTGATGTTGGAAAGAGGCGCGCTGTAGCGGTGTTCGGTGATCGGTGCTCGGTGCTCGACTGTTGACCGCGAGCACCGAGCACCGAGAACCGAGCACCGTTGTTACCCCTTCTTCTCGATCGGCGACAGCGCCACGCTGATCACGTTCGCATTGCCTTCCTTTATCAGCTTCAGGGCCGCTGCATCCGGCGCCGAGTCGAGGTGCAGCCGCGCGACGTTCGCTTCGGCGCCGCGGTAGATGATGTTCTCCACCTCTTCGACGTTGATTGACCGTTCCGCGAGCACCTTGAATACGTGCGCCAGTACGCCGGGCTTGTTCTGGTGGCGGACCGACAGCAGGCTGGTGGCGGAGCTGCGGGCCAGCCTGTTCACGCAGTTCAGCACGTCCTGGGTCTCGATGAAATGCTGCACGATCCGGATGACTTCGTGCGCGATCGCGACCTGGGCCTGGTCGGTGGAGGCACCCACGTGGTGGGTACCGTAGGTTCCGGCTTCCTTGAGAATGGCGGGCGCGAATTCTCCCGTCCCACCCGCCGGCTCGTTCGCGAAGACGTCCAGCCCCACGCGGATCCCGCGTTCCTTCACGGCCTTCGCGAGTGCCTCTTCGTCCACCACGCTGCCGCGCGACGTGTTGATCAGGTAGGCCCCGGGACGCAGCGCGTCGAGGAACTGCGCGTTCACCAGGTGCTTGGTCTCGGCAGTACCGGCCACGTGGATGGTGACCGCGTCACTCCCGCGGGCCACGTCGAGCGGCGTCTGGGCGTAGCCGATGCCGAGCCGCGCGGAATCATCCTTGGTGAACTTCCGCGACCAGGCGATCACGCTCATGCCGAGCGCCTTGGCGCGGTGGGCCACTTCCTTCCCGATCTCGCCCAGGCCGACGATGCCGAGCACTCGGCCGTGGAGGCCGCGCGCCTTGGAGTAATCACCCTTGTTCCATTTGCCGGCGCGCAGGTCCGCGACCTGATCCGGGATGCGGCGGTCCATGCTCAGCAGCAGGCCGATGGCCAGCTCGGCTACCGCGATGGAATTCTTGCCGGGACAGTTGGCGACGAAGATGCCGAGGCTCGACGCGGCCCCCACGTCGATGGTATCGACGCCGGCGCCGGCCCGGATCACGAGGCTCAGGTTCGTCGCGGCCTTGAGCGCGTCGGCGTTGACCTTCTTGCTCCGAACAATCAGCACGGCGGGATCGATCTCGCGCAGGAGCGCCGGGAGATCCTCGGCCTTCACGTCTGGTTTGAGGGTGATCTTGCAGCCCAGCTCTTCCATGCCGTCCAGGCCGACCTTTTCAAACTTGTCCGCGACCAAAACCTTCGTCATTTCGATGCTCCGGGGAGGGTCAGGGGTTGCAGGAAAGGTATGGAGTGCGGGCGGGAGTGGGAGCGGAGGGTCAGAACTGGTGGAGCGGCGGTGGACGGGAGGAAGGTGTAGCTTAGCGTTGACTCCGTCCCGGATTCCGCATGCGTCAAGGCTGGTCCATCGCCGCTGTCGCGCTGCTCTGCACGACCACACCACTCGCCGCGCAGGATCGTGCACAGCAGTGGAGGTGGTGCGAGGACTCCGATCCCGACTTGAGCATCGGCGGCTGCACCGCGCTCATCCAGGCCGGCCAGGAATCCACACGCAATCTCGCGAAGGCCTTCTCTAACCGCGGGATTGCCCGGTCCGACCGGGGTGAGAAGGACCTTGCGATCGCGGACTTCACGCAGTCCATCAAGGTCGATCCCACCTATTTCTATGCGCTCTCGCTGCGAGGTACGGCATACGGCCAGCGGGAAGAGTTCGACAAGGCACTCGAGGACCACGGTCGCGCAGTTGAACTGAGTCCAGGCAATGACACGTCGTTTCGGATGCGGGCGATCACCTACCTCGCGAAGGAAGAGTATCAACCGGCGCTGGACGACCTCACAAAGGCGCTGTCCATTGCCCCGACGAATGGCGACAACTTTTTCTTTCGTGCCCAGGCCTACTACGCGCTGGACCAGTATGACAAGGCCATCGAGGACAACAGTGCTGCCATCGCGCTGAAGGGCGATTCGCTGCCTGGCAGCTACTACAACCGCGGCCTGGCCTACTTCATGAGCAAGCGCCCGGAAGCACGAGCGGACCTCACGCACTACATGGCCCTGAAGCCCAACGATCCCGATGGGTTCCTCATGCGAGGCCGGAGCTATCTGCAAGGCACGCAGTATGACAGCAGCACCGCCGACCTCACCCGGACGCTCGAGCTGGACTCGACCCAGCAGATGGCCCGGTATTATCGCGGCAGGGCGTATCGCGGCCTTGGGAAAAGAGATGAGGCCCTGGCGGATTTCAGCGAATTCCTGCGTCGTGATCCCGATGACCTGGACGGGCTCAGCCAGCGGGCCTCCCTCTATCTCGACAGGAGGGAGTTCCCCCAGGCCATTGGCGACTATACCCGCTACGTGGGATTGGACTCGGCCAACGCCAACATGTGGGCGCTGCTCTGTCTCAGTCGCATCGGCGCGGGTCAGCACGCCAGGGGTGAAGCAGACTGCAACAAGGCACTCGAAGTGAAGCCTGACAGCAATGACGACGCGCTCGACAACCGCGGCATGGCCAGGTTGCGTCTCGGGCGGCTGCTGGACGCGCGGGCTGATTTCAACGCCGCGCTGGTGATAAACCCCAAGGACTCCTACTCGATGTTCGGGAGGGGGATAGTGAAGCAATTGCAGGGTGACGCAGTCGGCGGCCAGGAAGACCTGGACGCCGCGGCAAAGATGTATTCCGGCGTCGCAGCGTTCATGGCCCGCTACGGCATCGTCCCCAAAAAACCGGTGGTGAGCCCGAAGGGGGCCCCATGATTCGCAATTTGCTGGTCGCCGCGCTGTTCTTTCCGGTGCCCCTCTGCGCACAGCGCCCGGCGGCACGTCCCGCCGCCCAGTACTTCCCTGACCGCTTCGACTGGCAGCATCGCCGGCCGGCCGATGTCGGCATGGACTCGGCGCTCATCGCTGCGGCCGTCGCGCAGGCCCAGGCCGATTCCAGCCGTGGCCTCCGCGACCAGGCCGCGCAACAGGCGCGGACGTTCGGGCGCGAGCCGCACGGGGACATCATCGGTCCGATGAAAGAGCGCGGGCCCCAGGGCGGCATCATCGTGCGCCACGGCTACATCGTGGCCGAGTGGGGTGAGCCGGCCCGCGTGGACATGACCCACAGTGTCACCAAGACATTCCTCTCTACCGTCGTAGGATTGGCGTGGGATCGCGGGCTCGTGCGGGACGTACATGACAAGGCGGCCCCGTACATGCCGGGTTCCGAGTACTGGGCTTCGGCTCACAATGACTCCGTCACCTGGGAAAACCTCCTCCAGCAGAACAGCGACTGGCAGGGGACCCTCTGGGACAAGCCCGACTGGGCGGACCGCCCCCGCGGCGAGAAGCCGGAAGCGGTGGCCCGCGCCACGCCCGGAACGGCCTACGAGTACAACGACGTGCGGGTGAACATGCTCTCCCTGCTCGCGCTCAACGTGTGGCGGCGACCGCTCCCGCAGGTGCTGCGCGAGGAGATCATGGAGCCGATCGGTGCTTCCAATACGTGGCGCTGGGAGGGATATCAGAACTCGTGGGTCGACCTCGATGGCCAGCGGATCCAGTCGGTGTCAGGCGGCGGGCATTGGGGCGGGGGCATGTTCATCAGCGCCTACGACATGGCGCGATTCGGGCTGCTCTTCCTGCGCAACGGGAAATGGAAAGATCGTCAGCTGATCTCTGAGAAGTGGATCCAGATGGCGCGCACGCCCAGCACACCACAGGACACATACGGCTATATGAACTGGTTCCTGAACACCGCCCAGAAGGAGCTCAAGGCGGCGCCCGCCACGGCGGTGCGCTTTGTCGGGAACGGAAACAACATCATCTACGTTGACTGGGACAACGACATCGTGGCGGTATTTCGCTGGATCAACGGGTCTGGCAATGCCTCCGTGGAGAAGATGCTGGCGTCGCTGAAGTCGGCGCCGGCACTGAAGCCCTGAGGAGAGCATGGAAAAGCATCTTCAGACGTATGAGACCGATGAAATCATCGTGACGTTCGATCCGAACGTCTGCATTCATTCCGGAGTCTGTCTGCGCGGCCTGCCGAAGGTCTTCGACATCAAGCGGAAGCGGTGGGTCGTCCCCGAGGCCGCCCCCGCCGCCGATGTGGCCGCGCAGGTCGCGCGCTGTCCCTCGGGCGCCCTGCAATACCAATTGAAGGGAATCCCTGATACAGAATCCTGATTTCCCTCCATATATTGAGCCGCCACACCAACCTCCTTACCTGGAATTGATCTGGACGCATCTGAGATGAAAGACTGGCTGTCCCGGAAGGTCCGCTTCGTCAAGGCGAGCCTTGATGAGAAGGCCGACGTCACTCGCGCCAGCGTGGAGCTGGAGCGTGGCGGCGCCGAGCGTTTCGTCGGGCGCGTGGAACGCCCGTCGGAGGGCGTCAACATCCTCCAGGCAGGGGCCCAGGCCGCCGCCGAGGCGGTGCAGCAGGCGGTCGGCATAGAGGGTGCCGTCATCAGCGTGCAGGATGTCACCAAGACGCTCGTGTTCGGTGAGCCCGTGGTGGTGGTGTCGGTATCCGCGACCGTGCGCAACGAGACGTTCCAGCTCTACGGCGTCTGTCACGTGACCGACGATCTCGCGGAAGCAGCGGCGCTGGCCGTCCTGAACGCGACCAACCGGGTGTGCGACCTGGCATGAGCAAGCCCCCGCCGCCGCGCGTACGGTTCGCCGGATCACAGAAGGTGCCGGGCGCGCCCAACAAGATTGCCGTCCGCCTCGAGGTGCATTCCAAGACGTACCAGGGAGTCGCGGAGGATGAGGCGACCCCCGAAGGTGAGCTGCGTGCTGCAGCCCGTGCGACGCTCGAGGCGCTGGTGCAGGCGATCCGCGCGAGGAATCCGAACAGCGACCTGCGATTCGAGCTGCGCGAGATCGGTCCCTTCGACGCTTTCGGACGCGAAGGGGTGATGGTGACGATCATGGCCGAATGGGAAACGCAGTCCCGACCGTTGCTGGGCTTCACGCCCGGCGGCAGCGACCCGGTGCGCTCGGCGAGCCTGGCTGTCCTGAATGCGACCAACCGCTTTGTTGCGCTGGGCCCCACCAAGAGTCAGTAGGCGCGACTCGCCGCAGCCAGGGCACGCTCCGCAGACCGCAGCATCGAAGGCATCTCCGAATCCCAGTCATGACGAACGCCGTTGAAGAAGAAGGTTGGCGTTCCATTCACCCCGCTCCGCGCGCCACTCGAGATGTCCTCGCGCACCCTCGCCTCCCAGGTCCGGGCTTCCAGTTCGGCGGCCACTTTCGCGGCGTCGAGGCCGAGTTCGGCGGCATGTTCCACCAGGTTGGCATCCTGGAGGGCAAACTGTCGCTCGAAGAGGCGGTCGTGCATTTCCCAGAAGGCACCCTGCGCGCCGGCGGCCTCTGCGGCTTCGGCCGCGTGCAGCGCATCTGGATGGCTTTGGGTCAGCGGGAAATGACGGAAGACGAGCCGGATCTGTGGCCCGAGGCGTTCCAGTAATTCCCGTACGACCGGCTCGGCCCGCCGGCAGGTGGAACACTGGAAGTCGCCATACTCCACGAGGGTCAGCGGAGCGTTCGCAGGCCCCCGGAAATGGTCCCGCGCGCTCACCGGCGGCTTCAATCTGACGAGGTCGTCGCGGCTCATGGACGTGTGGTCGGCGCCAGGTCTTCCAATGCTTCGAGAATCCCGTCCGCGCCCGGATTGAGGCCGATGGGCGACACAAACCGCCAGCGGATCACTCCGTCGGTGTCGATCACGAACAGCGCCCGCTCGCTGGTGCCGGCTTGCTCGAGGTAGACACCGTAGGCCCTGGCGACGGCGCCCTTGGGCTCGAAATCGGCAAGGAGCGGAAACCTGAGCTTACGGTTCGCGGCGAACGCAGTGTGGCACCAGAGGCTGTCCACCGAGATCCCCAGCAATAGCGCGTTGTAACGGTCGAATTCCGGGAGGATCTCGTTGTACAGCGCCATCTGGTCGCCGCAGACGGGACTCCAGTCTGCCGGGTAGAACGCGATAATGACGGGGCGGCCGCGAAACTGACTGAGCCGGACAGTTTTCCCCGGACCACTGGACAGTTCGAAGTCCGGAGCGAGTTGCCCGACTGTGGCGGTTGGCGAGGGCGGGGGCATGCGGTAAAGCTAGCTTTCCGCCGATGGAAGTCGTCGTCCTCCTCTCAGCTCTCGCAATCATGCTCGCCGCGGCCCGGCTCGGCGGATATCTCGCCGTGCGCATGGGGCAGCCAGCGGTCCTGGGCGAGCTGGTAGCGGGGGTGTTGCTCGGGAACGCCGGCTTGCCGCTCTCGAAGGAAATCGCCGCCCACGACGTGATCAACGCCATCGCCCTGGTGGGTGTGATCCTGCTCCTCTTCCAGGTTGGGCTCGAGTCCACCGTCCGCGAGATGCTGAAGGTCGGCGCCTCGTCCCTCCTCGTCGCGCTTGTCGGCGTCGTGACCCCGTTCGCGCTGGGGTGGGGTGTCGGGGCGTGGATGCTTCCGGGGCACTCGCCGTACGTGCACGCCTACCTCGGCGCGGCGCTCACTGCCACCAGTGTGGGTATTACCGCGCGCGTCCTCGCGGACCTCGGCCGCTCCCGCACGCCCGAAGCGCGCATCATCCTCGGCGCCGCCGTCATCGACGACATCCTCGGCCTCGTGATCCTTGCCGTGGTGACGGGGATCGTGCGTGCGGCCGACAGCGGTGCCGCGCTCGACCTGGTGGGGATTGTGACCATACTGATGAAGGCCGCGCTCTTCCTTGGGGGTGCGATCTACCTCGGGCCGCGCGTCGCACCGCACCTGTTCGGACTGGCGAGCCGCCTGGAACGGCGGGGCGTCCTGCTCGCGGCCGCGCTCGTTTTCTGTTTCACCCTGTCGTGGCTGGCGAGCGTGGTTGGCTTGGCAGCCATCGTTGGTGCGTACGCGGCCGGACTCGTCCTGGACGACATCCACGTCCGCGGATTCAGCGGGCGGGGAACCCGGGGCATCGAGGACGAGCTGAAGCCCGTCGGCGCCCTGCTCATCCCGGTGTTCTTCGTGCTGATGGGGATGCGGGTGGACCTGTCGGCATTCGGCCGAAGCGAGGTGCTGGGTCTCGCGCTTCTCCTCACGGTCGCAGCCATCATCGGCAAGCAGGCGTGCGCGCTGGGGGCGCTGGAACGGGGACTGGACCGTCTCTCGATTGGCATCGGAATGATCCCGCGGGGAGAGGTGGGGCTCATCTTTGCCGGAATGGGCTTGACGCTGACCCTGGCGGGGGAGCGGATCGTAGATGAGTCTCTCTATTCTGCAATCGTGATCATGGTGATCCTGACGACACTGGTGACACCTCCCGCCCTTAAATGGAGTCTCGGTAGAAAGAAGTGATTGCGCTGATGCGCGCTGATTGCGCTGATTCGTCCCGGCGCCGGAGCTGATCAGCGTCATCAGCGTGCATCAGCGTAATCATTTCCAGCCATCAGCGAAATCACTGTCAGAATCTTGGGGCTTGAGACGTACTATTAGTATGATGCTCCCCCTTCTCATGGCCACGGTACTGCTCACTCAGGAGCAGGCCTCGATTACCGGCAAGGTGATCGACGGCGGGTCGGGTCGCGGGCTCGGCGGCGCCACGGTGGCGGTCGAAGCCGCCGGGGACGTGACGGTCGTTCGCCCGGCCGGGGCCAGCGTGTTCATGAGCAGCGGCATCCGCACGGTGACACGGGACGACGGCTCTTACAAGCTCTCGGGCCTCACGGCTGGGACCTACCGGGTGCACGTGCGGCTCCTCGGCTACCGCGAGGCGGTGATCGAGGTCGAGGTGAACCGCGCGACTGCGTTCGAGGTGTCCATCGGCCTCATCACCAACCCGATCAAGCTGGAGCCCCTCGACGTGGAGGCTACGAGCCAGCCGTACGGTCGTACGCAAACCGCGTTGCAGGAGTCCGAGTTCGGCCGGGTCGCGGCGGAAGTGTTCCGCGGCCAGCAGTTCATCGCCGGGGACGCGCACGTATTGACGCAGTCGGAAGTGAACGAAGCGGTGACGCTCGGCGAGGGCGACCTCCTGCGGGCGCTTCAGCGTCTCCCGGGTGTTTCGGCCCGCGATGACTACACGGCGGGATTGTGGACCCGGGGGGCGCCATGGGGACAGACGCGCGCGTACTACGATGGGCTCCCGCTCTTCAACCCGGTCCACGCCTTCGGACTGCTCTCCAGCATGAACCCGGACGCGGTGGGGCTTGCGAGCTTCCACCCGGGGGTGCGCAGCGCGGCAGTGGGTGAAGGGGCGGCGGGCGTGCTGTCGCTCACATCCCGCGCGGCGGATCGTCCCGGATTCCATGGACTGTCGGAGATCTCCGTCACGAGCGCGCGCGCCACGGTGGATGGCCGCAGCCGCGACGGCGCCTATGGGTTCGTGGTGGGCGCGCGGCGGTCGTACGTGGACGCAGCTACCAGGCTGGCCCAGCTCGCGGGGGGAGATTCCGCGGTCTACCTCCCCTATTCCTTCCTCGATCTCAGTGCGCGCGGAGACCTGCGGCTGTCCGACCGGACCGCCCTCGAGGTGAGCGGGCTCTGGGCGAAAGACAACATCCACGGTGCCTTGCGGCGGCTGCTCCAGAACACCCGCGGCGGGTGGGGGAATCAGCTTGCCCAGGTATCGCTGTCGCACGAGGGACAGCGACTCCGATCGCGTGCCTGGGGCGGTGTCACGCGTTTTTCAGGGGAGATCAATCCCCCGGCTGCCCGGAACAATCGCGAGCAAGCCGATATCTCGCAGTCGTGCGAAGACTCCAGCGGGTTCTGCGATGACACACCAGCCCGACCCACCCCACTCCACGGTTCTACCAGCAATGGCCTGACGGTGGTGACCGGTGGTATCGACCTGGGCGAAAGTGGCGCGGGTCGGCGAGCGGGCTGGAACGGTGGCGTGGAGGTTGCCGCCTACTGGCAGGCATTCAGCGGACAGTCTCCTCGTCCCTATCCGGTTCCCCCCCAGCAGGACACGCTTTTTCTGGACGAGACACTGGTCGTCCCAGCGTACTGGACCGAACGGCGATGGAGCGCCGGAGACCTCACGATGGAAACTGGCCTTCGCTTAGAAGTGCCATACCAGGTCGCCAATGCGCCCAAGGTAGCCGTGGCACCTCGTCTGTCGGCGCGCTTTACGCCGCCCGGGGGCGGGCTCACCCTGTCCGCAGGAGCCTCGCGCTCATGGCAGTACACGCAGGCGCTCGCGCCCGCCGGGCCGACCGTGGGGCCGGAACTCTACCTGACCGATGTCTGGCTGCTGGCGTCTGATACGATGCCCGCCATCCGCGCGGATATCGGTACGATCGGGGTCGAGTTCGCCCCGGGTGCGGGATGGATCGCCTCAGCCAACGGCTACAGTCGCTGGAGCACCGGTATGGCCGTGCCGGACCCGCAACCCGGTCAGCTTACGAAAACGCGGCCGATCACGGTGAATGCCCGGAATCACGCCATCGGCCTGGAGCTGGGTCTCCGGCGGATTGTGGGTCGCGTGACGGCCTCGCTCTCCTACACGCTGGGTCGGTCGATGCTGCGGGCGGACGGCCTGCGTTTTCCTTCGCCCGCCGATCGGCGTCACGCGCTCGATGGCACAGTGCTTTTCCGGCTGCGCCCTGCGGTGCGCCTGGGCGCCGCGTTTACGGCTGCGACGGGAGCGCCCTTCTCCCGGTTCATGCTCCGGGAGACCCGGGATTCGCTCTCCCAGGACTCTGTCAGGGTCGCGGATTGGATCGAGGCGCCGATGGCGGCCCGCACTCCGGCCTACGCGGCCCTCGATCTCCTGTTCGACTGGGAAGGCTCGCTCGGCGGGGCCCGCATCGGCGCGTTCCTGCAAGTGCGCAACGCACTGAATCGGTCGAACGCTGTCACGTACCTGGGGTCATACCGACCTTGTACCGCGGTGCCTCCCCGGGTTCGACAGGGTAGCCCGGGGGTGTGCGACGAGTTCGACCGGGGCATTCCGCTTCTCCCGCTGGCGGGTGTCCGAATCGCGTTTTGACCGGGAGCTCCTCGGCGCGCTGTACGCGCAGCACCAGGGGGAGCTCTTCCGGTATGCAACGAGGTACACGGGGGACGCCGACCTCGCCGAGGACATCGTGCAGGAAGCGTTCATGCGGCTGGCGGAGCGTCCCCCGGTGGACCTGGTCGCGATCCGGGCGTGGCTGTACCGCTCGGTGACGACCATCGCGATCGATACGCACCGCACGCACCGGCGGCGGGGTGTGATCGCCGAGCACCGGGCGGATTTCCTGCCGGCGCCGCAGGCCGGACCCGATCCCGCGGCGGCGGCGGAGCAGGCGGAGATCCGCGTGAAGGTGCACGCGGCGCTGGAGCAGCTGGACGAGCGGGACCGCACGGTCCTGCTGATGCGCGAGGAAGGTTTCGCTCACCGCGAGATCGCGGAAGCAGTAGGCACGACGACCAAGTCCGTAGGCACGATGATCGCGCGGGCGCTGGTCAAACTGGCACAACACCTGGATCTGGATGGAACCGACGTATGACTGATCAGAACCTGGCGCTACTTCATCCCGACGACGCGGACCTCGTTCGCCGTCTCGATGACGAACTGGATATCACCGAACGGCCCGCCATGGACGCGCACGTCATGGCGTGCGCCGAGTGCTCGGCGCGGGTCGCCACGCTGGAGCGCCGGTCGCGTCGGCTGTCCGTCCTGTTGCGGTCGGCAGACGCGCCGGCACCCGCCACGCCTCTGCGGGTACGGGTGCAACCCGCCGTGCGCGTGCCGCGCTGGCAGGTGGCGGCCGTGATCGCTCTCGTTGCGGCGTCAGCGGTCGCCGTGCCGCCGGTCAGGGCCTGGATCGTCGCAAAGGCGCGCACCGCGTGGGCCGCGGTCGCAGGGACTGGTGGGGCGGAGCCGGCGGCGCCGGCACCGGATGCGGGCGCGGTGGGATTCGTTCCCGTGGGGAATGCGCTCACCGTGCGGGTCCCCGCTCGCGCGGGCGGCACGCTACAGATCGAGGTCGTGAAGGATGACCGGGTGGTCGTCATGGGCCGCGCCGGCCGGCCGCTGCCGGGCATCGTCGTGCTGCCGAGCGAAGTCCGGCTCGCCGCGTCAGACTCGATTGCGACATTCGACGTGCGCGTTCCGTTGCGTCTCGAAACGGTCCGCGTCATCGTGGGGGAGCAACCGGCGCGGGTCTACCGGCCCTCGGTCGAGGGCGAACGGTGGAGTGTGCCGCTGGGCGGGTAGGCGGGCTGGCGGGTAGGCGGGTAGGCGGGTGG
>CAMDCH010000062.1:0-11452 GCA_945889655.1 bacterium HR33
GGTGGGTGGGTGAGTGGTGAGTGGGCTCTGACCTCAGGCCTTGTTGATCAGCCCGGCGATGTCTTTCGCCTTCTGGCTGGCCCTGAACTCGATCACGCGAAAGTCCGCGAGTCCCCTAGAGATGAACGGATCCTCCCGGACGATGGCTTCGACTTGCTCCCTTGATTCACCCACGGCGAGGATAATCCCGCCGGTGCGGGGGATCTGGCGGCCGGAGATGAGAAAGTGGCCCGCGTCGTAGTGTTTATTGAGGAACGCCATGTGGGCCTTCATCTCGGCGTCGATGGCGGCTAGTGGTGCCTTGTAGGTGAGCTCGATGACGAACACTACTTGAAGACGGCGGCCAGCTCGATGTGACCGGCGACCTGGCCCGTGAGCCGCACCGGCACCGTGCCACGATGGTCCTCGCCGATCGTTGCGCCCTCATCCAGTCTCCACACCTCTACGACCTCGGCATCCGCATCAACGACCCAATACTCGGCCACACCTAGCCGCCGGTAAAAATCGAGCTTGATGGTACGGTCACGCCGTGCCGTGCTGGGAGACAGGATCTCAATGACGAGATCAGGTCCACCCTGGATGGTGTCGTCGTGGATGATGTGCTCGCGCTCGGAACGGATGAAGAAGAGGTCCGGCTGGACGCCTTCCTCAGTCTCTACGAACTCTACGCCGAGGGGGGCGTAGAAGAGGATGCCGTGGCCGGGTTCGACCAGGATCCGGTTCAACGCGATGGTGAGGTTCATGCTGACCCGCTGGTGACGGGTCGTTGGCCCCGGCGTCACGTACAGCACGCCGTCGATGGCTTCGTAGCGATTGCCGTCGTCCGGCATCGCCTGCACATCCTGCCAGGTAACTCGTACGCCCGCCATACGTTCCACATTATCTCCCCTCGCCGAGTTGTGCCAGCGGGAGAGACGGTGGGTTGTGGGTGTCAACGCAGCATCAACTGCGGAGGGTTGCTAGGAGCGTTCCAGCCACGAGAGCGACGTGAGGAACGTGCCGACCTGCGACGCGCCCTCGTCGATGACGACGCGCCCCTGCCAACCACCGACGGCCTGCCGCCAGAACGCCTTGATGAATCGGTGGCTGCCGATCGAGCCAGTGGCCACGGAGTCGGGGGTGCCGAGCGTCGCGGTGGCTTCACGCCGCTGAGCCTCCCAACGCGCCCAGAGATCATGGCCGCCCGAGTCGTCCTTCAGCTGCCTGATCAACATGAGCGTGTCGTTGTTGTAGACGAGTGTGACAATGCCGTCCGCCGAGCACGTGCGCTGAACGGTGCCGTGCCGGCTATCCATGGTCCGGAGTGTGTCCACCATGCACGGCATCAGGTGGTCAGCCGTGGCCCAGGTCTCGCCGAGGTGGTGGCCGCCGAGCTGAGGGGTTGCAGGGCGAGGAGCTTCCGCCCGGCATGCCAGGAAAGGCAGGACAATCGTGATGAAAGTCGCTCTAGTCATTTCGCTGTGGTACCTGAAGGAAGACAACGGAGGTTGCCGGTGTCAAAGCGATGGCGAATGGCGGAATCCGGTTCGGTCGAGGCGGCAAAGCCCGAACCGTTCCAGAGCTGCACCTCAAGGTCGTCCGCCGACACGGAAACTGGATCGTTACTGCCGGGATCCCGATAGGTGTTGCAAATGTGGCGAACTACGTCTCTGCTTCCATCTCCGTTTACATCCAGGATCCAGCTTCGCATCCAGTACAGCTCGCCGGCGTCACCCCAGCCGTGGGAAACCGGTACAAGACTGGGCGGGAGTACGTCCGAGGGTCGAACAACCAACAGGTCGATCTTTGAAGGGCCATACATCCCCGGAACACGAATCGCGTAGACCGAGAACGAGTCTTCAACGGAAACCCGTCCTACCAGGAACACGTCGGGATCGAGCTCGCTTCTGGTATCGGGAAATGCATTGGTGATCCGTTCGTAGATCGGCCCCGGCACCCGGCAAGATCCGTAGGGGGTGTCGTCCTCGAAAGGGGTCCCGCCCAGCGCCACAACAGCAGCCGTATCCAGCTCCTGAGCCGAACCCGAGAACACGGCCGCGAGAGAAGAATCCCGCGCTGCGCACTCCGGGATGTCCGGACGCGTCGACGCCGGACGGGGAGCCGGCGTTCGGATGCCGTTGGTCGGGGGGGTGGTGTACAAGAGGGGAGACGTCCCTCGCTCAATTCCCGGCCGCACGGCGGGCTCAGGACTCTTCTGACAACCGAGCACCAGCAGAGCCCCGAGCAACCCTGCTATGATGCTTTGTCTCATCAGCGTCTCAGGGAACCAGCGGCCGCGGGCCCGGCTTCAGGTCAGGGCCGAAACTTGATGGCGAGGTCCGTCCGCACGCTGTCCATCAGGGGGTTGGCCGCGAAGGACACCGGCTGGAGGACAATTGAGTCGCGGTCTTGGCCGCGGCCCAGCGGATGGAAGACGATCTTCACGCATCCAAGGCTCGGCTGCGGATTGCCAGATGCGAGCACCATGCCGTAGCGGCCATTGCTATCGGACACGGTCAACCGGCCGTTGAACGAGTTCCCCCGCGCGGCGACGCAGCCAGTGCCGACCTCTCCCCGTATTGCAGTGACGATGACGCGCGCAACCGGATTCCCCGCGGAATCCAGCGCCCGCCCGTAGAGCCGGGCATATGTCGGATCCGGCTCGGGCGCCGGCTGCTCGTAAACTCCGTCAGGCTCACGGCAGGCAATCGCGCCGGCCAACGCCAAGGCCGCCAACAGTGTGGTTCGCATCTGTCTCATTCTATCAATTACTGCAGCCACCTGCCAGCCTCAGGGAACCAGCGGACGCGGGCCCGGCTTCACATGCTCCATCAGGTACCGCGTCACCAGCGAGTAGACGTGCAGCGTGGTGCCTCGACCCTCGCAGATGCAGTGGCTCCGGTTGGGATATGCCATGAAGTCGAACGGCTTGCCCAGCTCGACCAGCCGGTTCACCAGCCGCTCGGTCCCCTGGTAATGAACATTGTCATCCCCGGATCCATGGACCACGAGGAGTTTGCCCTTGAGCCCTTCTGCCTGGCTGATCGCCGACGCCGCCCAGTACCGCGCCTTGCCGGTACTGTCCAGCAGGCCCATGTACCGCTCCTGGTAGATGGTGTCGTAGAGGCTCTCATCCGGCACCGGCGCCACCGACATGCCCACCTGGTACACATCGGGATAGCGGAACATGGCCTGGAGCGTGCTGGACCCACCGCCACTCCAGCCCCAGATCGAAACCCGCGTCGGATCCATGTAACGCCGCGTGTTGGTGAGCGTCCTCACGGCCTCCGCCTGCTCCTTGCTCGACAGGATGCCGATGGCCCCGTAAACGACCTTGCGCCACGCACGACCCCTCGGCGCCGGCGTGCCGCGATTGTCCACGCTCGCCACGATGTAGCCCTGGTCCGCGATCGTCCGATACCAGAGCCCCGCGCCTCCCGTCCACTGGTCCATCACGGTCTGGCTCGCCGGCTCGCCGTACACGTACATGAGCACGGGGTAGACGCGCGTCGAATCAAAGTTGCTCGGCTTCAGGATCCAGCCATCAAGCACCACGCCATCCGAGACGGGGACCTTCACAAACTCCACCGGGTTCCGGATGATCGGCGCGACCGTGGTCTTGAGCTTCGCATTGTCCACCAGCGTCCGCGCGACCTCGTGACCGGGCAGCTTCACCAGCTCCACCACCGGCGGTGAATCGAACCGGGAATACGTGTGGAAGGTCCACTTTGCATCCGGGGAGATGTTGTAGCTGTGAACGCCGGTGGCCGCGACGGGCGTGAGCTTCTGGGGCGTGCCCTTGCCGTCCAGCTTCGTGCGGAACAGGTAACGCTGCGTCGCATTCTCGGGCGACGCGATGTAATAGAGGAACCCGCCGGTCTCGTCGATGCTCACGATCCGGACCACGTCAAAGTTCCCGGGCGTGACGTTCGTGACCTTCTTCCCGTCGCGGCTGATCCGATACGCGTGCCGCCAGCCGTCCCGCTCGCTGAGCCAGGTGAACTCGGTGCCCTTGTTGAGCCAGGTGACGTCATCCACCACGTCGAGCCAGGCGCTGTCCTGCTCAACGAACACGGTCTTCACGGCGCCCGTCTTGGCGTCGCCTAAGAGCACCTTGGCAGTGTTCTGAAGCCGGTTCTGCCGCTGGATCAGGACTTCGCTCGGCCCCGCCCATTCCATGCGGGGGAGATAGTTCTCCCGCGCATCGTCCGGGACCTGGATCCACGTGGTGGAGCCGCCGTTCGCACTTACAACGCCGACCTTCACCGCGGAGTTCGACGTGCCGGCCTTGGGATACTGGAGGGGCGTAGTGATCGGGTACAGCGAATCGGTGTAGTTGATCAGCGTGAACGTGCCGACACCGGTCATGTCGAAATTCCAGTACGCGATCCGCTGGCCGTCCGGGGACCACCGGAAGCCGTCGCGGAGATCGTATTCCTCTTCATAGACCCAGTCCGACATGCCATTCACGTGGAGCGAATCGGCACCGGTCGTGAGCCTGGTGACCTGGCTGTCCGAAAGCCTCTCGACATAGATCTCGCCCTTGATGACGTAGCCGACGCGATCGCCGGTGGGCGCGAACTTGGCGTACATGAGCGATGACTCAGGGGCGTTCGGCCCGCCGAGTTTCTGGAGTTTGCCGCTCTCGCGATTCAGGACCCAGTAGTCGCCGCGGGTGTTCTGGCGCCAGACGCGCTGGGAGTTGGTAAACAGCAGCATCAGCTTGCCGTCGGGGGACCAGGCGTAGTCGTCGATGTCGAGCGGCTCGGTGGCGCCCTGGGGGACGAGCGCCTGGGCGCCGACGTAAATGCTGCGCGTGCCCGTCGCCGTCTCGTACTTCGCGATCTCGAACGCGTCCTTCACCGCCTCCGACCGCTCGACCGTAGTGTAGGCGTTCCCACCGTCGAGCCAGCGCGCCGGCCCGAACCGCTGGGGCGCGAAGTCAGCCGACGCGAAGATGCGGCGCATCTGCTCCGGCACCGCGTCGGGGACCTGGGCCGAGACGGGAGCTGCGAGCGAGAGAATCAGCAGGCCGGTAATTCTGGTCTTCATCATGCTCTCCCAGAAGGGACGGTTAGACGGTTGGACGGTTAGACGGTTAGATGCTCAAGAGCCGGATTTGGATTCTAGCAGACGTACACCCGCCGTCTAGGCGGGCTCCCAACCGTCTAACCGTCCAACCGTCTAACCGTCGGGCTTCCCGGGCCGTAAGTTAGCGCCGTATGCCACGCGATCTCCCGCTCTCAAACGGCAAGCTGCTGGTCTGTTTCGATCTGGAATACCGGGTCCGCGACATCTTCTACCCCCACGTGGGGAAGGAGAACCATTCGAGCGGGCATCTGTTCCGGATCGGCGTCTGGGTGGATGGCGGCTTCGCCTGGGTGGACGGTTCCTGGTCCAGTGACCGCCGCTATGCCCCCGAGTCCCTGATCGACGAGGTGACCCTCCGCCACGAGGGAATCGGGGTCGAGCTGCACTTCAGCGACGGCGTGGATTTTTACGAGAACGTCTTCATCCGCCACGTCCGCGTCCGCAACCTGCGGGACACGGCTCGCGAGGTCCGGGTCTTCTTCCACCACGATTTCCGCATGAAGGGCACCGAGGTTGGCGACACGGCGCTCTACTCCCCGGAAGCAAAGGCGGTGATTCACTACAAGGACGACCGCTACTTCCTGGTCAACTGCCAGGTGGACGGCGCGGCGGGCGTGACGAGCTGGGCCTGCGGCCAGAAGGAAACCCAGGGCGCCGAGGGCACCTGGAGGGACGCGGAGGACGGCGTCCTGAGCGGGCATCCGATCGCGCAGGGCTCGGTGGATTCGACGGTCGCCGTGACGGTGACCCCGGGTGGTGGGGAGGAGAAGGAGTTCTTCTACTGGATGGCCGCGGGCACCGACTTTCGCGAGGTGGCCACGATCGACCATGTGGTCCGGGAGAAGACCCCCGCCGAGCTGCTCCGCCGCACCCGCACCTACTGGACGCTGTGGGCGCGGAAGGACCGCCGGGCGCATGGCGAGCTGACCGACGAGGTGCTCGACCGCTACAAGCAGAGCCTCCTGATCATCTACTCCCAGATCGACCACGACGGGGCGATCCTCGCGGCCAACGATTCCGACATCACGCAGTTCGCGCGGGACACGTACTCCGACATGTGGCCCCGGGACGGCGCGCTGGTGTCCATAGCGCTCCTCCGGTCTGGCCACACCGGCGCGGCCGAGCGGTTCCTGCGGTTCTGCGGGCGGGTGATGTCGCAGCATGGCTACGTGCGCCACAAGTACAACCCCGACGGATCGCTGGCGTCGTCGTGGCACGGCTACGTGCGGGATGGGAAGCCGGTGCTGCCGATCCAGGAAGACGAAACCGCGCTCATCATCTGTGCCCTGTGGCAATTCTTTGAGATGTACCAGCGCATCGAGGAAACCGCGCCGCTCTACCGGGCGCTGGTGACGCGCCCCGCCGATTTCATGCTCGAATACACCGACTCGACCACGGGCCTGCCCCTTCCTTCGCACGACCTCTGGGAAGAGCGGTGGGGTGTGCACGCCTACACGGTGGCGGCAGTCATTGCCGGTCTTCGCGCGGCCGCGCGGCTGAGCAATACGTTCGGCGAGGCAGACCGCGCGGCCCGCTACCAGGCGGGCGCGGACCGGATGCTCGAATCCTTCCGTGGCACCTTCTGGTCCGAGAGTGACCGCCGCTTCGCGCGCATGGTCACCGGTGCCGAGTCCGGATACGCTCGCGACATGACGATCGACTCCGCGCTCTTCGGCCTGGTGGAGTTCGGCGTGCTCAATCCGGACGATCCCCAGATGGAGTCCACGGTCGACCAGATAGAGAAGCGCCTGTGGGTACACACGGATGTGGGCGGGCTCGCGCGCTACGAAAACGATTACTACCAGCAGCGGGAAACCCAGGACTTGAAGCGTGTCCCGGGGAATCCATGGTTCATCAGCACGCTGTGGCTGGCGCGTTACCGTCTGCTGCGGGGCACGCCCGCGGACATCGCGCGGGGCAGGGAGCTGATCGAGTGGGCCTCGGATCGCGCGCTGCCGTCGGGGGTCATGGCCGAGCAGCTCCACCCCTACACGGGTGAGCCGCTCTCGGTGTCACCGCTGACGTGGAGCCAGGCGGCCTATGTGCGGGCGGTGCGGGAGTACAGCGACCGGACGACACGGATGCACACATGTCCGCAGTGTGGGCAGCCGGTGAAACGCGCGCCCCGGCTGACCGAGAAGCTCCAGGTGATCACCACGCCGGGGCGCCCGGCGCGGAAGGGTCGTTAGCGGAGGTCCTTCGCGTCCACCTGCACCATGACGCTCGCGCGGCATGAGTTGCAGGTCGCCATCCAGGCCAGCTCCTGCGTTCCACGCGTACTCACCGATGCCAGCAGGTCGTCACAGCGCGGACAGTGGATGTCCGTCTTGTCGGAAACCAGGTCGCGACGGATGCGGGTGGCTTCACCGAGAGAAAAGCCGTGACTGGGGCGCGTGTGGGTGCGGAAGGCGAGCTCGGCGGTTTGCATCGCTTCATCGTCCGGTGAGGGTGAGTGCGATGCATACTGGGGGGCGCCGCGGCAATGGGCAACCGGGCTCGCAATGATCCTACGCAGTTCTCCTCAGCATGAATCCAAATTGAATTGCCGGGCGGTGCTGGCTTACTTACGCCTCACATGACCGAACACAACCATCTGCCCCCCGCGCTGCCGGAGCGGATCAAGGGCCTCGTCGCAATCGCGGCGAACATGGCGTGGAGCTGGGACCCCGACGCCCGCGCCCTCTTCGCCTCCATCGACCGCACGCTCTGGTCCCTCACCCGTCACAATCCGCTCGCGCTCATCCAGCGCGTCGACCCGGCGGCCATGGCCCGGTGCGCGGACGATCCGCATTTCCTCCAGCTCTACGACCGCGTGATCGAGCGGCTGTCGCGACTCCACACGAGCGCGGGAACTTGGTTCACCGAGAGCTTCGACGTGCCGCCCGCGACGCCGGTGGCGTACTTCTGCGCCGAGTTCGCGCTGCACAACTCCGTACCGATCTACTCGGGCGGGCTCGGCGTCCTGGCCGGCGATCACTGCAAGGCCGCATCGGATCTCGGCGTGCCGCTGGTGGGCGTGGGCCTGTTCTACACGCGCGGCTATTTCGACCAGAAGCTGCGGGCTGACGGCTGGCAGGAAGACAAGGCCGACCACTTCGATCCGGCCATCACGCCCCTCAGCCCCATCCTCGGCCCGGACGGCGCGCCGTATGTCGCCACCGTCATGGCGGCCGACCGGTGCGTGCACGTGGGCGCGTGGCGAATGATCGTGGGCCGGGTCCCGGTCTACCTGCTCGATACCAACCTGGAACAGAATGATCCCGCCGATCGTGAAATTCTCCACCAACTGTACTCCGGTGGATCAGATCTCCGACTGCGGCAGGAATGGATTCTCGGGGTTGGTGGGGTGCGTGTCCTCCGCGCGCTGGGCGTCCAGCCGCGCGCCTGGCACTCGAACGAGGGCCACGCCGCGTTCATGATGGTTGAGCGCCTGCGCGAGCTGATCTCACAGGGCAAGACACTGGACGAAGCCGTGCCCCTCGTGCGGAAGGAAAGCGTTTTCACCACGCACACCCCCGTACCCGCAGGCCATGACACCTTCTCGCGCGACCAGCTCCTGCGGGTGGCGGGCAACTACGGGGAAGAAGCCGGCCTGGATCGCGAGACGTTCCTGCGGCTCGGCCGGCATCCGCACGACCGCGAAGGCGCGTCGTTCCACATGACCGTGGCGGCCCTCCGGCTCTCCGGCCGGGTCAACGGTGTCTCGGAACGTCACGGCGAGGAAACGCGTGTCATCTGGCGGGATCTCTGGCCCGGGCGCGAGCCCAGCGCTGTTCCCATCAGCCACGTGACGAACGGCGTGCACATCGGGACATGGATGTGCAACCCGATACGGCAGCTCCTGGACGGGCACCTCGGCGAACAATGGCCCCAGCACCTGGATGACCCGGGGTTGTGGAGCCGGGTACTCGAGGTGGACGATGAGGCGCTCTGGAAGGCGCACAGCGTGGCCAAGGATGGTTTGCTGTCGTTCATCCGCGAGGAGGCACGCCGGCGCTGGCGCCACGAGTGGAAGGATGCCGGGCAGCTCACCGGCGCCGGGACGCTCTTCGCGTCCGGCGCGCTCACGATCGGATTTGCGCGGCGGTTCGCCACGTACAAGCGCGCGGACCTCATCTTCCACGATCCCGATCGCCTGCGGTCGATCCTGGTGAATCCCTGGCAGCCGGTGCAAATCGTCTTCGCCGGCAAAGCCCACCCGGCCGACGAGCCCGGCAAGCGCCTGTTGCAGCGGGTCTACTCGTTCACGCGCGATCCATCGTTCGAAGGGCGGATCGCCCTCCTCGAGGATTACGAGCTTCACCTGGCCCACCGGCTGGTGGAAGGTGTCGACCTCTGGATGAACATGCCGCGACCGCCGCTGGAGGCGTCCGGAACAAGCGGCATGAAGGCGGCGATGAACGGCGTGCCGCAGATGGGGACCACGGACGGGTGGTGGGCGGAGGGCTGCACCGGCCTCAACGGCTGGGCGCTTCCGCTTCCGGCACCCGGCACCGACAACGCCGAGCAGGACTCGCAGGACGCCGAGCAGCTCTACCGATTGCTGGAGCAGGAGATCGTTCCCTTGTTCTACGAGCGCGATCACCGGCGTGTGCCGGTGGGGTGGGTGGAGCGCATGCGGCACTCGATCGCCGAGGCCGGACGCCGTTTCACCGCCCGGCGTATGCTCCAGGAATACGCCCGCGACTATTACGTGCCCATGCTGACGGGATCGGGTTTCCCCGATGACCCGCCGGCCGGGTACAACCAGCCTCAAGACTGAGGGTATTGCGATGAGCCGTCCCGCGCGGGATGCTAGTGGGACGCTCCCCCGGGCCGTCACCGACGAACGGGACGGCCGGGACGGGCGTGGAGGCCGGATGCCCAGGGCGAAAGCAGCGGACCAGGGTGCGTTCTCCGTCGTGCATCTCACGGCGGAGTACTGGCCGTTCGCGCAAGCCGGGGGCCTGGCTGAAGCGGTTCGCGGCCTCGGCGAATTCCAGGCGACCGGCCGCAACGTCTACGTCATTCTCCCGCTCTACCGCTCGATCCGCGAAGCCAACGACCTCGTCCCGGTCACCGACGAGTTCAAGGTGCCGCTTGGCGCCAAGGAGGAGCCGGCACGCCTCTTCCAGCTCGCCAAGCCGCCGCGGGGCCCGCGTGTCCTGTTCCTCGAGCACCAGGGGTTCTTCGACCGCGCTGGGATCTACGGCGACAGTGGCGCCGATTATCCCGACAACGGGCGCCGCTGGGCGTTCTTCTGCCGCGCCGCGCTCGAGGCGCTACCGCGGATCGTCACCGGGCCCGCGGTGCTGCATGCCCACGACTGGCATGCGGCCCTCTCCGCCGTCTATCTCCGCACTGTGCTGGCCGGTCAGCCGTTCTACGATTCGCTGGGCACGGTACTCACGGTCCACAACGCGGGTTTCCATGGGCATTTCCCGGAAGCGATGATCCCGGGCGTTGGGCTGCCGGCCAAGCTGTATGACTGGCGCTGGATGGAGTGGTATGGGCGGGCCAACTGGCTGAAGGGTGGTCTCTCTTTCGCGGACATAGTGACCACCGTCAGTCCCACGCACGCGGTCGAGCTGCGTTCGGACGTTGGTGGGTTCGGCCTCCACGATCTCTTCGTTGGCCTGGGCGAGCGGCTGGTGGGAATCCTCAACGGCATCGACCAGGGGCTGTGGGACCCGGAAACCGATCCCCAGATCACCGCGAACTACACGGCCAAGGACACCGCGGCCAAGGCGCGGTGCAAGACGGCGGCGCAGCGCGGATTCGGGCTGCCGCTGCGCGCGGGCGTCCCGTTGTTCGCCATGAGCTCGAGGCTGGTTGCCCAGAAGGGCCTCGACCTCCTCATTCATGGCGCCGCGTTCTTCGAGCGCGACCTCCAGCTGGTGATTCTCGGTGAAGGCGAACAGCGCTACCGGGTGGCGCTCACCACGTTGGCGGAGCAGCTTCCTGAGCAGCTTTCGGTCGAGTTCAATTTCCATGACCGGCTGGAGCACCGGCTGATGGCGGGGGCGGACCTGCTGCTGATGCCGTCGCTGTACGAGCCGTGCGGGCTCACCCAGATGCGCGCCATGCGCTACGGGACGATCCCGGTGGCGCGATCGGTGGGCGGGCTGGCGGATACGATCCGGGATGGCGTCAACGGATTTCTCTTCGACCTGAACACACCGGCGGCGCTGGACGCAGCCGTGGCCCGCGCGCTGAGGGCGTACAAGACCAAGGCGCGATGGAAGGGTTACATGAAAGAAGGCATGCGCTGCGACTACGGATGGGAGCAGTCTGCCGGCCGGTATCTCGAAGTCTACCGGCAGGCGATGGCTGCCCATGTGAGCGCCCGATAGGCGGCATGGACTTCGTCCTCGTACTTCACAGTCATCTCCCCTACGTCCTC
>CAMDCH010000063.1:0-11339 GCA_945889655.1 bacterium HR33
GGGGGTGATCTGATCTACCTTGCGCGGTGGGTCTTCACGCCCGCACCTTAGCCGGCCGTGACCGACGAACTCCAATTCGACAAGCTCGAAGCGACTGGCGCTCCCGCGGCAGCGCGGGCCGGTGTCGCCTGCGCGCAATGCGGTACCCCCATCACCAGTCTCTACTATGAAGCGGCCTGCAAGACTTTCTGCGGCGACTGCATGCGGCAACTCGAGACCCATTTCCGTCAGTCACAGTTCACCCGCGCCAGTTTCCTTCGCGGCGCCGTGTTCGGACTGGGCGGCGCGATCGCCGGGGCGCTGGTCTACTTCGGCGTGGCCGCCGCGACCGGTTACGAGATCGGCCTGATCTCCATCGTGGTCGGCTACATGGTCGGATGGTCGGTTCACCGCGGCTCCGGCGGACGCGCAGGCCGGAGTTACCAGGTCCTTGCCCTGGTACTCACCTACTACGCCATCGGCACCGCCTATCTCTCGTCCATACTCAAGGACACCTGGTCAGAGAGGAAGGAAACAATCACCGTCACGGCCGATTCGACCGCCGTGGACTCCGTGACGGACGTCGTCATCGACGATTCGGCCGCTACGACCGGCGCCGCTGCGAGAGCGGACGCGCCGCGCGGACCAGGCTTCTTCAAGGCCCTCGTAGGGCTGGTGATGTTCGCGTTCGCCCTGCCGGTGGTGGTCAGTTTCGGCGGGCTCCCTGCATCACTCCTTTCCGCACTCATCATCGGCTTCGCGCTTCAGCAGGCCTGGCGAATGAACGCCGCGCCACAGGTGAAGTTTGCCGGTCCGTTTTTTGTGAAGGCCACGCCACCCACCGCGAGTGCTCCCTGACGTATCAAGGCGGGGTCACGGATCCCACCGTTGTTGAATGCGCGTCGTGCGGAACCCAGATCGCCCCGGCGCTGCTGGTGTGCCCGTCCTGCCAGGCGCTTACTCACGCCGCCACGCTCAAACGGCTCGCAGTCGAGGCGGAAGGCGCCGCCGCCACCCGCGACCCACGGTCCGCGCTGGAGAAGTGGCGCGAGGCGCTGGAGCTGCTGCCCCCCGGCAGCCGGCAGCACGAGGTGGTCGCGGAGAAGATCTCCGTCCTCGGACGCGAAGTGGAACGAGCCGGCCCGCGGGCCGCTCCGCCTCCGGACAAATCCTGGTTGCGTCGCGGCTGGGGCGTTGCGGCCGCGATCGTGATCTTCGCGGTTACCAAGTTCAAGCTCCTGCTCGTCGGCCTCACGAAGATCGGCACCCTCGGTTCCATGCTCCTCTTCATGGGCGTCTACTGGAGCGTCTGGGGATGGAAGTTCGCGGTCGGCTTCGTGCTGGGGATCTACATCCACGAAATGGGACACGTCGCCGCGCTCCGGCAGTACGGCATCGCCGCTACCGCCCCGATGTTCATCCCCGGGCTCGGGGCGGTGGTCCGCCTCAAGCAGCAGTTGACCGACGTACGGCAGGACGCGCGGGTGGGCCTCGCCGGTCCCATCTGGGGGCTCGGCGCCGGACTCGCGGCCTGGGCCATCGGCCAGTTCACCGGCTCCCAGATCTGGCTGGCCATCGCCCACACCACCGGCTTCATCAATCTCTTCAACCTGATTCCATTCTGGCAGCTCGATGGCGGCCGCGGTTTCCACGCGCTCAACCGGGCCCAACGCATCGGCGCGGCACTCGTCATCGGTCTCGCGTGGTGGTACAGCCGGCAGGGAATCCTCGTGCTGCTGCTGATCATGGCGGGCGTCCAGGTCTTCAGTAAAGCACCGGAAGAAGCGGATAACGGCACGCTGGCCACCTACGCCGCACTCATCGTCGCACTCACCTGGCTCTCCTCGATCCAGGTAGCCACCGGCCTGCCCTCCTGACTAATCATTCGACATGCGCCAGACCACCGCTTTTCTCCTGATCGCGGCGTTCGCCGTCCCGGCCGCCGCCCAGACTCCCCGCACGTTCACACATGCCGATTCGTTGCGCGGTTCCTTTACTTCGCCCGGCCGCTCGTGGTGGGATGTGACCTTCTACGACCTCAACGTCCGCATCAATCCTGCCGACAGCACGGTGCGCGGCTCGAACCGGATTTCCTACCGAGTGACGTCGGCAGCTGCCCGCTCCGAGCTGCAGGTTGATCTGATGATGCCGCTCGAGGTCGACAGCATGCTCCAGGACGGCAAGCGGGTCACCTGGCGCCGAGACGGCAACGCGTTCTTCGCGACCGTTTCGCTGGCGCGCGTGGGCGAAATAAAGACCATCGCGGTCCACTACCACGGACGGCCGCAGGTAGCCGCGCGGCCCCCCTGGGAGGGCGGCTTCTCATGGAGCACCGACAGCCTCGACCGCACCTGGATCGTGACCACCGACCAAGGACTCGGCGCCAGTGTCTGGTGGCCCAACAAGGACACCCAGGCCGACGAGCCCGACAGCCAGCGCGTGGCGATCACCGTCCCCGAGCCGCTCAGCGACGTTTCCAACGGCCGCCTGCGCTCCGTCACCCGGAATCCCGACGGCACCCGCACGTTCGAATGGTTCGTCAGGAACCCGATCAACAACTACGCGATCGCGGTGGCCGCCGCGAACTACACGCACTTCAGCGACACGATCATCGGTGAGCAGGGCAAGCTGTCGCTCGACTTCTGGCCGCTCGACTTCCACCTCGACGCGGCGAAGCACCAGTTCGCGCAGGCCAGGGCGATGCTCGCCTGCTTCGAGCACTGGTTCGGACCCTATCCATGGTACGAGGACGGGTTCAAGCTGATCGAAGTGCCGAACGCGGGCATGGAGCACCAGAGCGCCATCGCCTACGGGAACTACTACGAGAACGGCTACCGCCGGCGCGACGTCTCCGGCACCGGGATCGGACTGCGCTTCGACTTCATCATCATCCACGAGAGCGCGCACGAGTGGTTCGGCAACAACATCACCACGAAGGACCTGGCGGACATGTGGGTCCATGAGAGCTTCGCCAACTACGCGGAGAACATCTACGTGGAATGCCGACTGGGGAAACAATCGGGCGCGGAGTACGTGATCGGCAGCCGGCGCAATATCCGGAATGACGCGCCCATCATCGCCACGTACGGCGTGAACCAGCAGGGCTCCGGCGACATGTATTACAAGGGCGGCAACATGCTGCACACCATCCGCCAGCTGGTGAACGACGACGAGAAATGGCGCGGCATCCTGCGCGGGCTCAACTCGACATTCCGGCACCAGACGGTGATGAGCGCCCAGGTCGAGGAGTACATCACCAGGCAATCCGGCGTCGATCTCGCGCCGGTTTTCGAGCAGTACCTGCGCACGGCAAAGGCGCCGGTGCTGGAATACCGGCTCGAGGCCGGTACGCTCTCATACCGCTGGGCCGACGTGGTGACCGGCTTCAACATGCCGGTCCCGGTCAGCGTGAGCGCCACCGATTTCACGGTCCTGCGTCCCACCGGGCAGTGGCAGACGCTCTCAGTGAAACTGGACAAGCCCGAGGATGTGAAGGTGGATCCCGACTACTACGTGCTGCCGAAGAACGTGGGGGCCGGCGCTACCGGAGAAACTCGGCGATGACCGCCTGCCGGCGGCGGACGTGGGCCTTCAGGTCATCGAGCGCAGGGGCGAAGGCCGAAGCAGCCCGAAGGTTGGAGTAGCCCCGCACCTCGCCCTCGGGACCCACGACCCACTGGCCGATCAGTGCCTCGTAGCGGTCCACCATGGCGTCCATCTTCGCAGGAACGAACACGCTATCGGCGAATCGCCTTACGAGCTCGCGGTAGCGCCCCCGGTAGACCGGGTCGTCCACCACGTACCGCACCAGCGGCCACGCTTGGTTCACCTCGTTCATCACCAGCGACAATCCCTGGCGGGTACCGGCAGGGCCGGTGACGCCGGGACTCCCCGAGAGGGCGAGGTTGTGGTCCCAGGGAATCCAGCTGAGGTGCCCGGTGGAGTGGTTGTACAGGAAGTAGTTACGCGGTCCCGTGCCGTAGCTGTCCCAGTTGACCATGGCGTTGCTCGCCGCGAGCCACCGCAGAAACCGGTCGACATCGAAGGCTGCCTCGAGTCTCCCGCGCCAGGCCGCCAGGTCGGTGCTGCGGTCGATGGCATGCAGCGCCGAGAGGAACTGCCGGACGTCGGCGAAGTCCCCGGTCTTGCTGTTCTTTCTTTCGAACTGGTCCTCGTTGAATGACCGCAGGTCGGACTCGGGCTTGTAGAGGTTGCCCTTGTCCTCGCCGAACTGGTCCTTCACCATCGTGTCGTCGATCGACTCCACGGCAGTGTAGACACCGCAGTAGCGAAGCCCCTGGCCGAAATCGATGAAGACCCGGTAGAACGCGGTGCGCGCCGAGGCTACCCCGGCCGCGCGGAAGAGATCGGCCGCGATCTTTTCCCGCATGAGCGAGGGGTCGGACCAGGCGGAGGAGAACGACAGCTCCTTGAATCCGTAGAACCGCTGGTCCTTGATGGCGGGATTCTCCGCGCCGAACTCATTCAGCTTGAGCCGGAACGGGAGCTTGTAGTTCCCCTGGCCCCACGACTCGGACAGGCTCGAATTTCCCTTGAGGCGGAAGCCGACCTTCTTCCAGGCCTTGCCGCCGAAACGGACACTCACGGGCACGTAGTCGGGATCCTCTGCCGGGAAGCGGGGAGAGCCACGGCCGAAGTCGACGCCGGTGAGGCGGCGCATGTTGGTCCGGATGGTCTCCCATTCCGCCGGGCTCATCCGCATCTCAATGGTGTTCACCACCGACTGCGGAAATGCGACCGCGTAGTTGGGCGCGACCTTGCCGTGTGAGGCGGTGGTCCAGTCGGGGTTGTACACCTCGGGCGCGGCTGTCGAATCGGGTTCGAAGACGCGCGCCCTCGCTCGAAAACTCACCGCCAGGCTCGTGCCGGCGACCGCCGCCCGCACCGCGACGCTGCCGGAATCCGATCCGAGGGTCAGGCGAACCGCGGCGAGCCCCGTGCTGTCCGTGCGCACGGTGTCCGAGGCGAGAAGGCCCTGGCCGCCGGTCACGGTGAACTGCACCGTGGCGTTCGCACCGGGCCGTCCCAAAGCGGTGCCGACCTCGACCGCCAGCGGATCGCGAAGCGCCGTCCCGACGCCCGCTTCCTGGCCGTCGCCGGAGCGGATCACCAGCGTCGCAAGGGGATCGACTGTGACGGCGGGGGGTGGCGAGACGTCGGCCGGCGGAGGCCCAGCCACCTCGGGCCGACAGGCCAGGACCAGTGCGATAGACAGGAAACGCGCCACGCGCATGGGGAAAAGGTTGCGGACGGACATCCCGGCGGCAAGCGCGGTACCTGGCAGCATGTCAGAATGAAGCCCGCGGAACGTCCTCCTGCCATGACCCACATCACCCGGCTGGTCCTGGCCATTGCAGGCCGGTTGAGCCTGCCTTGCTAACGGGCCCCTCCGGGCGGCACTTTCCTGATCCACCCGGAGGGCTCCTGTCAGTGACAATCCGCCGCAGTCTTGCACTCTCACTCGCATCACTCGCAATTCCCTTCGCGGCGCAGGCCCAGCGGCCGGCCGGGTCTCCCAACATCCACGTCCTCGCACACCTGCCGCTCGGCAAGACGTTCACGGTCGCGGGCATCGAGGTGGAACAGGACCTCGCGCGGCCCTATGCATACGTCTCGCGCAGGATCGGCGGCGTACGCGAGCCGGGGTTCGACATCATCCAGATGAAGGTCCCTGGCGGCGCGAAGCTCATCTACTCGTGGCGCATCGACCACGGCGAGCTGCATGCCGGGCTCGGCATCGTCGAAGGGAAGTACTTCAAGACGCGCGGCCGCTACTACTACGTCGCGTGCGCGCAGTTCGAGGCGTCGGGACCTGATTCGGACCTGGGCGCGGTGATCTTCGACGTGACTGGCCTGCCGGATCCCGCCGCCGTGCGCGAGGTCGGGCGCATCAAGGCGCCCAACTCCGCGCGGGCACCCGCCACCGACATCGCCAGCGCGCAGCGTCGAGGCTCCGCGGCCGCCACGCCGGGCGGATTCCACAATGTGTTCCCGTACAAGCATTCGGACGGCCGCATCGTGATGGTGGCCAACACGCTGACCGACACGGCCGCGAAGCTGTACGACATGGACAAGTTCCTCGCGGGCGATTCTTCGGATGGTTTCATCGGCGTCATCCCGGTTCCCGGCGCCACCGGGCGCTATCACGACTACTACGTCGGCTACGAGCCCGCCTCACGGCAGGATCGGTTTTACGGGGGAGTGCAGCCGGGCGGGTATTTCGTCTTCGACATCACGAAGCCCGAAGCGCCGCGCCTCCTCACGTCGGTGACGCCCGGTACTACCGCCGCCACGTCGCCGTTCGGTCGTGGTCACACGGTGACGCCGAGTCCCGATGGGCGCTGGCTGGTCACCGAGACGGAATACCAGTACGCGCCGCTGCGGATCTTTGATCTCAAGCCCGGGCTCGACGGGACGGTGGAGACGATCACGCGACCGGTGGGAGCGTGGACCGCGCGCTGGAAGGGCCTGCCGCACAATCACGAGGTCCGGTGGCCGTATGTCTTTGCGTCGGCGTACGAGGATGGACTCCAGGTCTTCAACCTGATGGACCCGACCGCGCCCTACACGGTCGCGTACTACGACACCTACGCCGGCCCGCTCCAGGCGGGCATCGCGTCCGCCGGCCAGCGCGACAACGCGCTCATCGCCGGCACGGGCGGAGTGCTAAATGGCGCGTGGGGCGTAGACGTCCGGAACGCCGATGGAATCATCGTCGTCAGCGACGAGGCTACCGGGTTCTGGGCATTCACGATGGATGGTTTCGACCACTGGGACGGACGGAACTGGGGAATGCCCGATATCAGTTCGGCCCAGGACTGGGATAATGGCCCGGTGAAGAAGGGCTGAGCACTCTCAGCGCTCCCGGCATCACGCGGTATTCCAGCGGCCCCCGCATCCGCACCACTTCCCCGTCACACGCCACGTCCAGCCACGGCCGCCGCATGGACAGGCGCGCGCTCGGCGCGACGATCGCTTCCATTTCCGTGCCTTCGTCCGCACGCCCCCGGAACACTCTCCAGAGAAACTTTGCCAGTCCGAACCGGCCCATCGGCTTGAGGATGTAGAGCGCCAGCTGGCCGCTAGCGAGCGAAGCGCGGGATGCCGCCTCGAGGCCGTTCATCCGGTACTCGTTGTTGCCCACCATCAGCGCCGGTGTGCGCCGGGTGATTCGCCGGCCCTCGATGTCGAGCTCCACCACCACGTGATAGTGCGGCAGCTCCTGCAGCACGGCGAGCGCGTACACCAGCCATTTCCGGAGCCCGTGTGCCTTGTGCTGTTCCCGCAACCGTACGATCCGCGGATAGAAACCCAGGCTCGAATTGTTGAGGAACGGGCGACCATTCACCACGGCCACGTCCACATTGACCGTCCGGCCCGCCACGATCGCGTCGAGGGCCCGCTCGACGTTCAGGGGGATGCCGACGTCGCGGGCGAAATGGTTGAGCGTCCCGAGGGGCAGAATGCCAAGCGGGACTGCCGAGCCGTGCAGCGCAGACGCCACAGCGCTCACGGTTCCGTCGCCGCCCGCGGCGACGACGGTGCAGATCCCGGCCGCCACGGCCTCGCGAACACTCCCGGCCACGTCCCCTGCGCGGTCCGGCGCCAGGACGCGCGCCCGGATCCCCCGGTCGCGGAACATCTTTCTCAGCCACTCGGAGAATTCCCGGGGCCGCCCCTCCCCGGCCGTCGGGTTGAACACCACGGCCACGGTCTCGCGCAGGTCGTCCACGAAAGGTCCCGCGTGCAAGGGATGCGCCGCGTATTCGTACGAAGCGTATCGTAGTGGTCGGCGTGTTTTTTGCGGTGCCTTCCAGAGCACTCCAACCTCCGAGGGACCCGTGACCACCAGCACCCGCTCCGCTTCAGAGCGCACCGAGCGCGACCGCCCCGCTTCGCCGGGCAACGGCCGCAAGCCGAGTCGCAACGATCTCATCAAGGCCCTGAACGAGGACCTCTCGCGCGAGTACCAGGCGATCATTGCGTACGTCGTGTATTCGCAGATGCTGAAAGGGGCCAAGTACATGACCATCGCGAAGGAGCTGGAGGTGCATGCCGGGGAGGAGCTGAAGCACGCCCTGATCATCTCGAAGCAGATCGACTATCTCGGCGGTACGCCTACGGTCACGCCCCAGCCCGTGAAGATGTCGGACGAGCCCGATGAGCTCCTGCGCTTCGATCTCGACAACGAAGCCGAAACTATCCGGCATTACCGCGAGCGCGTGCGGCAGTGTGAGGCGCTCGGCGAGTACGCCATGAGCGAGCACATTCGCGAGATCCTGGTCGATGAGCAGGATCACCTGATCGAGCTGGCCACGGCGTTAGACGAGGATCCGCCCAATCTGACGGACTAGCCGGGTAGGCGGGTGGGCGGGTGTTCTTACCCGCCTGCCCGCCCACCCGCCAACCCGCCGTGCTTGCCATCTCTCCCCACGCCGGGCATTCTCTGCCATGCTCGGAATCGCCGCCCTGCGGGAGTTGTACATCCACATGGAGTGGGCCGACAGCCACGTGTGGCGGGCCATCGGCCGGCTCGCAGAGCAAGACGAGCGCCTCCAGGCCAAGCTCTACCACGTCCACTTCACCCAGCGTGCATTCCTGTCTGTGTGGACCGGGGCAAAGGTGCCGCGGTACGATCCCACTTCACTCCCCACGTACGGCCAGCTCCGCGCGTGGACGGAACCGTTCTACGGCGAAGCGAACGCGTACCTCGCCACGCTGGCCGACGCCGATCTCTCCCGGACGCTCAACGTCCCATGGGCTCGGCTCTTCGAGAAAGCGGTCGGCCGGCCGCCGGGTGACACCACCCTCGGCCAGACCATCTTCCAGGCCGCCAACCACACCACCTACCACCGAGGCCAGGTGAACACGCGCATCCGTGAGCTCGGCGGCGAGCCGCCGCCGGTGGACTACATCCTTTGGCTCTGGACCGGGCGCCCCGCGCCGGAGTGGACATAACGACAGGCACCCTGCCCCGTTCGCGGCCAATCGCGGGCTGATGACGGGCGCACCTGCACCGATCTCTCTTCGTGAGCTGAACCGGGCCTACCTCTCGCGGCAGATGCTTCTCGCTCGCGAGAAGGTTTCCGCGCTGGATGCCATCGGGCGGCTGGTCGCCATGCAGGCGCAGATCCCCAAGCCGCCGTTCATCGGGCTCTGGACCCGGCTGAAGGACTTCGACAGGACCGACCTGCTGGATCTCCTCCGGAAGCGCGGCGCGGTGCGCGCGCCCGGCCTGCGCGGCACGCTGCACCTCATGACCACGCCGGACTATTTCCTGTTTCGCGGGACCATTCACGGCGGCATGGTGAAAGGGATGCAGGCCATCCTGCGGGATCGTGCTGATCCCCTGCATCCAAAGGAACTGGGAAAGCTCGCGACCGACTTCTTCGCGACCGGCGCCGACTTCGACGACCTCCGCAAGCACCTGAAGGCGAAGGACCCCAAGTGCGACGAACGGGCGATCGCGTACGGTGTGCGCATGCACGTCCCGGTCATCCAGCTACCGGACGATTCGCCGTGGGGATTTCCCTCCGCCGCGCGATTCGACACCGCGGAGCGGTGGCTGAAGAAGAAGGTCGCGCTCGACAAGGTCCTGCTGGAGGAGCTGGTGCTTCGCTATCTCGAGGCCTTCGGTCCCGCGAGCCCGCTCGATGCGCAGACCTGGGCGGCCGACCCGCGTCTCAGGGAAGCGTTCGAGGAGCTGCGGCCAAAGCTCGTCGCCTTCCGTGACGGCAAGCGCGAGCTGTTCGACCTCCCGAAGGCGGAGCGCCCGGACCCAGACACTCCCGCACCCGTCCGCTTCATCCCCGAATACGACAACCTCGTCCTCGGCCACCAGGACCGCCGCCGCATCGTGGCGGACGAGCACAAGGGCAAGCTCCTCACGAAGAATCTCCAGGTGAAGGCCACCTTCCTTGTGGACGGTTTCGTGGCGGGCACGTGGAAGATCGAGCGGAAGAAAAACGACGCCACGCTCAGCCTGGCACCGTTCGTGAAGATCGACCGGGCATCAAAGGCCGCGCTGGAGGAGGAGGGCGCTCACCTGCTGGCGTTTGCCGAGGAAGGCGCAAAGGCGGCGATCAAATGGCAATCCATATCGTAAGGCTCGGGTCGCCCCGGGGGCGGGATGAAGGCCCGCGGCTCTAGACGAAGCCCGCTGTCATCGGTCGTTGTTGAGGGGAATTGCTGGTTGAGAAGGGGGCGGAGGTGGTAGCTTCCGTCTCATGACCCTTCGATTCACCGCCCTGCTGGTCATCCTGGTCGCCGCGCCGCTGGGCGCGCAGTCCACTCCCACGCCCGAAGCCGCTGCTACCGCCCTCTCCAGCGCGCTCGCGAACCAGGATTGGCCCGGCGCCGCTCGACTCATGCACCCCGCCGCGCTCCGGCAGCTGCGCGAGCTCTTCGCGCTCGCGCTGACCAATGAGAAACTCGGTGAGGCGCGCACGCGGCTCTTCGGGTTCGGGAGCGTGGCCGAGGCGAGCGCGGCGCCGGATACGGTCCTGTTCGCGAAGCTGATCGAGAAGCTGCTCACCCAGCAGCCCGGCGTCATCGCCGCCCTGAAGAGTGCGACCAGCACGCCGATGGGACATGTGCAGGTGAGCGATACGGCATTCGTGCTCGTCCGGATGGTCCTGAAATCGGGCCCCGTCCCCGTCACGCAGTTCGACGTGATGCCGTTCGTGAAGGACGGGCAGAACTGGAAGGGCGGGCTCAAGGCCGATTTCACCAACCTCGCGGGCATGCTGAAGAGCCTGGTCGCACCGGTGGGGGGGTAAGAGAGCTTCAATGCGTACGAATTTGGTTTGGGCAGTCTTGACCCTCCTGGCCACTTCCGTGGCCGCGCAGGAAACCCCTTCGAAATATCGAAGTCCTTTCTGGCTGAGTGTCGGCGCAAGCCAAGCTTGGGTCCCGCACGACCGCAGTACCGGGATCTCGCCGAACGTGCGCGTGGGTGTGGGTGTTTCCAGGCGGCTGGGCTTGGGCGCGGAGTTGACGGGCTTTCGTGCAAGGAGCCCCTACTCCCAGTTGCGGGCGCTCGGAAGCACGGAGCGGGCAATTGTCTCCACTGCCAACGTCTACTGGTACCCAGTCCATGGCCTCTATCTCAAGGCTGGGGCCGGTCGGACGTTCTATTCTTTCACCACTATCAAGACGTCGTACGCCGGGTATTCCGAGACACCTCCTGCTGAAACCCGAACCGACAAGACCATCGGGGCAATGGCCGCAACCGTAGGGATGGGTGTCGACATCCAGGTCGCCCGGCACCTGACGTTGTCCCCGTACGCGAACTACTTCTTGTCCGTCGACATCCCCGGGGGGGACGTGATCTCCCAGGG
>CAMDCH010000064.1:0-11257 GCA_945889655.1 bacterium HR33
CCCCTCTCCCTTCCGGGAGAGGGGACGAGAACCAAGCTGACAGTACTGCGGCTCTCCAGATGCCGCAGTCATTGCTTACGAGTTGTCGTCCCCCGCTCCCGGAAGGGAGCGGGGACAGGGGTGAGGGCGGTGAGGCTAGACCAGCATTCCTGCTATCGCAGCACTCCCGAACGCGGCCAGGTTGCCCGCGATCATGGCCCGCAGTCCGAGTCTCGCCAAGTCACTTCGGCGTTCGGGGGCGATACCGCCGGTCCCGGCGATCTGGATGGCGATCGAGGCGAAGTTGGCAAACCCCAGCAGGGCATAGGTGCTGATGATCGCCGCACGGGGCGAAAGGGGAATGGCGGACTCCAGGTTTCCAGCGAGCCGGAGATAGGCCACGAACTCGTTGAGAACAACCTTCACGCCGATCAACGACCCGACGGTCCCGGCATCGTGCCACGGAACGCCCATGAGAAAAGCGAGGGGTGCCAGGATCCAGCCGAGGATCTTCTCCATCGAAAGGCCTTCGACGCCGACCAGGTGGCCGCCGGATGCGACGAGGAAGTTGAGCAACGCAACCAGCGCGATGAACGCGAGCAGCATCGCGGCCACGTTGATCGCGAGCTGGAGCCCGGTGCTCGCGCCCTCGGCCGCGGCCTCGATCACGTTCGCCGCGCTCTTCGGGATCTCGAGCTTCAGCGTGCCCTTCGTGACGGGCTCCCCGATCTCCGGCACCATGATCTTCGAGATCACGATCGCTGCCGGCGCATTCATCACGCTCGCGGTGAGCAGGTGGCCGGCGATGTCGGGGAAGTACGGGGAAAGCATTCCTACATAGGCAGCCATGACGCCGCCCGCGACGGTGGCGAAGCCGGCGACCATGATCGTGTTCAGCTCCGACAGCGTCATGGTGGCGACAAACGGCCGGATCAGCAGCGGCGCCTCGGTCTGGCCTACAAAGATCTCACCGGCGGTCGAGAGCGTTTCCGCTCCGGACGTGCCCATGGTCCGCTGCATGACAAAGGCGATGGATTTCACAATCCACTGCATGATGCCCACGTGATACATCACGGACATCAGCGCCGAGAAAAAGATGATGGTCGGGAGCACCGAGAAGGCGAAGTAGGCGCCGGTGGCCGCCCACGCGGTGGGCGTGGCAATGATCCCCATGTCGGGCGGGGGGCCCGCCGCCGGCGTACCGACGGGCACGTTCTGGTGGACGAGGTTGCCGAAAACGAACCGCGCCCCCTCTTCGGTGAATCCCAGGAGGCGGTCGAAGACCGCGTTGGTTCCGGCAAAAAACGCCTGGCCGGGAGCGGTCTTGAGCGCGAAGAGGCCAAAGACCACTTGCAGGGTCACGCCAATCCCCACGAGCCTCCAGTTGATGCGCGACCGGTTGACCGACAGCGCCCACGCGATCGCGATCATCGCGGCGAGGCCGACGAGACCCATGGAGCGCTGGGCCAGCGACGTGTCGAGACCTGCACGTGCCTGGGCAATCCGCTCGGCGGCGGTCTGAACCAGCATCAATCCAGTCATTGGTTCTCCGGAGGGGGTACGACGATGCCCGATACTAGGGGCAATCCCTTGAATCACAAGGGGTAGCGGGGTTTCCTTCCCCGGTCATGTCCACCGCCGCTGTCATCGCCGCCACCTTCGGCTACTGCGTCCTCAGCGGCCTGCTGCCGTTCGTGAATGCGGAGCTCTACCTGCTGGCCGCTTCGGCCGCCGTTTCGCGGGAATTGGCGGTCGGCATCGTGATCGCGGGAACGGCCGGACAGATGACGGCGAAGATCGCGATGTACCTGGCGGGCCGTGGTCTCGTGAAGATCCCGGGCGAGCGGATGAAGAAGTGGGTGGCGGATGCGGAGGCCTGGGCGGCGAAGCGGCCGAACTTCGGGGGCGGGCTGATCTTCCTGAGCGCAGCGAGCGGGTTCCCGCCCTTCTACATCATGAGCATCGCGTGCGGCGTATTGAGGACCAACTTCACCCAGTTCGCCGTGCTGGGGTTCGCGGGACGCTTCGTGCGGTTCGGAATCGTGGTGCTATTCCCCCAGATTGCGAAAGCCATTCGCGGCTAGAGCCGCGCGACCACCCCACGCACCAGTCGTTCCAGCCGTTCGGCCACCTGCTTTCCCGCGTCGAGCACTTCCGCGTGCGACAGCTTCGTGGGCGAGATGCCCGACGCCAGGTTGGTGATCGTCGAGATGCCCATCACCCGCATCCCCCGCGCGCGCGCCACGATCACTTCGGGAACCGTGGACATGCCAACCGCGTCCGCGCCGATCCGCTGCAACATCCGGACTTCCGCGGGCGTCTCGTAGGTCGGACCGAGCAGCCCGGCGTACACGCCCTCTTCGAGCGCGATGCCCTCCGCCAGCGCGACCTCTCGCGCGAGGCTGCGCAGCTGTCGATCATACGGCTCCGACATGTCCGGGAAGCGCTGCTCGCCTTTCGCAACCGGGCCGACGATCGGGTTCCGCCACATGAGGTTCATGTGATCGCTGATGAGCATGAGGGCGGGCGGCCGGAAACCGGGCCGCACACCGCCGGCGGCGTTGGTGACGAACAGTGTGCCGATACCCAGCTCGGCGAAGACCCTGACGGGCAGCCCGACCGTCTCCTGGTCGTGCCCCTCATATAGATGAAAGCGGCCGCTCTGGAGCAGAACCGGTTTCCCGGCGATCTCGCCAGCGACCAGGTCCCCGCCATGCCCCGCGACCTGCGGAACCGGAAACCCGGGGATGTCGGCGTAGGGCAGCCGGCGCGCCTTCTCCACCGAACGGACGAGGTCTCCCAGGCCCGAGCCAAGCACAATGGCCACGCGTGGAGTGACTGGTCCGAGCCATTCACGGACGCGCGCGGTCGCCTGCTCGACCGGTGTCATTGAATCGCCTTCAGCTCGCGCTCGATCCTGGCGACCATTTCGCGTTTCTCCGGTTCAGGGAGGAAGGCGCTTTCAAACGTGTTGAGAATCAGCCGGTCGATCTCCGCGCGAGAGAATCCCAGCTCCGTGTGGGCGCGCCAGTATTCGCCGGTGAGGTCGATCCCGTCCATGAGCCGGCCATCGGTGTTGAGGGTCACCACGCAGCCGCGGTCGAAGTACGTCCGGGCGGGATGATGGCGAACGTCGGGCACCGTTCCGGTATGGACGTTGGAGGTCAGGCACATCTCGAGCGGCACGTGGTGATCGAGCACGTAATCCAGGACGCGTTCATCCTGGCCGAGTCTCGTGCCGTGCCCAATCCGGCTGGCACCACACTCTTCGATGGCCTGGCGGATGGAGTCCGGTCCGTCCCCTTCTCCGGCGTGACAGGTGCAGGCCAGCCCGTGGGCAGCGGCGTGCCGGAAGGCCTTCGCATGGTCGCGGGCGGGATGTCCCTGTTCGGACCCTGCGAGGTCGAATGCCACCACACCGCTTCCTTTATAGTCCACCGCGAGCCGGGCCAGGTCTTCGGACGTGGATGAAGGGAGCGTGCGAAGCGCGCAGATAATCAGCCCCACGCGCGTCCCGGTTTCCTTCTCCGCGCGCCGGATCCCCGCCAGCGGCGCCTCCACCGCCTGGGCGAGCGTGAGCGCTGGAGTGTGAAGGGCGGGACAGTAGCGCACCTCCACGTAGCGCACGTTCTCCTTCGCCACGTCCACCACGAATTCGTACGCGATCCGCTCGAGAGCCCCGGGCGTCTGCATGACCGCCACCGTGATGAAATAGCGCTCGAGGTATTCCTCGAGGGTGCGTGCGTTGCGCACCAGCATCGCGTCGCGCAGCCGAGCGGGATCCGTGGACGGAAGCGTGACGTGCTGTTCCCGGGCCAGCTCGATCATGGTCTCCGGGCGCAACGAACCGTCGAGATGGACATGCAGCTCCGCCTTCGGGAGTCGGCGGAGCAGCTCGGGGGTGAGGGTCACCCGTCGGTGGGAGCCGCGCGGCGGGCGCTGACGACTACACGGAAGATGGCTCCGGGCTCCACCGACCCGCCCGGATCGATCCGCCGCCCGACGCCGTCGGTGACGTACGCCCGGCTCTCGCCGAGCGCCGCCGCGAGCGCGGGATCGAGCGCAACGACCGCCTCGCGGATCGTGGCACCGGGGACGACGACCACGGCCTCTTCGTTGATGAAGATCCGGATCCCGTCGCTCATGGCTCGGCAATGATCCGGGGGGATTCGGGGATTTCGACCGGCGATGGAAGGCGCCGAAGGTAGTTCGCCACGGCTTCCGTGTCGGTCATGCCGACTTCCTCGGCCGTCAGCGACTTCCACATCGAGTACCCGCTCCCGCCCTCTGCGAGGAAGTTGGGCATCGCCACGGTGTACCACTTCCCCTTTTCGATCTCGCGGCCGTCGAGCAGCTTCGCGCGCTTCACGCGTTTGCCCGCGGGCTTCGCCGGATCGTAGACCACCTCGGCGCCAGAGATGTTTGCATCGACCTGGTCACCGCTCACCACGAATTCGAAGGCGCTCAACAGCGAATCGCCGGATACGGTCAGCTTCACAACCTCGTTGCCGAACGGTTGAACCTGGTAGACCTGTCCGTACGTGACGGTCCCCTGAGGCAACGGGGTTCGGATTCCGCCGTTGTTCATGACCGCCACGTCCGTGCGCCCTGCGAGCCGGAAGGCGTCCGCAATCAGGTGACCCAGCGCGTAATCACCCTGCTTCCTGGGAAGCGGGAACTTGAGATCCGCGACCGGGCGGGCCGCCACCGTCGCCGTCTGCTGCGTCATGCGGCCCACCAGCCCAGTGAGGGCTGAGTCGGCACGGACACTGTCGGTCCAGACGGTCAGGACACGCGGCCGGACGACCATCTTCCCGTCCTTGCCGCGAACGAAGTCCACGATCGAGAGGCTGCCGCCCCACCGCCCCGCCTGCACGATCGGAATGCCGTTCACGACCGTGTTGATCACGCTGTGCGTGTGACCCGCGACGATGAGGTCCACCGAACCGGAGTCCAGCTTCTTCGCGAGATCGAAAACTTCGCCCGCGCACGCGGAATCGCAGAAACCGCCTTCGTGCGCCACGACGACCACGATCTCCGCGCCCGCGTTTCGCACCGCCGGCAGGGTCCGCCGCACGGCAGCCGCGAGATCCGTGAACACGAGGTCTTCGACGTTGCTGGGCCGGGTTGCCGTGGCCGTGCTCAGGAGCGAGAGCCCGATAACGCCAATTCCCCGCCCACCCTTCTCGAACACCTTCCACGGCTGGACCCAGCGCGGCGTGCCCCCCGCCTTCTGCTCGGTATTCGCAGTAAGCCAGGTGTAGCGGGATTCGCGCATGCGTGCCAGCAGCGTGTCGATGCCCCAGTCGTATTCGTGGTTGCCCACCGTGGCCGCGTCGAGCCCGATCGCATTCATGGCCTCCACCATCGGCCGGCCGAAGAACCAGCTGGACGCGGGCGTCCCCACGAACTGGTCCCCACCATCCACCTTGAGCGTGGCGCAGCGGCATTCCGCGGAGAGGGAGTCGAACATTCCCTTGAGCGCGGCGACCCCGCCGACGCGCTGGCCCTTCGACCAGCTTGCGACGTGGGGCTCGAGGTATCCGTGGAGGTCGTTGGTCGCCAGCACGCGGAGCAGGAATGTGTCGGCCGGCACTGCAACGCCCGTCGCTCCCGTAACCGCGGCGCGGACCGCCGCCGCGGCTTCCGCGGGAATGATCCGCCAGGAGTTGTCGCGGTACGCGTCGGCGTTGAGCGTGTCAGCCTTGCGCGTCGCCTCGATGAGAAGATCGCGAATGTTCTCGTCGCGATCGTAAACCACGGGCAGTCCTGCGAGCATGCGGAATCCGCCACCCCCGCCCTGCCGGTAGTTGTTCAGCGCGAGCGTGAACGTATCGGTGGGCTGGACCAGCCGCCCCTGGTAGCTGAGCTGCAGGATGCGCGAACCCACGGGCTGCGAGAGGTCAATCGTGTAGCTGACGCCGCTGACGATGTCAAAGTTGTACGACGGTATGCTGTCGTTGATGATCCGCTGGCCTGGCCGGTAGGTCCGGAAGTACGAGGATGACTGCTCGAGGTATGCCTTGAGTCTCGTCCCGTCGATGCGAACGCCCTTGAGAGTGTTCTCGTACGGGTAGATGCCGGCGACGTCGCGCATGCGGGCAAGCCCGGTGCCGAGCGTGGCGCGGTCGTTGAAGACGGCGGTACTGGAAAGCTGCGTGCCGGCCTGACGTCGCTGCACATCGTTCACGTAGTCGATGATTGGCGTGTCTTCGGCACGGGCGGTGCGCGCACTCCAATCGCCCTGCACCGCCGCGAGCGGCGCCGCGATCCAGCCCCGCACGGATTCCATCGCGCGCGACAGCCGGCGTTCCACCACGGGATCCGGGGGCACGTTCGCGAGCGGTATGATCTCCCCTTCTATCTTCGCGACCCGGAACCGGCGGCCGTCCCGCGCGCCTCGGACGCGAATCATCGTCACCTTCGCCACGGAGACGGCCTGGGCCCACTGCGTGGGTTGCACGAAGCGCACACCCGCGATCACCGAATCGCCGATTGTGCGATGCGAGTGTCCAACCACCACGAGGTCCGGCTTCACAGGCAGCGTCGCGAGCTTTGCCGCCACGTTCTCATCGCCGATGCGCGCGGTGTCGTAGGACGCTGGCCCGTCCATGCCGCTGTGCACCAGCACGATCCTGAGATCGCTCTTCGTCGCAAGAGCGCGCAGCTCGCGGGTCGCCTCGGGAATGATGGGGCGGACACGCACCTTCCCCGCCGCATTCTCGCGGTCCCACACCATGACGCCGGGCGTCGTGAACCCGGTGATCCCGATCCGGACGCTGTCGCGTACGACGATCGTGCTCGTCTGGTACGCGAAGGTGTCCCTCGGAAGACGGTAGATATTGCCGGAGATCGTGGGGAACCCGGCTCCGCGTATGGCACGCTCGAGAACCGCCGTCCCCCAGTTGAACTCGTGGTTGCCCGGCGTCCACGCGTCGTAGCCGACGGCGTTCAGCGCGTCGATCACGGGGTGCGGATCCACCGGTTGGACCCGGGCGAAATACGTGGCGAAGGGATCGCCCTGTATGAGGTCGCCGGCATCCACCACCACTACGCGGCCGGGATACTGGCGGCGGAGCGAGTCGACCACGGTCGCGGCCCGGTCGAGACCCCACGGGGCCTCACGGTCCTGCACGTAGTCCCAGTGGGTGGCGCGGCCGTGCACGTCGGTCGTCGAGACGATGACGACCTGCACGGTATCCTGGGCGGCGGCGGAGCTGGTGCGAAGGACGGCGAGGAGAGCTGTCCACACGAACAGAAATCGCATGCTGAAAGCTGGATGCCCGATAAGCCGGACGCAACGGAGAACGGGTGAGTGGTAAGTGGTGAGTGGTAAGTGTGATACAACTTGGACCTGTCCCGATTTCGTGGACACCTAAGTCCCTAGATTGGGGGCAGGAGGTGTCGGATGGGAAAGGGTCGCCGGAAGTTCGATGAGCAGTATCGACGTGAGGCCGTCCGGTTTCTTGAAGAGACCGGGCGGCCTTTGGCTCAAGTGGCGAGGGAGTTAGGGGTGAGTGGGCAGGCCTTGACCCGGTGGCGGCAGAAGTACGGGACCGGGGCAGGCGAGCTGCTGAGCCCCAGCGAGGCCGAGGAGCTGCGACGGTTGCGGCGCGAAGTGGAGATCCTGCGGCAGGAGCGAGACTTCCTAAAAAAACCACGGCGTACTTCGCGAAGCCGTCCGCGTGAAGTACGCCTGCATTCGGGATTACGAGGGGCAGTTTACGGTGGTGTTGATGTGTCGGGTCCTCAGCGTGGCGCGGGCGGGCTATTACGCGTGGCGGGTGCGGAAGCCCAGTCGGCGGGCGCAGCAGGACACGCAGCTACGGGTGACCATTCGGGCGATTCACGCCACGAGTCGGCAGCGGTATGGTCGGCCGCGGATCCACCGGGAGCTGCGGGAGGAACATCGGATTCGCTGCGGCGAGAAACGGGTAGCGCGGCTGATGCGGCTGGACGGGCTCCGCAGCAAACGGCCCCGGCGGTTTCGGACGACGACGCAGGCGGATGGCACCCCGCCCGCGCCGAATCGGCTGCAGCGCCGCTTCCAGGTCCCCGAGCTGAATCGGGTCTGGGCGAGTGATGTCACCGCCTGTCCCACCGCCGCGGGCTGGCTCTACCTGGCGGTCGTGCTGGATCTCGCGTCGCGACGAGTGATTGGATGGCACGCGGGCCGGACCCCCGGCCAGGAACTCACGGTCCCGGCCCTGCGTCAGGCGCTGCAACAGCGTCGGCCACCGGCGCAGCTCCTGCTCCACTCCGATCGCGGCGCGCATTACACGGGCTCGACGTTTCAGCGGCTCTTGGCCGCGCACGGCGGAATCGCCAGTATGAGCCGGAAAGGCGATTGCTGGGACAATGCGGTGGTCGAGAGTTTCTTCGCGACCCTGAAGACCGAACTCACCGGCGAAATGGACTGGCGGAGTCACGCCGAGGGAATCGACGCGCTCCGCCAGTATATCAGGTGGTATAACGGCCGGCGCTTGCACTCGACGCTCGGCTACGTCAGTCCGATCGTCTTCGAGCGGCAACTCAGCGCTGCCTAAACCCGTGTCCACAAAATCGGGTCAAGTCCAACTCACCACGCACCCACTCACCACTCACCTGTCGTTACGCATTCGTGACGGGAGAATTCCAGTGCACCGCTACCTCCCGTATATTCGCGGAGCATGTCACCTCGTGTACTTGTCGTCGATGACGAACCGGATATCACCGCGCTGGTCGCGTACCACCTGGCGAAGGAGGGCTACCGGGTGGCCACCGCGAGCAGCGGCGCCGAGGCGTTGAAATCCGCCGCGGAAGCGGCCCCCGACCTGGTCGTGCTGGACCTGATGCTCCCGGGCGCGTCCGGTTACGACGTGCTCCAGGACCTGCGGCGCCGGCAGGAGACCAAGGACGTCGGCGTCATTCTCCTTACCGCACGCAAGGACGAAGTGGACCGCGTGAAGGGCCTGGCCCTGGGCGCGGACGACTACGTCGTGAAGCCGTTCTCGCCGAAGGAGCTGGTCCTGCGCGTGGCAGCCGTGCTGCGGCGACTCGCGGGACCGGCGGTCTCGTCCGGCTCGGTACTGGTGGCCGGCCCGGTGAACGTGGACCGGGGGGCGCACCGGGTGACGATGAGCGGCGACGAGGTCGACCTCACCGCCACCGAGTACAAGCTGCTGTTGACCCTGGCCGAGCGCCGGGGCCGCGTCCAGAGCCGCGCCCAGCTCCTGGAAACCGTCTGGGAAGCGCATCCCGGCATCCAGACCCGCACCGTGGACATGCATGTTCAGCGCCTGCGAGCCAAATTAGGTGAGGCAGGAGAGCTGATCGAAACGGTGAGAGGGTTCGGGTACCGGTTTCGCGCCGCCGAGGCGGCCAAGGGGCGAACGCGTTGAATTTTACGAGCCGCCTGTTTCTCGGGGCGGTCGCAATCCTCATAGTCTCCACCTCGGTGCTGCTGCTCGCGGCAGACCGCTGGCTGCGCCGTGATCTCGAAACCGCGCTGGCCAGCGAGCTGGAGCGGGATGCACGGGTCGTCGCGGCTGCCACCCCCCATGTCCTCGCCGAGCTGAACGCCGTCGCCCACCGGTATGGCACGCTGCTTGGGCGGCGAGTCACGCTGATCGATTCCACTGGCCGGGTGGTCGGCGATTCCGATTTCGACGACGGCAGCCTGAAACTCCTGGAAAATCACCTCGACCGCCCGGAAGTGCGTGAGGCGATCGCCGGACGAGTCGGCCTGGACAGCCGCACCTCGACCTCCACGAACCGGCCCGAGGTGAAGATCGCGGTCCCGGCGTGGCCCGGGGTGGTGCGGGTGTCCGCTCCGCTGGCACAGGTGGACGCCGTGGTGCATTCAGCGCAGCGCAGCGTCCTCGTGGCTGCACTGGTGGCGCTCCTGTTCGGCTCGGCACTCGCGGGGATCGGCGGCCGCGTGATCAGCAAACCGCTGGCGGATCTGGGACGCGCGGCACGCGCGATGGCGTCAGGAGACGAGGCTGCGTTCCCGTCGTCCAGCACGCCGGAGATCCGCCAGCTGGTCCATTCACTGCGCTCGATGGACGACGACCTGCGCGACCGGATCGCGGACTTGCGGCGCGAGCGGGAAGAAACCGAAGCGCTGATCGAGTCGATGATCGAAGGCGTCATCGCGGCGGACCGGGACGGGCGGATCGTGCTCAGCAATGGCGCCGCTCGGCGCCTGCTGGACTACGGGCCGGTCGACACGATGCCCAACCTCCGCGCGCTCTTTCACCAGCGGGACGCCCGGGAGATCGTGGAGAGCGCGCTGCGCGGCGAGACGGTGGTAGACCGGGAGACCGACCTCGACGACCGGACCTTCCTCTTCGCCGCCCGCCCACTGCCCAACGGCGGGGCGATCCTCGTCATGCACGACGTCACGCAGCTCAAGCGGCTGGAAACGGTGCGGCGCGACTTCGTCGCCAACGCGTCGCACGAGATGAAGACGCCGCTCACCAGCATCTCCGGCTACGCGGAAACGCTGCTGACGGACGACGTGGATCCAGCGACGCGGAAACAGTTCCATGGGATCATCGTGGACAACGCCCGCCGCATGCAGCGGCTGGTGGATGACCTGCTCGACCTCGCGCGGATCGAGTCGGGCCGCTGGCAGCTGGCACCGGGGCCCGCGGATCTCGCGGCACTGTCGCGCGAGGTGTGGGCGCCGCTGGCCGAGCGCGCGTCCCAGCGCGGCGTGGAGCTGGTGGTGGAACCCGGCGCGGCGGTGAAGGTGCACGCGGACCCGCAGGCCATGCGGCAGATCCTCACCAACCTCTTCGACAATTCCATCCGGCACACGGGTCGCGGCGGCCAGGTGGTCGTGTCGGCTTCGCCGGCGGATGGCGGCATGGAAGTACGAGTGCGCGACACCGGTTCCGGCATTCCCGCGGAGCACCTGCCGCGCATTTTCGAGCGCTTCTACCGCGTGGATCCCGGCCGGTCGCGCGCAGAGGGCGGCACCGGCCTCGGCCTTTCGATCGTGAAGCACCTGGTCGAAGCGCATGGCGGCCGGATCCAGGTGGACAGTGCGCTCGGCATCGGCACCACCATGCGTCTCGTCTTCCCCGCCCCCGTTACCAACCTGTAACTCCGCCGTCGCACCGGGCTTACACGCGCCGCCCAACATGCGGAGCGTGAGAATTGCGCTGATCAGCGATACCTACGCGCCGCAGGTAAATGGCGTCTCTACGGTCCTCCGTCGGATGACCCAAGCCCTGCACGTCGCCGGTCACCCCGTGGCGATGGTCGCGCCGGCGTATCCGGGCCCGTCGCC
>CAMDCH010000065.1:0-11223 GCA_945889655.1 bacterium HR33
CCGGCGGCGAAGTGGAAGAGCCCCATCACACGCCGCTGACGGATGTGCCGGTTGGCGAAACGGCCGCGCTACGCATGGTGAACGACAAGGACCCGGAACAGCTCCGGTACCTGGGCACGCTCGGTCTCAAGCCCGGCGTGGCGTTCGAGGTGGTGAGCCGGCAGCCGTTCCGCGGGCCGGTAGCCATCCGGCTGCTCGGCCCAGAGCCGGTAGAACAGATTCTCGGCCACGAGCTGGCCGCGACACTCTGGTGTGAAGTCACCGGCAGGGAGTCGCGATGAGCGCTGACGCAGTACGTACACCAGCCGGAGACTTGGTGCCCCCGGCCGATCCAGGCTGGCGCCGAGCGCGCGTCACGCCGAGCCTGGCCGAGGTCTACCGGACTGTTCCGGTGAAGGGAACGACGTGGTGGCGGAAGGCGCTGGCGTTCGCCGGGCCCGGCTACCTGGTCGCCGTGGGTTACATGGACCCGGGCAACTGGGCCACCGACCTCGCCGGCGGTTCGAAGTACGGCTACACGCTGCTCTCGGTGATCCTGATTTCCAACCTGATGGCGATCATGCTCCAGGCCCTCTCGGCCAAGCTGGGGATCGCCACGGGCCGAGACCTGGCCCAGGCCTGTCGCGACCACTACTCGAAACCGGTCGTGATCTTTCAGTGGCTCGGGTGCGAGCTGGCCATTGCCGCGTGCGACCTCGCGGAGGTGATCGGGTCGGCGATCGCGCTGAACCTTCTTTTCGGCATCCCGATCGCCGCCGGTGTCGTGATCACGGCGCTCGATGTGCTCATCGTGCTCCTGCTGCAGAACAAGGGCTTCCGGCTGCTCGAAGCGCTGGTGATCGCGATGATCGCCACGATCGCCGGTTGTTTCCTCTTCGAAATAGTGATGGCCCGGCCGGAGATCGGCCCCCTGCTGCACGGGTTCATCCCCTCGGTGCAGATCATCAAGAACCCGGAGATGCTCTACATCGCGATCGGCATCCTGGGCGCGACGGTCATGCCCCACAACCTCTACCTGCATTCGTCCATCGTGCAGACGCGGAAATACGACGAGACGCCGCCGGGCAAGCGGGAAGCCATTCGCTACGCGACGCTGGATTCGACCGCGGCGCTCATGTTCGCGCTGTTCATCAATGCGGCGATCCTGGTGATGGCGGCGGCGGTCTTCAACCGCTCAGGGCGCACGGACGTGGCCGAGATCCAGGATGCGTACAACCTGCTGAGCCCGCTGCTGGGTGTGGGCGCGGCCAGCACAGTCTTCGCGCTCGCGCTGCTGGCGTCGGGGCAGAACTCCACGCTCACGGGCACGCTGGCCGGCCAGATCACGATGGAAGGCTTCCTGAACATCCGTCTCCGCCCCTGGCTGCGCCGGCTGATCACCCGGGGCATCGCGATCGTGCCCGCGGTGATCGTGGCGGCGATGTACGGCGAGAGCGGGACGGCCAGGCTGCTGATCCTGAGCCAGGTGATTCTCAGCATGCAGCTGTCGTTCGCGGTGTTCCCGCTGGTGCGCTTCACGTCCGACAAGATCAAGATGGGCGAGTTCGTGAACCCGGCGTGGCTCAAGGGGATGGCCTACGTCGTCGCGTGGTTCATCGCCGCCCTCAACGTCTGGCTGCTGATCCAGACCATCCGGGGCTGAGCCATGTACACCAGGATCATGGTGACACTCGAGAACACGGCGACTGACGACACGATCGTCGGTCACATACGGAATCTCGCCCGGCACTGCGGCGCGTCCGTGGTGCTGGTCCACGTGGCTGACGGGTGGTCTGCCCGGTACGGCCAGGCGCTGGACATGCGCGAGTCCGAGGAGATGCGCGAGGACCGCGCGTACCTGGAACGGCGCCGCGCCGAGCTGGCAGCCGCCGGCATCAAGACTGATGCGGTGCTCGCCGGCGGGGATCCCGCGAAGGAGATCGTGGCGGCGGCGGAGCGTGAGAAAGCCGACCTGATCGCGATGGCCACGCACGGGCATGGGTTCGTGAACGACCTGGTGCGCGGCAGCGTGGCGAACCAAGTCCGCCATCTCACGCTCGTTCCGGTGCTGCTCGTCCGGGCGTCGAGCGTGGAGCACCCGCCTGACGCGACCGGCAGCCCATGAAGCGGATCCTGACAGTCGTGGTCGCGCTGGCCTTCAGCGCGGCGTGCGGTGTCCTCCTGACCGAGGCGCCCGCGGCGGGTGATTCATTCGATGAGCCCATCGATGGGCTGACCGCGCTCGAGCTGGCGGCGTTCGTCGAGGGCGACGTGCAGTTCGGCAAGACGTTTTCGCCGGCCAACGGGCTCGGTCCCATCTTCAACGACAACGCCTGCGCCGCGTGTCACAGCGGTGATGGTCGCGGCCGGAAGGAGAATGCGCTGACGCGCTTCTCCATCGGCCTGGATCCCGCGTACGCGTACGGCGGTCCGCAGCTCCAGCACCGCGCCATCGCGGGCGCGGAAGCCGAGTTTCTTCCCCCCGGCATGGACGTCTCGGTGCGCCTTCCTCCTCCGGTAGCGGGCGCCGGGCTGATCGAGGCGATCCCGGAGTCGGCGATTCTCGCGAACGTGGATTCACTCGACGCCAACGGCGATGGAGTCTCCGGCCGACCCAACTGGGTGACGCCGGCCGGCTGGGTTCCCGAGACCGAACCGGGCGCGGGACCGGCTCGGCGCGTGGGACGGTTCAGCCGGAAGGCGCAGGTTTCCAGCATTTTCCAGCAGACCACCGAGGCCTACTACCAGGACATGGGGATCACGTCCGATTTCCTGTCCGTGGAGAATCACAATCCGCATGCGAGCCGAGCGACGCATGTGAGCGACCGCGTGGGTGACCCCGAGATACCGGCCGCAACGGTCCATTCGGTGGTCAACTATCTCCGCATGCTCGCGGCCGTCGTCCCGGGCACGGACACGCCGCAACGGCAGCAGGGCGCCACGCTCTTCCAGTCTGTCGGGTGCGCCGCCTGTCATGTGCCCGAGCTGCGCACCGGCCCGAGCCGAGTGGGCGCGCTGGCCAATCGGCCGGTGCGGCTCTTCTCGGACCTGCTGCTGCATGACATGGGACCTGGTCTTGCGGACAACCGGCCGGACGGCAGCGCGACAGGACGGGAGTGGCGCACGGAGCCGCTCTGGGGACTGCGGCTGATGCGGCAGTTCCTGAACGGCGACGCCTTCCTTCTCCATGATGGCCGAGCTGGTTCCGTCGAAGAAGCCATACTGTTGCACGGTGGTGAGGGGCAGGGGGCGCGCGACCGGTTCAACGCGCTGACGGCGGCAGACCGCGCTGCGCTGCTCGACTTCGTGGAGTCCCGTTGATGCGCCGGAGAGATTTTGTCACGCTGACCGGCGCTGCCCTGGCTACAGCGGCATTGCCCGGGTGCGCGTCGTTCGTGGTCACTCCGGTGACGCCGGTGAACGGCGAGATCCGTCTGGTGCTGCGCGACTATCCGCAGCTCGGTTCCGCGGAGGGCTATCTCAAGCTCCGGCCGGCGGGATCCGAGGACCTGGTCTACGTACTGGCCAGCGCGAACGGCGAGTACGCTGCGCTCTCTTCCGTCTGTACGCACCTCCAGTGCACGGTGAACATCGAAGGCGCCGAGCTGCGGTGCCCCTGCCATGGCTCGACGTTCGACCGGGGTGGCGCGGTGCTGCAAGGCCCCGCGATGCAGCCGCTGCGCCGCTTTCCGGTGACGGTCTCTTCCGAGGGCGAGCTGGTGATCGCCACATGATGTCGCTGAAACTGGGGCCGCTGATCTCGCTGAGAGTGGCGCTGAAACTGCCGCTGATACTGCTAACGCTTGCGTTGCTCATGCCGCCGGCTGTCGCGGCGCAGGACTCCATCGTCGTGCAGGACACCACGCGTCGAGTGCTGGTTGGCGACGGCCAGTTCGATCGTCCGTACCTGACGAAGCTGCTGGGACGCACCGCCATCGGTGGGTATGCGGAAGCGCATGCGCGGCTCGAGCGGGAAGACGGTGTCACCGAAGAAGCGGGATTCTCGGCGAAGCGGTGGAACCTGTTCACGGCCACGTCGGTGAGCGACTTCGTGCGGATCGGGGCGGAGCTGGAGTTCGAGGACGGCGTGGAGGAGATCCGGCTGGAGTACGCCGCCATAGACCTGGGCATCCACCAGGCCTTCTCGCTGCGTGCCGGGATGCTGCTCTCGCCACTCGGCAAGTTCAATCTCTCGCACGACAGCCCGCGCAACGAGTTCACGGACCGGCCGCTGGTGTCCACGGATATCATCGGCGTGGCGCTGTCGGAGCCGGGCGTCGGTGCCTTTGGATCGTTCGGCGCGGGCGGCGCCGGGCGCGTCTCCTACGAGCTGTACGCGGTGAACGGGTTCAACGAGGGCCTCATAGAGCGGTCGTCGGACGGGACGCGCATCGCCTTGGGCCGGGACAACGTGGAGGACAACAACTCCTCGCCGGCATTCGTGGGGCGCGTTTCATTCAGCCCGCGCGCGGGAATGGAGCTGGGCTTTTCGGCGCATCATGGCGCATGGAACGTCTTCCGCTCCGACGGCCTGGTGGTGAGCGACCGTCACAATCTCACGATCATGGTCGCGGATGCGCAGGCGGCGATCGCGGGTTTCAAGCTCCAGGGCGAGGCGGTCACCGCGCGTATCGGCATTCCCAAAGGTCTTGTTGGACTCTACGCCGAGCGCCAGCAGGGGTTCTACTTCCAGGCGGTGAGGTCGTTCGGGCGCGGGTGGGTGCGGACGATGCGTTCGTCGCGGTTTGCAGCGGGGGCGCGGGTGGACCTGGTGGACTACGACACGCGTCTCACCGGTGACAGCGATCACCGTCTGTCTCTGGGAGTCACCTTCCATCCGACCGAGGACACGGCGATCAAGTGGGATTACGTCCGCGGCATCCGGCGGGACCGGTTCAACAACCGGGGAGACGCCGCCAGCCTGATGTTCTCGGTGGCGACGTATTTCTAGGGACTAGGGATTAGGGGCCCGCGAGCTGAAGTCCAAGACGCTAATCCCCAATCCCTCATCCCTGATCCCGACTCATCCCTGCCTCGCCTGCTCCATCCCCCGCAGTATCCCCGCCAGCCTTCGGTCCCGTGCCATCCGAATCTGCTCCACCTGTCCATGGTAGGTGCGCTCGATCGCGCTGACGATCTGCTTCTGCTTCTCCGGCTCGAGTTTCGACCAGGTTGAGAGGCCGGCCCAGAGCGGCTCGTAGAGTCCTATTAGCTGCTGCAGGAAACCCGTCGCGTTCCCCTTCCCCGCGGCCAGCAGGTATCCCAGGTGTGGCCCGGCGGCGGCCCAGGCGAGCGCGGGTCCGACTGACACGGCGCGATCGAGGTCGTCCACGTCGATGACGCCGTTCAGCACGAGGTCGATCGCTTCTCTCCAGACCGCCGCCTCCATCCGTCCCGCGATGTTGCCGGGCACCGGCTTCCGGATGGTGACGGGAATCCGTCCGAGCGCGCGGAGCCATCCCTTGAGGACTTCGAGCTGGGCGACCTCTGCCTGCGGTCCCGGAACGAGCTCCACGAGCGGGATCAGCTCCGGCGGGTTCATCGGATGCGCCACCACGACGCGATCCGGCCGGCGGCAGCGTGCGGCGATGTCCTTGGGGAGCAGCGTGCTGGTGGAGCTGGTGACGAAGCGGGCGGCCGGCGCGACTGATTCGAACGATTCGAAGAGTTTCTGCTTGGTGATGAGATCTTCCTGCACCGACTCGATGATCCATTGTGCGTCGCCGCAGGCGTGGAGGAGGCTGCGGCCGACGCGGAGGGAGCGGATGCCGTCTTCGACGTCCTGGTAGTTGGCGCGGTCGAGGCCCACGAGCCGGCGGGCGCGTTCGCCGATTTCGGCGACGGCGCTCTGGGTGGACCTTTCTTCGTGGTCGAAAACCCACACGGGCCAACCGGCAGCGACGCACAGCGCAGCCCAGCCGCGCCCGATTTCTCCCATGCCGACGACAGCTACCGTGACGCTCGAGTCGCTCATCTCGGGATCTCCAGGGGTTCCTCGCCTGCGTCAAGATACTGTAGGAGGTGCGAGGTGCGAGGGGTGAGGTGCGAGTGATTTGGAGTTTGGCGCCGGTTGCGGACAAGCTCTAAGCGGACAGAATGGCGCAGTTCCCTCACACCTCGCACCTCGCACCTCACAGGTAGCGTCGAAATGGGGCGGGAGTCTATGCTTCGTCTATGGCACAGCCCAGCATCGGCGGCATTCAGCCCCAGGTACCTGATCGGCGAAAGTTCGAGCAGCTTTTCGAGGCATTCGGCAACGCCTGGGAGGCGGGGAAGCCCGCGGGCATGGCCGCGGTGTTTACCGAGAATGCCGTGTTCATTCCTTATGCGTTCGACCCACCCCTCCATGGCAGAGATGCCATTGCGCACTACTGGCGTGACATCCCCGAGGAGCAGGCGGTGATCGCGTTCCGCATGGGCGAGATCTTCACCGTCGGAACGTGGTTCGCCGGGGAGTTTACCTGCAGCTTCCGCCGAGTGAAGACCGGCGAGTGGATGCAGATCAGCGGCGCGGTGTTCTGCGAAACGGCGGGCGACGGAGAGAAGATCAGCGAGATGCGGATGTACTGGGACCGCTCGGCGGTGGAAGCGCCCTGATGACCGGGCAGGTGCTGCTCGGCACCCAGGGGTGGGACTATCCCGGGTGGATGGGTCCGTTCTATCCGCACAGCGCCCGCCGCGCGGACCTGCTGTCGCTCTACGCGCGGGCGTTCCCCACGGTCGAGCTCGATTCCACTTTCTATGCGATTCCCGCCGAGCCCGTGGTTGCCGCGTGGCGGGACGCGGTCCCGGCGGGGTTCGTCTTTGCGCTGAAGGTCCCGCAGGAGATCACCCACGAGAAGCGGTTTGTCGAAGTGGACCAGCGCCTCGCGCGATTCCTGAACCGGGCCGCCGGCCTGGGCGACAAGCTCGGTCCCCTTCTCATCCAGATGAGCCCTGACTTCCGGGCGACCGACGCGACCCGGGCGGCCCTGTTCACCTTCCTGCGGTCGTTGCCGGCTGAATTCCGCTGGGCGATCGAGTTCCGCCAGCCCCAGTGGCTGACTCCGGAGGTGCTCGACCGGCTGCGGGAGCAGAACGTGGCACTGGCCTTGGCCGAAGGCCGCTGGATCAAACGGGGCGTGGTGCTCGACCTGGTCCTGGAACCCACTTCCGATTTCTCCTACATCCGGTGGAGCGGATCTGGCCGGCGGCCGGCCGATCCGGTCCGGACGCCGGTAGACCGCACGCGGGAAATGGGTGTCTGGGCGGAAGCGCTCCAGATCCTCGCTTCGCGGGTGCCCACGGTGTTCGGCTACTTCAGCAACCAGTTCCAGTCGCATGCCCCGGCGAGCGCCCGGGAGATGCAAAAGCTGCTTGGAATGGAGCCGGTAGAGCCGACGATGTTGCGGGAGCAGGCCGAACTGTTCTAGAATAGTGCCACCTTACCTCCTGCCCCCTCTCCAGAGGAGAGGGGGTTGGGGGGAGAGGCCAATCGAAAGGCACGGCTTGGCACCACGTTATCGCGTCCTCCTGGTCGATGATGAACCGGCGATCCTTCGATCGCTCGGTGACTATTTCGAGAAAATCGGACACGAGGTCCACCGGGCCGATACGGGCCGGGGCGGGATCGCGACGTTCGAGCGCGTCAAGCCCGATGTCACCGTGCTGGATCTCAAGCTTCCCGACATTTCCGGCCTGGAAGTCCTCGAGACCCTGCGGCGCCAGAACGCCACGGTCCTGATGCTCACGGGATACGGCGAAGTGGAGACGGCGGTCGAGGCGATGCGGCTCGGTGCCGAGAATTTCCTCACGAAGCCGGTGGACATGAGCCACCTGGCGCTGGCGGTCCAGAAGGCGGCGGAGAAAAACCAGCTCCGGCGCGAGAACGTGGAGCTGCGCGCGCGGCTCCGGCCCAATCTCAAGAGGACGCTGATGCGGTGGGGGGCGTTCGTGGTTCTGCTGGGGGCGTCCGTGCTGGTCGGCAAGTGGATCGGTGGGGAGCAGAATGTGCGGCCGTCGGTCCCCATCCCCGTTCCTATAGACAGCATGGCGCGCTGACCACACCCCTGTCCCCGACCCCGGGCTTGCGCCCGGGGTTGGCTTTTTCCGGCGACCGCTGCAGGTACTTGAGCATCTAGCAATAGATGCTCAATTCGTATTCCCCACTCCGGAGAACCCATGTTTCTGCTAGCGTTGATGCTGAGTGTGCCCCTCGCTAACGCTCGGGGTGACCGTCTCCCGGGCAAAGCGGGGAACGGGACGCTGATCGTGGCCAACATGCGGGACAACACTGCGAGCATCATCGACATCGCGACCCGGAAGACGATCGCCACGCTGCCGACGGGGGCGGGTCCGCACGAAGTCGCGGTTTCGCACGACGGGCGGTGGGCTGTGATCAGCAACTACGGGGTGCGCGGCGCCCCGGGGAACAGCCTGACTGTTATCGACGTAACGACCGCAACCGTGGCGCGGACGATCGACCTCGGCTCCTACCAGCGGCCACATAGCTCCGCGTTTCTCCCCGGCGATGCGACGCTGGTGGTGACGTCCGAGGCATCCCGCAACCTGGTGCTGGTGAACTTCGCGACCGGACAGGTGGAGACGGTCATTCCAACCAATGGTGGCGGGTCGCACATGGTCGCACTGACGAGTGATGGGAAGCGCGCCTGGACCGCCAATATCGGCGACGGGACCGTGAGTGAGCTGGATATCGCGGGCAGGAAGTACGTAACGACTGTGCAAGGCGCGGCGGGGAACGAGGGCATGGCTGTGTCGCCTGATGGTTCACGGGTCTGGGTCGGAAGCAATCGCGTTAAGACCGTCACCGTGATCGATACGAAGACCGGCACGGTGGCAAAGTCGTATCCCGGGTTCGGGTTTCCCTACCGGATGGCAGTGACGCCTGACGGAAAGGTCGCGGTGGTCTGCGATCCGCAGACTTCGAAGATCCATTTCTACGATGCGGCATCGCTCAATGAGACCGGTGTGCTGGACGTTCCCGCGGATGGCGTGCTGGCGACCGCGGAGTTTGCGGGCCAGGCGGCTCCCGAGGGGATCATCATGGACCGCGGCGGGAAGTACGTATACGTAGCACTGCAGGGGCTGGGCAAAGTAGCCGAGATCGATCTGGCGACCCGGACGATCACGGGCCGTATGGATACGGGGAATGCTCCTGATGGGATCGGGTATTCGCAGCTGACCGTGCGCCGCTGATCGCGCTGATGCTCGCTGATTGACGCTGATCTGCTCCATGCACGGAACGGATCAGCGCAATCAGCGTGTATCAGCGCAATCACTATATTCTCCGCTATGGCATTGGTTAGAGTCGCTATAGCGCAGATGCGTCCACAAAAGGGCGAATACCACGCCAATGTGGACCGGATCGGCGCGGCGATTGCCCAAGTGAGTGCCAAGGACGACGCGATCAAGCTGCTCGTGACCCCCGAGGCCTCTACCTCCGGCTACTTCGTCGAAGGCGGCATACGGGACGTGGCTGTGACCGCCGGAACGCTCTTCGAAGACCTGCAGGCACTTCACGCCGCTTCCAATTCCCGCCCCATCGATGTGGCGGTCGGGTTCTACGAAGTATTCCAGAACCGTTTCTTCAATTCCTGCCTCTACGCCACGCTCGGCAAGAAGGGCGCGGTGCGGCATGTGCACCGGAAGGTTTTCCTGCCGACCTACGGCGTGTTCGACGAAGAACGCTTTGTCGACCGCGGCCACGAGATCATGGCATTCGAGACGGGCTGGGGAACGAAGGCGGCGATCCTTATCTGCGAGGACGCCTGGCATTCGCTGTCGGGCACGATAGCCGCCGTGAACGGCGCGCAGATCATCATCGTGCCGAGCGCGGCCCCGGCCCGCGGCACCGGCGCCACCGAAGACGGTGCACGTTTGCCTGCGAGCGTGATCCGCTGGGAGCGGCTGCTGCGGGGCATGGCCGAAGAGCACGGGGTGTACGTGCTGCACGCGAATCTCGTGGGCTTCGAAGGCGGGAAGGGTTTCCCGGGAGGATCGGCCGTCATTGGGCCGGCGGGCGACGTCGTGACCCGTGCGCCGCTGTTCGAGGAAGGAATCATCTCCGTGGACATCGATCCCTCGGAGATCACTCGCGCCCGGGCGGACTCACCGCTCCTGTCCGACCTCGAGCTCGTGCTCCCGCACATTTCCCAGAGCCTGGGGAAACGGGAGGCGGGAAGCGGGAAAAGTGAAACAGTTCCGTTTGATCCGGCGACAAACGGTGCCCGCAGAAAGGGCAGTAGTGCGCTTCCCGCTTCCCCCTTCCCGCTTCCCCAAGGTCGTGCCCGGAACACCGGGAATGAAGACGAACTCGGGATGGACCCGGATCTTCTCCGTCATTGGCTCGTGAGTTTCCTGCACGACGAAGTCGTGCTGCGGCGGAAATTTCAGAAGGGGATCGTCGGGCTGTCGGGCGGGGTGGACTCGGCACTCACGACCTTCCTCGCGGTCGAAGCGCTCGGACGCGAGAACGTGATCGCCGTCCGGCTGCCGTATCGCACCTCGAGCAAGGAGAGCATGGACCACGCGCAGCTCGTGGTTGACAAGCTCGGCATCGAGTGCGTGACGGTGGACATCACCGCGGCGGTGGACGGCTATCTCAAGGCCGTGGACCCGCAGGCAAGTGACAGCCGCAAGGCGAACGTGATGGCGCGGGAAAGAATGATCGCGCTGTTCGACCTCTCGGCTCGCTATGGTGCCATCCCGCTCGGCACCGGCAACAAGTCCGAACGGCTGCTCGGCTATTTCACCTGGCACGCGGACGACGCGCCGCCGGTGAACCCGCTCGGCGATCTCTTCAAGACGCAGGTCTGGTCACTCGCGCGGCACGTCGGCGTGCCCGAGGCAATCGTCAGCAAGCCGGCGACGGCAGACCTGATCCACGGCCAGACCGACGAGGGCGACTTCGGCATCACCTATCCCAAGGCCGATCTCATCCTCCACTCCCTGCTCCTGGGCTTCAAGCCGGAGGAGATTCTCGACCGGGGATTCACGGCCGGGGAGATCGAGCTGGTGCGGACGCGGCTGGAGAGCACACACTGGAAGAGACGGCTGCCGACCGTCGCTATGGTCAGTCAGACCGCTATTGGTGAGTACTATCTCCGGCCCGTTGACTACTAGGGTGATGGGTTGCGGGTTGTGGGTTGTGGAAGCCACCCCGTCACCCGCCACCCACAACCTGTAACCCGTGACGGAGCCTTTGAAGGATTCCGATCTCCCCCCCCGCCCCGTCGCCCAGTCGAA